>CAKOKQ010000003.1 GCA_934095825.1 uncultured Bacilli bacterium | reverse complement strand
TTTTAGCAAAATTCACAAATAAATTTAAAAAAATAGACACATTCTTTTTAGAACATGCCATTTTGTCAACAATCTGAGACTTATCAAATTTGATAAGTCTTTTTTAGTAAGTATAACTAGCAAAAAATTTATTATAATTATAATATAGTAGTTTACATATTATTTTTTAAGATTAACTACCCAGCGTAAAAAAACGGGAAGTTAAAAATTTATTTTATCCCTGACAAACAAATAGTTGCAAAAAAAATAAAGTATGCTATACTACTATTAGAAAGAACGAGAGTTCTTAAATAAAAAAAGAGATACATTTGATTTCGTATGTTAGATGTTTCTCAGTCCATTATGGTTATTTGTGAGAAGCACCTATTCAATGTTGAGTAGGTGCTTCTCAAATTTTTTATTAAAAAATTTACTTCCTTTTGATGGAATTTATAATTTCGTCCACTAGGGCTAAAATTACTATGAGCATAATTAAATACTCCATTTAGAATCATTCACAGGACCGCCTCCTTCCACTTTTAAAAGATAAAAATGGACTGAGAAAGAAAGCACCTAACAATCAAATGTATCTATCTAATATGGTACCATAAAGACCAGTATAAATCTACTAAAAAAAGTAATTTTGTTTAATTATAAATTAATATATTTTAACAAGATTACTTTTTATTTTTTTAAGATATTTTTTATTTTAGATTTAATACTTTCTTTGTCAAAGCCTAACTGTTGCATACTTTGGTTAACACTACCACTAGGCATAACATCATCAATGCCAATAATATTATCATAAGAAGTATAACGACACCACATATCTTTACCCGAAGATTCTAACACAATAACTTTGCCAGCCAAAAGAGCATTTTTATCACTATCACTCATTTTATCTAAAAGATTCTTACATGGTACCGAAACTACTCTTAAATCGAGGCCCTCCTTCATTAATTCCTCAGCAACAACTAAAGTTAAAGTAATATCAAAACCACTACTCAATACGGTTGCAACATTACTCTTACTTTCCCTAATAATATAAGCCCCCTTACTAGCGCCAGTTACTTTACTTCCTTTTAAAATGTGTGTTATTTCGCCACTTAAAATCAAACAAGTAGTCTGTTTAGCTTTTAAAATTGTCCCCCAAACACCTATAATCTCATTAATATCACTAGGTCTAAAAACTAAAACATTGGGTATATTTCTTAATACATTAAGTACTTCAAAACTAGATTCCACAGAACCTTTCTTAGAATTACTAAAACCATCATGAGTAAAAATATAACAAACCGGCAAATTCATTAACGAATTCATTTTTATATCTTCTAACATATTATAAGCATATCTTAAATGGGTTGCGGCAAAAGTTTGAAAACCATAAGTAGAAATCCCGCTTACAATACTGCCCATTGCCGCTTCTCTAACGCCAAAAGTTATATTACGCCCCAGATAATTTTTAGAAGTAAAATTGGCTTCCTTACTTAAGTTAACGCGACAACTAGAAGCCATATCACTTGAACCCCCTAAAATAAAGGGAATCTTATCAGCCAAAATATTTAAAATTTTATTATTAGATTCGGTCATTTCTTCTTGATAAGTATTTTCAATTTTAAAACTATTCATATCGATATTAAAACCAATATCTTTATTATCAGCAAAATTAACCAGCATTCTAATTTCATTTGACGGATATTTTGCCATCGCATCATGATATTCCTGCCATAATTTGAACTTTCTACAAACTCTATTTCGAATATATTTACGATAGCTATCTAATAATTTATCATCAACATTAAACTTTTCTGTACTAAAGCCATATTTTCTCTTTAAATTTTCTAAATCATCTTTTGTTAAAGGGTGGTCATGAACAATATTAGTATTTTGGTTGAACGAGTCTTTACCAATAACCGTTTTAATTTCAATCAAACTAGGTTTATTAGTTACTCTCTTGGCTCTTTTAATAGCTTTATCAACTTTATCAACTGACGAACCTTCCCCAACATAATCAGTTTGCCAACCCATACTGGAAAACTTTTTTAAAATATCATCAATACTAGATTTTTCTAAATTATTATCCATCGTCATGTTATTAGAATCATATAACACAATCAAATTACCTAAGTTATAAAGTCCTGCCAAAGAAGCTGCTTCCATTAAAAGTCCTGATTCTATATCGCCATCACTTATTAAACAATAAATATAATGATTAATTAACTTTTGACTCTTAATATATTTACTTAGTAAACTTTGATAATATTTTTCGCCGATAGCCATACCAACAGCCGCACTAAAACCATACCCCGATGGTCCCGTCGTTAAATCAATACCACTAGTCTTTAACATATCATTTAAAAGAGGTGTCTTACTATTTGGTTGCCCAAATTTTTTTAAATCTTCTAAAGTAATATCAAAGCCTGCCATATACATATTAGCATACACAAGCCCCGTTGCATGCGCCGCTGACAAAACCAGACGATCCCGATTCAACCACTGTGGAGAAGTTGGCATAATATTTAGATGTTCAGTAAAAAGTGTATAAATAATACTACTAGCACCCAAAGAAATACCCGGATAACCTGCCCCAGCCGCATCTATCATATCAACACTAAGTATCTTTAATAAATTTAAATATTTTTTTGTCTCTTCTTTCATAATCCCACTTTATCCTTTTTACTTTTGTCTTTAATTTTATCTTTTTAATTTTTTCTTATCCTTAATGATTTTTTATCTTTATTTATCTATAATTAAAACTTAAGATTTTATTTTATCATTCTTTTTTAATATTAATTTAATTATTATTTTCTAAAAGGTCATTACACAATTCATATAGTTTTGCCATAGCATCTTTATTATCATTTTTAGCCATATTATTTTGCATAGTTTTTAAAATACTTGGATTATTAACTATATTTTTAATTTCTCTAGTCAACCCAAAAGAAGTTCTAAATCGCTTGCCATAACCATTTTTGGTAAAAAATTTATAATTAGCAATTTCTTGACCACCGCTTGCATTTATCATCATAATAGGTTTATGAAAATATAAACACTCTGTTGACTGAGCTCCCCCTGGTTTCGAAATCACAAAATCACTTACTTGTAAAATTTCTGGAACATTAGTTATAAAACCTAAAGTATGGACATTAGTAATATGATTATTTGTAATATAATTATCCACAATTTCTTTACTCTTTTTATTATTTCCAGCAATATAAATAATATCTAAATCCAAATTATTTTTCATAAGTCTTTTAATATAAGGAATTGAAGTAGTCGAACCATTACCACCACCACCAAAGAATGTTACTACTAAGCGGTCGCCTTTTATTCCCAATTTTTTTAACAAATTTTCTTTTTTAAAATTATTATCTACAATCGGTGCAATAGGTATCCCTAACGGTTTTATTTTTTTCTTATCTATTCCTCTTTTTACTAAGAATGGTACTTCACTCTTATCACCAACAATTAAATAATCATCGCATTTGTAATCATTAAGCCATAGTTCACACGATTCATAATCAGTAACTACAGTAACTAATTTAGAATTAATTAAACCTTTATGGTTATAATGACTTATCAAACTACTTCCAAAAAAATGGGTAGCAATAGTTAAATCCGGATTAAAATCAGCAAGAATTTTTCGCATTCTTTTATTTTTGAACAAAGTTGTCGAAATATAGTCAGCTAAGTATCCTCCAACTACCGTATTACTACTCTTATAAAACATATCATGAATAAATGGTGTTTTTAACATAAAAAAGGAATTAACTTTTTGACTAATCTTTCCAATTAAAGGCATCGCATAATCCATTAAATCAACACATTTAATTTCCAAATTACTATTTTGTTCTAAAAAATACCTTTCAATATATTTTCCTATCGCTTTATGACCATTACCATAAGAAGCATAGATTATTAATATTTTCTTTTTCATATTTATCCTCTAAGTTAATTATACTAAAAACCTACAAAAAAGTATAGAACCAATCCATTACCGATTTATCTATACTTTACAGATTTATTCATACTTTTCTAATACATTAAAATTATTTTTTACTTTATTATTTTTCTTCTTTTATAAACATCAGCTAAATACTCTTTACGACCAGCATCAATATGATTAAGTTCTGGCTCATTTTCTAAATATTTAATACCTAATCTAGCTAATTCTTTAGGTTCATAAACAACTACCCCATCGGATTCTAATCCTGTCGACTTTAGTATTAAATCATGATATTTAACAGCAAGCACTAATTTATCAGTTTTAGCATTTAATTTTGAAGATATGACAATTAACTTATCTAAATCAACCTTATCAATCATGACGCCATTTAAATTATCTCTTTCAAAACCATAGTTTCTATTTACAATAATTTTTAACATCATCATCAATGCTTTTTCTTCTCTAGTAAAATCTAAATGACCATTTTCTATTATTTGCCCATCAGCCAGTGGTGTTCCTAAAATTGGCGGATGTATAGCTAAAACTTTTTGAATACGAGGTGATTTACTAGCGTAGGCGCCAACTAAGCCCCCAGCACTTTCGGTCATTAGCATAACATTTTCTAACTTTGCTTCATCTAAACATTGCATTAAGTTTTTAGCAAAATTTCTGGCGTTATATTCTCTAACATTGCCTGTTAAGGGATAATCATAAAACCAAGAACCATCAAACATATTATGACCAGCATCACCTGTAAAACCCGTTTGTTCTAAAATATGCAGGCGATGTTCCATCTGACCACCAACATAAATAGTAGGATTTTCTTTATCATACTCACCTTTTATATAAAGACTACCTAAATTATTGGGTTTAAATCTTTCTTTTCCTTTTCTATAATTATCCATGTTTACTTTTCCCTTCTTAAAGTTTTCTTAAACATTTCAACCGTATTTCATTATACTTATAACTTCACTTTTTTAATGTTATTAATAATTAAATTACAATAACATCTTTCTATTTTAATACTCTTTTCAAGTTTCTTAATGTCTCAGCCTCACAAGTACAAGCACTTGTTTTACAATGATTTACTCTTAAACTAATGAGATTTAATTTTACAAATAATTCATTGTTAAAATCAATAAAACATCTTTTCAAATATTTATTATCTCGCCAATTAGGAAAATGATAATTTAAATACTTTATTAAAACACCAGTCGTCTTTTTTACTACATTTTTATCGATGCAAACAATTTTTAATCTATCTATTTCTAAAAAAACATTTTTTATAAATATGGCTTCAATCTCATTATAATACTTATTTAACATTTTACTGCTTCTATATAATTCAAACATAATATCGAGTGATTTGATAATATTTTCAGCCTTTCGTATATTTTCATCAGCATAAGTTCTTGAAAAATTTCTTTTACTTGGAGTTACATAATACTTAGCAAAGTTACTAAAACCAATTTTATCTTCTTTACACAAATAATAATAAAGATAAGACATTGCTTCATTAGAACTCAATTTATAATTGGGTAAAGTTAAGTCTTTTCTTTTAAATAATTTACCATTTAAACTACTATCAATGGTTAACAACGCTTCTTTATGCTCCGAAATTAAAAATTCATTTGGATAAATTTGGCTGGTACTATTAAATAAGCCCTTTTCTACATAATGCATTCTACTTAAAACGACATTCATATCACTATATTTTCTAGTATACATGAGTTCATACAAATAAATATTGTTTATATAATCATCACTATCAACAAATGTTACAAAATCTCCACTCGCATTTTTTAATCCATTTAGCCGAGCCATTAAAATTCCCTGATGGTGTTGATTTACTATTTTAATATTTGGATATCGTTCCCAGTAATCATTAATAATATCATAAGTATCATCATCAGACCCATCGTTTACTAAGATTATTTCCGTATCTGGATACTTTTGGTGCAAGCAAGAATCAATAGCTCGTGCCAAAGTTTTTGGATTATTATAAATTGGCATAATAATGCTTATAAGTTCCATGACCCAATCCCCCTTAAAAAATTAAGCCTACTCTATCACATTAGTTACCTAAAGTCAAAATATTTTAAAATCAATTTGTTATATTAAAATCCCACAATGCCAAAAAATACTAACTTTTTTGAACCAAACCTCATTTTTTTATATATAAAACAAGATTTCTATCATTTTCAAGTTAGTATTTATAATAAACAAAGCTTTATTTTTCTAATCCAAAGTTGATTAAATAATTCTAAATTTTTTAAATTTTCCAAGTATTATGGGAAAGTTTAATGTCAATCCTCTTAAATTTTTTTATTTTATTCTTTATTAACATACATTAATTCTTCAAAAATACTAGAATGTTTTTCCATAAAACAAAATCACCTCATTTAAATCCCCATAATTATTAACTATTGTCTACAATTATTTGATAATATTTTTATTAAAATTCTATTTCTCTATTGGAACATTAATAGCAAATTCTTCTTGAATTTTAATCACTTCTTTTTCAGGCATATTTACAGCTATAGCAATTTGCTTAGATGGCATTTTCATATCAGTTAAATTTTTAATCGTTTCCTTCTTAGAAGCAAGAGCTCCTTCAATTTTGCCTTCAATTTTTCCTTCAATTTTTCCATTATTGTGTGCAATATTAATATCAGTATTCTTAAGCTTTTGCTCTTCTTCTTCCTTATTAACATACATTAATTCTTCTTCTATACTAGAAAATTTTTCCATAAAGTCCACCACCTCATTTAAATCCTCATAATCACCAGCAAGTTCTCTTGAATATTTTATACTATCCGAAGTTAGCAATTTCAAGGCTCGCATTTGCCAGTCACTTATGGTTTCATTATACGGATTATCTTCTAATTTATCAAGAGCAATTCTGATAGTTTTTCCCGTATATGGATGTCTGATTTTTAAATCTTCTTCCTGTGTTACAAACCGATTAACTATTTTTTTATTAAAAGGAAGACTACAATTATCAAAGTTTAATTGTATAAATTCGATTGGTATATAATCTTTTCCTGTTGCTTGCTTACTTAAAACTAAACGATATCCATAAAGAACATTCTTCATTACTGATGAGGGGGTATCATAATTATTAGCTTCTAAATTAATATATAGGTTTTCAGATACTTGTAATAATAAATCCAAGACATTTACTTTATTTTTATAAATTTCCTGTGGTAATTCAGTATCAATAAAATAAGAATTCTTAATTAATTTATAATCAATCCCAATAAAATAAGCAATAATTTTATCTATATATATTCTAATGGTTTTACACACTGCTTTAAAAGGTCGGTCTTTAATTATCGGAATCTGATAATCTGGGTTCTCCTTTTTATATTTTATATAATCTGTTATTATTTTATTTTTTAAATATTTGTTATTCATGCTTTATCAATTTTTCCGTTTCTAAGAAGTTCTAATGTAGCGCGCCTAATTAGTCCTTCTATATATATTTATTACCGCCCCAGGGCTAATTTCCTTCAAAAATTGATAAATTTTTCTAAAAAATCGTAATTTTTTTGCATTGCCAAACATTTATTTACTTAAAATAAATTTATAACATCATAGTAACTAGTCTTTACAGGTTCTCCTATTTCTTTAATAGGCACTAAAGTTCCATCAGTACTATATTCATAATAATTAGTTAAATTTTTATCACACCATTCCTTACTTGGCTCATTACCTTCGCCAAACATTAAAGTTAAGTCTATATAATTAGGATTTTTAACATAAATACCAGTATCAAATTCATTACGATTATAAATTACAAATGCAGAATGATAAGTAGTAACTCTAGAGTTTATCTCATCATTATATACAAATCTATAAGAATATATATGCCAATCAAAATCATTAATAACGCCATAATTTAAGCCATCCCATATATTTTCATATAACACACTCATTCTTTTGGTTAAACTAGGTGTCTTAATTTTAACCGAATTATAATAAACATGATTAAGCTGAGAAATATAAATCGGTTTTTGATATATACCACAGCAATCACTAGAACATTCAAGCAATAAATAATTATTTTCATAAGAAATAAATTTTGCTCCTGCATTAGGAAACCAACCATCAATTCCGCTTGAAAAATCACTATTTATAATAAAATTATTTAATTTTACATAATACTTTCGACACTCACCTTCCTCTATTAAATCACCACCATTATTTTGGCAAACCTTATTTATTTCATCTTCTGTTACCGGACTTGAAACTACTACTATTTTACCTACCAATTTATCGGTTCCATCATTTTTTATATCATTAACTGTCGTATCATAATCTATCCATACTCTTAAATCAAAAGATATGGAACCACCTACTGGAAGATAACCTGTTTTTAAAGTATTTGCTACCTTCCCCTCTTTTAAAGAAGTATCTGCATCATTATATTTACTTATGATTTTAGGACTTTCATTGTTTAAAGAGGCTTTCATAAGCTTAGTATCAATATTACTAGTATTTAGAGTTTCTAAATTTATCTTATAATAAGCATTTACATCACAATTATTAGTAATTTTAAAGGTATATGGTACTAACTTGCTACCGGCCTCATCACTTATCGGATACTGTTTTTCTAAATTAATTGCACTTGATTCACTACTATAAGTTATATCAAAACAACTTGTCATAGCTGTATTTACTTTATCTTGACTAATACTTATATTCCACAAGGAATAAGAAACTCCAACTCCTAAAAGCCCAATAATCAATAATAAACTAACACTTAATATCAATCCCTTTTTCATACTTCACCTACTATCAATATCATTCTAGCATATTCTTGTGCGCATTAAAAGAACTTTTAAAGAATAAACTTACTTAAATGGGAAAATACTTTTAAGTAAGGTGATAAAAGTATGAACAATAACCACAATAATTTAGAAACATTAAGAGAAATAAATAACTTAAAAGCCAAGGATATTGCTGAAAAACTTGGTGTTTATAAATCTGTTTATAGTGAATGGGAAAATAATAAAACACCAATTCCCACTAAAAGACTTATTGAACTTGCAAATATTTATCAAATTAACATTGATTACTTATTAAATTTAACTACTAAAAAGATGACTATTATCAAAGATCCAACTTTTGACTTAAAGGCAATCGGTATTCGTCTTAAAAACATTAGAACTTCTCTAAATCTTACCCTTAGAGAGTTAGGAGAAAAACTTAACTGCTCGTATTCTGCCTTTGCAGCCTATGAACGCGGCGAAAAACTAATTAACAGTGAAATACTTGTAAGTTTTGCCATCATTAGTAATTATTCAATCGATTATATTTTAGGGCGTACTTCAACAAAAAACCCATTAACAGACAAGAAAAAACATTAAAGAACTTTTTGAAGTATTCTCTAATGTTTTTTTCTTCTTATTACTATTATTTTATAAACAAGCTTATTATTTTCGGCAAAAAGATAAATAAGCCCACAATAGCAGCCGTAATTGCATTAACAAGTACTGCTCCCGCTGCTATATCTTTAGCTCTTCCCGCGTGCTGATCAAATGTTGGACATACCATATCTACAACTATTTCAATTGCCGTATTTACCATTTCTAACGAAATAACCAAACCAAACAAAATAAAACAAATTATCCATTCCCACATACTGATATTTAAAAGCATACCCGAAATAATTACTAATAACATCAGGGAAATATGAATCTTCATATTTCTTTCACTTTTAATACTTGAACCAATTCCTTTAAAAGCATATTTAAAACTATTAATTAACTTCTTATTTTTCATCTTCAAAATTCTTTCCATTTTATTTATAAACTATTTTTTATTGTGATAGCCATTACTCATAACATCTAATTAAAACTAACTCCTCGCTATATTTATTTTTACCTTTTTTTAAAGAATTATCTTTAATCTTTTTATAAGGAGTAAACCCATTATTTTCTAAAAATTTAATAAATTCTTTATATTTAGGATAAACTGTAATATAAATAATACTAGCTTTAATTTTAGTTGCCATTTTATATACAATCCTAAGATATTCTGTACCTATCCCCTTGCCTGTATTTATAACTTTAAATGTTGATATCTTTAATATTTTATTTTCACTTCTCATCTTCTTTAAGTCAAACTTTTCTATGATGTCTAAAATTTCTTGGTATTTTTCTTCTTTTAAAAGTAAAAAGGAAGTTATATTACCTTTTTCATCTTCTGTTATATAAGCAAAATAACTACTTTTTCTTTTTTTCAAAAATCATTTATTAAAATCAACATAATCATTTCTTAAAGAATTAAAAAAAGCATCATTTAAATCTATCTTACTTAAAGATTTTTTTATAATATTCATTCTTTTCCTTTATCCAAATAGGTAGTTTTTCTTGTAAAGGGGCAAAACCCCTTCCTCCTTCTAAATAATTTCCAGCATATTTATCATCACCATCATACATTCTTTTTAAAGAACACTTTATCTTCTTACTATTTTCATCAACATCTAACACTTTTACACAAATTATCTCATCAATTTTTGCATACTTACTAACATCTCTTACAAATCTTTTAGATATTTCGGATATATGAATTAAACCAACATAATTATCATATTTAACAAAAATTCCAAAAGGAGCATAGCCAGTTACAGTTACATGAATTACATCACCAATATTTATCATGATAAAACCTCTCTTTTTTAAAACTTCTAAAAGTATTATAACAATTATCTTTACTAATGGCAAAAAATTTAGTTTAATAGTATGTGGTGATACAAATGACAACTAATTCAGAAAATATTAATTTAGATAACAATATACCTGAAAATAACAACAATTTAGCCGAAAATAATAATTCTACAACTAATGATAACTCTCAAGAAATAACTACTTTAGAAAAAATTATTAATGTAATTAATATGCTAAGACCATATATTAATGCCGATGGGGGCGATATCGAATTTATTAAGTACGAAGATAAATATGTTTATGTAAAATTTCATGGGGCTTGCGCTAGTTGTGGTAGTATTGATTATACTATTAAAGATGTTTTATTTAATGCTATCAAAGATGATGTTCCTGAGGTTGAAGGCGTTATTAATGTTGCTATCTAAAAGCCAAAAAATCTAAGAGTAATAAGTTATATTAAAAAGACTTATTACTCTTTTTTAGAAGCCAAGTAATTTCTGGGATATCATAAACTTTTTTTATTTCATAATAAGTATCTTTTAAAAAGGTCTCATAATCATCTACTCTCTCTAAAATAGCCATCAGTTCTTCTTCTTTTAATTTATCTTCTAAAATATATTTACTAAAACAATCAAAGAAGTAACTAGGATAAAGCATTCTAGCATAAAAAAGGCCAAAATCATCACGCGTATATCGCTTGTCCATTAAAATCTCTCTTACTAAGTTTAAACAATCATAATCTTTATTTTGATAAAACACTTCTTTTATATATTCGGCGTAATCTCTAATGTCATAATCTATCAAGGTATTAAGGCTGTTATAATAATTGACTGGTTTATTAGGATAATAAACACGATAATGACAAACCGATAAATTATATGATTTAAAGTTATTATAGTTTAAATAGCTTATTGCATTTTCACCTAAACCAACAAAATAAATAAAACTATGGATTAAAGAGTTTTTACCAACTCGAAAAAGGTCAGCTTGCTCTTCTAAATAATCAATTTTTTCTTGCCAAATAAGACTCCAATCAACCGTATTTCTTTCCCTGATTAAAGGACGATTATTTTTTATTTCTTTAAAACTTATCGTGTCATTTAAAAGACAGCGAACTTTAAGTAAGCAATAAGATTCTTTATTATACTCAACAAGATAGCGATTATATTTATTTTTGATAAGCAAATGATAATTAGTATTAGAAAGTTCTTCATAAATCTTGGTCAGTTCTTCTTCACTTTTACGCACTTTACAAAAATAATAGATATCTGTCTTAGTCTCTATATAATAATAAGTATCCTGACTAATATAGTCGGTTATTTCTAAATTATAGTAATAAAGGATAAAATTTTTCATATAATCACTAGTTAATTATATGTTTATCGCACTTAAAAAGACTAAGTCTAAAATTAGTCTACAAGGTAAGCATTGGTTATGGTGCCATCACCTGACTTTAATGAGCCTTGTTTTAAATTGATGACAGGTTTAACACCATCTATCTTATTAACACGATTTCCGACAACAAAATCTTGAGTTCCTAGTGTTCCATTTGAAGAAACGCCCCCAACAGTAGCAGAAGCTCCGCCATAATAATCGACAGCCGACATAAGCCACCATTGTTTGGCATTGTTTGACAAATAGTAATTTTTGTTTGCAACATTCCAACCACCAGCTAAAGTAGCTTCATCAAAACTTAATAAAGCAATTGGATAAGTTAAAGCCTCGTTTCCATAATCGTAATTTGGCAAACTGAACGAATCATGTATATTATTACAAACTAGCTTTACATACTTATTTTCATATTTAGAATTGCCCCAAGGACCATAAGCCCATCTATAATAAGTATTTTCTGTACCATATCCCAAATTTTTATAAGTTTCTCTATAATTGCTAACGGATTTATCATTGCAAAACAAATTATCAGATAAGTATTGCTCATATCTAGCATCTTTAATATTATTTTCATACCACCTATCAACATATTTTTTTATTGTTGAATCATTTATATTGGCATGAGTTTCTTCATAAGTAGATGAACTCGGTGTCCCATACATATAACCGACATAAGCATTATCATCTGCCTGTTCATTAAAAGCACTTTGACCAATTATTCTATCCTCGCTAGCTTCACCATTTTCATGGGCTGAAGTTCCATCATAGATTATTCTTATAGAACCATCACCATTTATTCTTACGATACGCCAATAAAAGTTAGCAAAATAAACATAGTTATTAGAAACATTCCCACGATAATAATAGCTTGTTCCATAGTTATCAGGAGCACTACAAAGTAGCGAGTTTTCTGATTCAGCACTGGTTACATTAACCGAGCCATCATCATTTACTGTTGGACACTTGCTAGTGGTGTCCAACTGACTTTTTATTGAATTAACAATAGTATCTTTTCTAAAATAAACATTACATTTAGATTTTTTACTCATATTAGTAGTAAGTAAACCCCAACTAACATAATCCCATTCTCCTGAAGAATTATTATCACATTCTATTTTGTCAACATAATAACCACTATCTTTAAGGGGAACGCTATTAGAATATTCATCGTTAATATAAACACCAATAATATTCTTAGCACTTTCATCATTAATTTTAAAACTTAGCAAATAACAACTTCCCAGTATTAAAAAACTAATAACTATTAAATATCTCTTCATCATAAACACTTATCCATTTCCTTTTTTACAAAACTTGACACTTTTCTTAGAGTTTATAACTCTATGAAATGGCAGGTAAATACTGGCTTGGTGTGGTATTTGACTAGAAATTTGACCAGAAAAAGATAAAAAAGCAAATTATACTTGACGCTTACAAGAACCTATAAATTAGGGAAACTTTACATTGTTTTTTGACTAAAATTTTGACGAGAAAATATTTAAAAAGTAGTATTTTTATAGTAGAAATAGACAGAATTTTATGCTATGCTTGTAATATAAATTAATAATACTTACAGAAATATGCTTTCATAGAGTTATAAACTCTATGAAAATTAGTAAATTGGTAACAAATTTTAAAATAAACGGATTTTTTTATTCTGTTTGTATCTTCAATCGTGTCTTCTTACTTTTATAAGAAGAACTTTTTTAATAATAATTATGTTACTTTATATATATTTGTTGGACTATCAGACTATATTGATATTTAAAAAAAGAAGTCATGTTTTTATGACTCTTCTTCTATAAATAAATTAATAAATCGATAAACTCTAAAATTTGAGTAGAAAAGATATAAATTATAAAAGTAGAAATTATTAAGAAAGGACCAAAAGGAACTTCTCTATCTTTTAATTTCACTAAATAATAGAAGGCTACGGGTAAAGCTAGAAAACTAGCTAAAACTAAGTTTATAAAAGAAAGTTTATAACCTAAGACTAAACCGATAAATAAAGATAATTTGATGTCGCCACCACCAAGAGATTCTCTTTTAAAGGCTTTATCGCCAACAATTTTAACCATTAACATAAAGAAAAACATTAAAAGGCCACTTAATAAAGATATAATAAGACCGTTAAGCCCAGCTTTTAGAAAGATAACTACTAAAGCAGCAAGGCTTGATACTACTAAGACTTCATCTAAAATGACTAAATAATTAAAATCACTAATACAAGTAATAATCAAAACACTAGAAATGATTAATGCTAGTAATAAATCATAAGTAAAACCATAATATAGATAGCAGCCCACAAAAAATAAACCAGTTATTATCTCTATTAATGGGTACCACCAAGATAATTTAGCTCTACATTTTCGGCATTTACCACCTTGAATTAAAAAGGAAACAATCGGAATTAATTCATACCACGCTAAGGTATGACCACAAAATTCACAATGACTTCGTGGTTTTATAGCTGATTCATTTTTACTAAGGCGATGTCCAATTACATTAAAGAAGGAACCCATAATAGTTCCTATAACAAACATATATATTATATAAATTATATTCATTACATACCCCCACTAGATACTTGATTATACATATCAAACATTGGTACTAAAATCGAGATGATAATACCACCGACAACAACCGCTAAGAAAATAATTGTTAAAGGTTCGATAAAACTCTTAATATTATTAACCATTGATGAGTGTTGTTCTTGATAATAATGACTTACTCGATCCATCATTTCAGCTAGTTCACCTGTTGATTCACCAGTAACAATCATGTTATAAGCAACATCAGGAACCGCCCAGTGATTTTTAAAAGCTTTCGATATCTTATCACCAACGACAATGTTGTTAATAGTATTATACATTATTTCTTTATAAATTTCATTATTAGTTATTTTACTTAAAATTTCAACACTTTGCGTTATATAAACATTATTTTTTAAAAGGGACGCAAAAGTCTTGGTAAAAATAGCAATTTCATTATATATCATAATATCTTTTATGACTGGAATGTGCATTAAAATAACCTGAACTTCCCGGCGAAAGGCTTTGACTTTTTTATATGCCAACGCAAAAATAATGATAGCGACGATAACTGCTAGTAATAGCATCCAAGCATCGGTTTTTAAGAATTTACTTATTGCTAAAACAATAGCGGTTAAGCCAGTTACCGTAACTCCGTTAGATGCATAAATTTCTTCAAATTGAGGAACAACATACAAGATGATAAAACAAACAACAACGATAGCAAAAATAATAACGATAGTTGGATAAGTCATGGCACTAATCATTTGCTTTCTGGTCGTTTCCATCTCGGTATAATAGTTAGCCATATCATCAAGGGTTGATTCTAAATCGCCGGTAGCCTCAGCAGCTTTTAACATATTAATTAATAATGTAGGAAATTTACTTCCCTGTTTTTCTAAGGCTTGGGAGAAAGTATTACCCATAGTAAGTTCATAGGCAATAGCTTGCATAGTTACCTTTTTGTCTTTTTGTTTACCATATTGGTTTATTAAGATTTTAATTGCATCGTTTAATGTAATACCTGCTTTAATATAAGTGGATAACTGGGTTAACCAGAAAATTAAGTCTTTAGTTGACCACTTACTACCAACGACTGAAGAATCACCATAAAGAAAATCGATTAACTGATTATTCTCAATTTTATAAACTTCAACTCCTTCATTAAGTAAGAATGAGTTAACATCCATCTTAGAAAGTGCTGTAAAATTACCATACTCTATTTTACCATCAGTATTTTTAATTTTATAGCGATAGATTTTAGCTTTTCCGGGAGTTGATGCTTCTGGTTGCTGCAATTCTAACTGCAATTTCCTTCTTTCCTCTTCTAACTTTAATACCTCTTTTTGGGTAATGCCTAAAAAATCTTTGATTTTTTTAACAATAACATCTAAGTCATCATTGCGTTTAGGTTTCGTAGTATTCATAAATTTAGCTTGTTGGTAAGCATCATCAACTGTCTTAGATGAGGCATTAAAAATGGTTTGTAATGGATAAGATACTCCCCTATATGCTAAGTAAAAAATATTAAAAAAACTATAAACAAATTCTAGCAAAAAGCTGCTTTTACTCTCTTTTTCATCATTTTGATTATTAAAATTATTGCTTTGGTTATTTAAAACATTACTATTATTATTAGTTGTATTTATATTAGTATTATTACTCGTAGTAACATTACTTACCATTGCACTATTATTTGCATCCACCATACCATCACCTATTATCTTACTAACATTATAGCAAAAAAGAGGCAATAAGAAAACAAATTTTTCATATACTATTTTAGAAGGTGATATTATGTACCCTAACAGTTTTAATGGTTTAACTTTTGGCAAAGTAATTGGAGGAATTTCTAAAACGCTAAATTTAGTTAATCAGGCGATTCCTTTATATAAGCAAATGCGTCCCATTATCAGTAATGCTGGGAGTATTTTAAGTATTTTTAAGGAATTTAATAAACCTGATAGTATGGTGAGCACAAATAAAAAAAGTATCACTACGCATGATACTCCATTTTCAAAAGAAACCAAAGTTGCTTCAATTACCACCAATAATCCGACATTCTTCCAATAGTTCTTCTAAAGTCTTTATTTCTTTTTTGATATTTAATTTTAAATTTTCATTATTAGATTTTTCTAATTTTTTTAAAATATCTATTTGATTAGTTATTAAATATTGATAATAATCTTTTTTATCTTTTTTTATTAAACCATATTTTATTGTTCTGCTATCTAGTTTGTTATCAATATTCTTTTTAAATAAGCAAATTACATACCAGATATTATTATCTAAAACGGTAATTTCATCTATCAATTTAAAACCTAATTTGGTAACTTCACTTCTTAAGGTATCAAGATTATTATTGGACTGTAAGATTAACTTATCAACATTTTCCATCTTTTCTTTATTATTTAATATATGTAAAATCGTACTGGTTCCCATGCCACTGATGAGAATAGTATTTATAGCATTTTTATCTATATTTTCTAAGCCATCACTTACTATTAAAGGAATATCAAGATTACTATTAGCAACATTTTTACGAGCCATACTAAGAGCTGAATCTTTTATATCAGTTAAAATGATACTTTGGACTAAGTTATTTTGAGTAGCATAAATTCCTAAGTAGCCATGGTCGCAGCCAATGTCAACCACTTTATCTTTTGGCTCTAGGAAGGAAGCAATTTTTTGTAAGCGTCTACTTAGCATTAGTCAGTTAAGAAATCCTTTAATTTTTTTGCACGAGATGGGTGTCTTAATTTTCTTAAAGCTTTAGCTTCAATTTGACGAATGCGCTCTCTTGTTACATTAAATTTCTTACCAACTTCTTCTAAAGTATGACTCGTACCATCAACAAGTCCGAAACGAAGTTCAAGAACTTCTTGTTCTCTTTCTTGAAGAGTTAGTAAAACACTCTTAATTTCTTCTTTCAAAATTTCATTAGTGGCATATTCTTCTGGCGACATGGATAGTTCATCTTTAATGAAATCACCTAAATGAGAATCATCTTCTTCTCCAATTGGCGTTTCTAAAGAAACGGGATCCTGACTAATCTTAATAACTTCACGAACTTTCTCAACAGAAATACCCATTTTTTTAGCGATTTCTTCTTCCGAAGGTTCTCTATTTAATTCTAGAGTCATTTGTCTTTGAATACGAGCCATCTTATTGATAGTTTCAACCATATGAACAGGAACACGAATGGTACGAGCTTGATCAGCAAGGGCACGAGTAATAGCTTGTCTTATCCACCATGTTGCATAAGTCGAAAATTTAAAACCTTTATCATAGTCGAATTTTTCAACGGCTTTCATTAAACCGATGTTTCCTTCTTGAATCAAGTCTAAGAAAAGTAAACCACGACCAACATATCTTTTAGCAATTGAAACAACAAGACGCAAGTTCGATTCGGCTAAAATTCTTTTCGCATTTTCATCGCCAGCAGCGGCCGCTACGGAATATTTCATTTCTTCTTCCATAGTTAATAAAGGAATTTTACCTATTTCTTTTAAGTACATACGAACAGGGTCGTTAATATTAACATCTTTAGTTAATTCTTCATCGCTAAGAACTAATTCTTCCTCAGCATTTTTTCCACCCGAATTAGAATCATCATCACTAACGATTTCAATATTATTGTCAATTAAGGCATTATATAATTCATCTAAGGCATCAGCATCTAAATCTAGGCCTTTTAAATGTTCAGCTAAAGTTTCATAGGTAATAAAGCCGTTCTTTTTACCTAACTCGATTAATTCTTTTTCGCGTTCTTTTAATGGTTTTATTTCCCCAACAGCAACTTTAGCTTTATTATTATCAGTTTCTTTAGTTTCAGCCTTTTCTTTAGAAGTCGTTGCTTCCTTTTTGGCTGGACTTTTTTTAGCTGGTTTAGCCTTAGGCTTTTCCTCAACTACATCTTTTAAAACAATATTTTTATCATTTAAATCTTTATATAAAACCTTAACATCTTTAGGAGTCAATCCATATTCTTTTACTTTATCAGCTACATCTTGAAAACTAACATAACTCTTTTCCGTATTAATTTTAACTAATTCTTCTAATACCTTTGGTAATTCTTTATTCATTACTCAACACTTCCTTTTTTTATTTTTCTTATTTGTTCTAGTATTTGTAATTGATGTTGTCTATCTAATTCATTTGCAAGTTGGCGTTTTAAAGCTTCAATATCTTCTTTATCTTTCTGTCTTTGATAACTTTTGATAATAAGCTCAAAGTTTTCATCACTTACATCTTCATCTTCATCTAAAATTTTCAACACTTCCCCATTAAATGCTTCATTATAAGATATATAAGATATAAAATCAGCAACCGTTATATTATAGTTCTTTCCAATAAAAAACACAATTTCATTTGCTATGCCCCGATAGATTTTATTAGGAAAATAACCAATCTTTTCTTGATACTCTAAAACATACTTCCGGTCGTTTAACATATAATATAACATTTTTTTAGTGATTTTGTCCAATAAATTTTGGGTTTCCGGAATAGTTTCTTCCTCTTTTTTAAATACTTCTTTAGTTATAGTCTGTAAATTGCTAAGTTCATTTAATCTTTCTTTTAAAACAGCTTTATCAAGACCCGTACTTTTACTTAGTTTAGTTAAGCTTAAATCAATATAAATTGGATCGTTAATTGTTTTTAAGTCTTCTAAAACTTTATTAATAAAATTAGTTAGTTCTACGGTGTTATCAGGATTTATTTTATTTTTTAAAGTACTTAGTTTAAAATCTAAGAAATCGATTGGATTATCAATCATTTTAAGATAACCGGCAACTCCGTAAGTAAAGACATATTCATCGGGATCTTTTTTTAAGTTAATTCGAATAACTTGAACGGTGATATTATTTTGTGTTAGGATTTCGCCATTTTTTAAAGTAGCTGTACTTCCCGCCTCATCACCATCAAGACCCAAGATTACTTCACAACGCAGGCGTTTAATTAAATCTACTTGTTCTTTCGTTAGAGCTGTTCCCATCAGGGCAACAACATTTTTAACCCCGTTAATATACAGTCTTATAGCATCCATTTGGCCTTCAACGATAATTAGTTTCTTGCATCGTTTGGCCTCATCTTTAGCTAAATGATAGTTATAAAGGAAATTACCCTTTTTATAAAGATATGTTTCTTTTGTATTTATGTATTTGGCAACAGATTCCCCACGATAGATACGCGCAGAATACCCTATAACATGGCCCTCGGTATCATATAAAGGAAACATAATACGCCCTCTAAAAACATCATAAGTATTATTATCAATTGTATTAACAAGGCCTAAATCTTCGAGAGCTTTTGTAGTATACCCTTTTTTTTCTAAAATATTTTTTAATGTTGCTGGTTCATCAAGTGATAAGCCAATACGAAATTTACTAATGTCTTCGTCCGTTAAGCCACGATTATGTAAATATTCTTTAGCAAGCAAGCCACTTTGGGTATTGATATTATTTTCATAATACTTGTTTACTAATTCCATCAGATCATATTCTTTTTGATATTTAAGAACAGTCTCTTGTTTAAAAATGCCATTTATTTGATAGCCAATTTTTTCGGCAACGATTTTGACTGCTTCAATAAAAGAAACATTTTCAAAATTTTGAACAAAAGTAAATACATTACCAGCCGCACCGCAAGAAAAACATTTATAAATCTGTTTGGATGTCGAAATACTCATGCTTGGTGAGTGGTCATCATGGAATGGACAAACACATTTATAATCTTTTCCTTTTAAGGTTACTGGAATATAACTAGATATAATATCAACTATGTTACAATTCTTACGGATTGCATTAATTTCTTCATTACTTATCATAACCATAAAATTATCCCTCTATATATATATTATTAACGGCACCCCTTGATTTTCCTTCAAAAATTGCAAAAAAAATGCAAAAAATTGCATTTTTCTTCGTTTTTTGTTAAAACTTTACACTTTTTTGACACTTTTTCAAGAATATTGATAACTTAATAAACAAGATATTTTACTTGGATTTTCCTTATCATTTACTTAATTTATTAGCAACAATTACTGGTATCTTAAATCACCATTAGATTTTTTTTAATTACCATTTCACTTAAAAATAGCATTATTTTCTCATAACATTTAAATTTTACTTGCCAAAAGAAAAATGTTTTAGTATTCTATTACTTATCTTTTAACATAATAAGTCATAGGAAATATTTTCATTATTTATATAGGGAATTTTTTTACTTTTAAAACCCTAAATTAGTATTAAAATTTTTTAGAAATCTAATCTTTATTAATATTATTTATACTCTTTTTAAAATAATTATTGTTTGGACTAAAGGTAGTATGGAGAATTCTTCTAGCAATATCACTATTTGGATATCCTAAATAATTACTATAAAGTCTTAAAATATCCGGATTTTTATAACTTAGGCGAAGTGTTTTTTCATTATCAATAGTATATAACCCATTGCCACGGGCTTCTCTAATTTGTTTCATCAATGGTATTTTAGTTTTAGGCTGACCACCGCCTCCAACGCAACCGTTAGGACAATTCATCACCTCAATCATGATATAATCGTTTAAGTTTGGTAGTAACTTTTCTAAATTAGGCATGCCATAGACACATGCTACTTTATAAGTTTTATTTAAAATTGTAATATTGGCTTCTCTAACTTCACTAAAGCCTCGCAAGCTTTGAAACTTTAGAAATTCAGCTTTGGCATCTTTACCCGTTAAGTAAAAATAAGCGGTTCTTAAGGTAGCTTCTAAAACCCCACCACTGGTACCAAAGATATTACCCGCTCCAGAACCATCGGCTAAAACTTTATCAAAGGCTGTATTTTCTAAGGTTTTTAAATCAATATTTAACTCTTTTAACATTAAAGCCACTTCATGAGTAGTAAGGCAGTAATCCATACCTTCTAAGTTGGGGCGTTTTATCTCCATCTTTTTAGCCGTGCAAGGCGCTAACATCACATTAATAATCTTTTTATCTTTTTTATTTTTAAAAAAGTATTCATTAATTACACTAGCTTGCATCATAATTGGACTTTTGGTACTAGAAAGATTAGGGATTAAATCTTGGTGATATATTTCACAATACTTAACCCATGATGGGCAACAAGAGGTAAATAAGGGTAATTTTTCTTTCCCATTCAAACGATTTACCAGCTCCATAGCTTCTTCCATCACAGTTAAATCAGCCCCAAAAGTCAAATCAAAAACATAGGTAAATCCGGCTTTTTTTAAGGCAGTAACCAATTTTTCAGTAACTATACTACCCGACTCTAGCCCAAACTCTTCTCCAATAGTTGTTCTTATCGCGGGAGCAATCGAAATAGTAACAATTGTTTCTTTCTCCTTTAAAAGATTTAATACCTTTTTATAATCAGGTATAGTATCTAAAGCTGCAAAAGGACAATTTAAAATACACTGACCACAGTTAATACATACTGGTCTTTTTACTTCATCTCGATTATATTTAATACCAACAACATTTTCACAAGTTTTCTTACACAAGCCACAGTTCGTACACTTATCTTCCAAAAAGCATAAAGAAGGATTACTCTTCTCGATGCAAATAGCATTTGATGTATCCTTTTTAAATTCTTTTTTGGCAGCCCCACATTCTTCGCAGACATAGTTATCTGGTAAGCTTGCAAATTTTACTTTCGTAGCAATCTCATCATAAATAAATCCACATTTTTTACAAATATATTTCATCTTTAAGTTCCCTTCTTATTATCATTATAAGAATACCATAAATACAAGACTTTTTAAAGAATTAGTTAGCACTGAGAAAACTATTTTTGCTATTAATTTTTTTAAATAAAATGATTGTTATTAAAGTTGTAATAATTTTTACCCTCTTTTATAAAGAATAAAATCATCAAAAGTACTTACTTTAACATAATTATCTCTAATATAATTATCTATTTTCTTAGATAACTGACCTCCTTCAAAGATATTGTTAAGTAAAAAGTAAGTATCACTGTCTAATGAATTAAAGTATTTAATAACTGCTTCTTCACCATTATAACCAATATTACCATTAAGTAATAAATCATAAGAGTTAATATCTTTATTTAGTAATAATTTATAAAAGTAAGCATCATACATGATAAAATAAGTTTTATCAATATTAGGAATTTCTTTAGTAATTGTATCTAATTTTATTAGATATTTTTTATCTATATCTTTATATTCTAAAGAGCCTAAACCTTTCGTTAAATCCTTAAAATGATATTGAAGACCAATAGAAAATAAAGGACAAAGTAACAGGATTAGAGCCATAAAGTTAAGATATTTTAAATAAATAGAATTTAATTTATGCTTTTCTTCTAGGTTTTCTATAAACTTGTTTAAAAAATAAATTAAAACCGGAATGATACTAAATAAAATGTGCATAGCATTAAAAATGGGATAAGCCATGACTTGATAAGTTATTAAATATAACACTTTTTTATCTTTATGTTTTAAATAATAAATAAATAAAAAGATAATTAAAGCAATAATAAAAACAGTACCAAGATTAAAGAAACTATTCTTTTTACTAAATAAGAAAAGACCAAGAAAAGTATAATTTAAAAATGGATAGAAACTATTAGTAAGTACTAAATAAAGTATAAATAAAAGGACTGGAATTAAAAAGCCAATTAGTCTTTTTAAAATCTTTTTAGGTTTCTTAAAATAAAGTAGACTTGGTAATGTTAGGAGAATAAATGATTGTTTAGTCATAGTAACAAGACCAAGAATAAAACCAATTAAATAATCATTTTCTTCCTTAGTATTAAGTAAAATTAATAAGAGAAAAAGGACTAAAAAGTTATAACTGGGTCTTAAAATAAAGCTTATTAAAACTATACTAGGTATAAAAGTTTTAGGATACTTTTTATAAATATAGAAATATAGGGCTGATAAAATGATGGTATTTATAAAATTGAACCCAATAAAATTCTGACCTAAAAGTTTCATAAACAGGCCACAAATAAAGGGATATAATGGGGTAATTACCATATTAAAATCTTTATACATGGTAATGTCCTTAGCAAAGTTATAAGAAAATCCATAGTTCCAGATTAAATCATTATCAGCATTACTAAAACTTACTAAAATGGCTACATATATAAATATTATTATTAAAATCAATATATCTTTTTTATACTTTTTCATATATTACCTCATTAATATCTTAGCAAAAAATCAAAATTTTAAAAAGCGTAGTTCGTACTTTTAAACCAACTGTAAGATATGTCTGTTTTAGATTTTTAAACTGCTCTATAGTTCTATGTAATCAGTATATTTTTTCATTAATTGCATAAAATCATTTTTTACTACTTCATCATATTGCATGGGAAGAACTACTTCATTATAATATTCTGTCAATTGTTCGACAGTAACAAAACCATTTGCTAATTCATTTTCTAAATTTGATAAAGATTGTAAATATTCTTGATAATCACTATCTTCTATATAATTCATGCCAAGCTTGTTACGGTACAATTGAATATTTACACATTTAAAAGGGATATGGTTTTTTTTAAGCTCTAAATACTCACTTATTAATAAATCACAACCGTTACTTAACAAGATAGCTCCCAAATATTTGGTTTGAGTTCTATCTAGGACAACTTCATTACATTGAGATTTAGTATAGGAATAAAACTTTCCATTTTCTTGCAGTTCTCTTGCTACACTTAATTTTTCAACCATTTCTGGTGTTTCTAATGCAGTAACACATTTTTGAGAATCATTAGTATAGCCTACCTTTATATAATGTTTTTTACCTTGTGATTCTATCGTTTTCATCGTCTGAAAACTTGGGCTATCAAAATCAGCAGTAACACAATCAACTGAGGAAGAGGCAATATAATTTTCTTTATTTACATCTACAACAAAAAGCAATTTTTGGTGCAAAAAACTATTAAGTTCTTTATTTGAAAATAAACTACACGATAAATACAGATTATGATTAGGCTTATAATTGGCATCATTTTGAAGACCTGGTAAATTATAGGAAGCATGAGCTACAATCATAAAGTCTTTACCATTAATTATATTATTAAACTTTGTTAATTTTTGCTGCCATAAAAGAGCAGTATATTCTTGTAAATAGCCTTCTAAATCAATTAAATCTTTCAAGTCGTTTTCAACTTCAAGACCAATTTTGGAAGCTGTATTTGGATATTTTCCGTTCAAAAGACAATATTCTACATTTTCAGGCGTTACCAAATCCTTATTTATTTTTCTAGCAATGTCGCTTAAGTTAGGATACTTCTCTTTAAATTTTTTCACTTTGTCATACAGAGGTAAATAAATTTCTTTATTTGTGCTTGTATTTATTAAATACTCCAGTTCTAAGGATAGTTGAGTTATGTAGCCTTTAACTGAAGATGAAAGTAAGGCATAATCCTCTAAATAATTAAATGTTCGCATATTATAATCACTCCATTAGCAAAAATCACTCTTAATCAAATCATAGCTTATAGTAAAATTATAACATAAAAATCAAATATACTTTCCTTAAAGTTTAATAATTAATATTTAAAAAGACTACTTATTGCAAGTAATCTTCTATAACTTTGACTAATTTTTCTACAGACATACCGCATTCTTCTAATAACTCTTCTGCTTTAAAATCGCTGTGAAATTTCTTAGAAATACCATAATTAATTACTTTGATGTCTGTATTACCAAAATAACTAGCAATATTTAAGCCATAACCACCTTGAAGTTCACCATCTTCTAAAGTAATGATAGTTTGATGATTATTTTTTAAGTCATTTAAAGTTTCATAATCTAAATTACTAAGGTTAATTGGATTTATAATGGTTATATCTTTATTTAATTTTTCTTTGATAACTTTACTAACTTCTAAAGCCATTTTTAACATAGGACCAACAGCAATAATAGCAACCTTATCACCATTATTTACAATCATATTTTTAGTAAAATCAGTTATGTTATCGTTAGCAAGTTCACACCAAAAGGAAGGAACTCTAATACCTACTGGGTGTTTACTTCTACTAGTTGCAAATTTTAAAGCAGCTTTATATTCATTTTTGGTTGCGGGTGCTAAGTAAGTAAGGTTAGGAATATGACTAAATTCTTGAATATCGCACATGGCAATATGGGTATCACTATTCATACCATAAACACCAGAATTTATAACTAAAATAGTGGCAGGATTATCATTTAAACATAAATCATGACTCACTTGGTCATAAACTCTTTGAAGAAAGGGTGCAAAGGTTCCAAAAACAGGAACACCACCATTTTTAGCGATACCACTTATCATGCCAATAGCATTTTCCTCGGCAATACCAACATCAAGGAATTGACCACGATTTACATACTCTTCTCTAATATTTTTGGTAAATCCTAAAGACGCTGGGGTAGCAGCATTTAAAACAACAGCCTTAGGATTAGTATCTAATAATTCTTTTAAACTATTAAAGACAGTATCATCTTTAATAACTGGATATTTTAAAGAACCATCTTCAATGTTAAAAGGTCCCCCAGCATGCCAAGCTTCTCTATTTTCTTCCGCATATTTAAGACCTTTGCCTTTAATTGTATGAATATGTAAAATAACGGGGTGATTGATATCTTTAACAGAGTTAAATAATTCCACTAATTTTTTAATATTATGACCATCATCTAAATAATGATACTCAAATCCTAATGACTTAAAGAAATTGTTATTAGAAACACCATTCATCATTCTAAGTTCTCTTAAATTCTTATAAAGACCACCGTGATTTTCAGCAATGCTCTGGTCATTATCATTAACTATAACTATTAGATTATTTTTATATTTGCCAGCATAATCTAAGGCTTCTAGGGCTTCACCACCAGATAGGGAACCATCACCAATGACGGCAATAATATTTTCTCTAGTCTTTTTTAAATCTCTACCAACAGCAAGACCTAGGGCAAGGGATACACTAGTTGAGGTATGCCCTATCTTAAAGATGTCATGTTTGCTTTCTAAAGGATTAGTATAACCTGTTACTTCCCTAAATTTATTATCATCAAGATAGGCTTCTTTGCGACCAGTTAAGATTTTATGAGGATAACATTGATGCGAAACATCAAAAACAATCTTATCTTCAGGTGAATTAAAGACATAGTGAAGTGCCACTGTCATCTCAACAACACCTAAATTTGGGCCTTTATGGCCTCCAATCTTACTAATCCGATTAATTACAGCACTTCTTACTTCATCAGCTAATGGTTGTAATTCTTCTATTTTTAATTTTTTGACATCTTTTGGTCCATTAATTTTTTCTAAATACATTTAATACACTCCTTCTAAGTTTTATAATTTTTTATTTTCTTTTTATTACAGTTCTATCAATGTTAAATAAAGTTGCTAATTGTTCTAAAGATAACCATACAGTTTTATCTTTTACATTAACTTCTAATTTTACATTTTGATTTTCAAATAATATTACTTATTTTTCATATATTCTCCTATTTTTTATAACTTAGTTTGTTATATTCTTTATATTTAATTAGTTTGTGCTATTCTTTTTTAGCAATTTTTAACTCTTTTTAACTCTTTTGAACTATTTTGGAACTATAACAATTATTATATATCACATAGAACTATCCTTAAGTCAAGTGAAAAATAACAATTTTAAATGATTAAATATTTTTTTAACAAGTAAGCTTAATTAAAAAAATGATTGTTTTTTCTCAAATCTCAGAGCATAATTTAATTCTTTTTTATGTAATTATAAAAGGTATTTTCTTAGTGTTAGTTTTTAAATTATCAATTTATAAATATAGTATTTTATTTTTATTTTAATTATTTTAAAGGATGTCATTAGAGTACCAGTTTACTTCTTGCAAAATCCCAGTTTATTTAATAAACTATAATAGTTGAAACTTTTTTAATGCTATAATAATTAAGATAAGAATAAATGCATAAACATAAAAAAATAGACCATACTAAAATTGATTGGAGAGATAAAAATGGGGCGTAAGGGAGAAAGTATTTTTAAAAGAAAAGACGGCCGTTATGAAGCCCGTTATATAAAAAATTATATTGGTGATTCTGCTAAGTATGGTTATATTTATGGGCGAACTTACAGTGAAGTAAAAGAAAAACGCCGGAAAATAATGATGGAAAAAGAAAAAAAGACGACAATTGCTAAAGGGCGATTTTCGGTTTACATTATTAGATGGTTAGAATATAAAAAAGACAAAATAAAACTTTCAAGTTATGCAACTTATGCTAATAAAATCAAAAAACATATTATGCCGGATTTAGGTGAATACAAGCTTAGTTCTTTAGATAAAGAAACAATTGAATCTTATTTATCTACCAAAGCCATATTTTTAGAAAATAATACTGTTCATGAGTTAGGAATGATTATCAAGCAAATTTTGAAATTTTGTCGAATCTATGTTGATTTTGATATTCCCTTAAAGAAGAAGAAAAATATTGATGTATTTCAAAGAGAAGAAATAACTCGTTTAGAAAATAATACCCTACACTCTGATGATCCTATTTGTTTAGGAATTGGAGTTTGTTTATATACAGGTATTCGCATTGGTGAATTATGCGCACTTCGAAAAGAAAATTTTGATTTAAAGAACGGTTTAATCTATATTAATCATACTTTAATTAGGGTTCGTTCAGATAATTATGAAAGTAAAACTCGGGTAGTTTTAGATGATCCTAAGACTAATAATTCTAACCGAGTAGTACCGATTGCTAATAAATTGTTGCAACCTCTTACAGAGTATTTAAATACTTTTCCTAATGATAAGCATTATTTTTTAACTAATTCAACGCATTATTTGGAACCCCGTTCTTATTATAATAAATACTTATTTTATTTAAAGAAATGGGGTATTAAAAAACATAAATTTCATGCGTTAAGACATACTTTTGCTACTAATGCGGTGGAAAAAAATATGGATGTTAAAGCTCTAGCGGAAGTTTTGGGGCATTCCAATGTTAGTATTACTTTAAATTTATATGTTCACCCTTCTCTATCTTATAAACGAGAATGTATCGATAAAATCTATAACTAAAAAAATGTAACAACAATCACTTTTTCGTAATTATTATTACACTTTTACAGTACTAAAGTCTTAATATTGTTAATACCAATCGTTAAGACTTTTTTTAAAATATTTTCTTAATTATTTTTTATTTCTTAATTTGTTTTTTTATTTAGTTAAAAGATAATAAGTACTTTCAACATCACTATTTAAATATAAAATTTCTTTTTCTTGGTTATAATCGGTATTAGCAAGAATTTTTTTAATAACACTATCTTTATCTAACCAGTTTTTAACACAGACGATAATGCTATCATTATTTTTTAAAACTTCATCGTTTTTTAATAAACTATAATCATAAATATTATTATTTAAAATCAAGTGGTTTTCATAAATGTTAAATTCTGGCATCGAGGAAAGATGAGTAAAATAATTATCATAAACATAAATAAATGGCGTGGTCTTATTATCTTTAGCTAATTCGATAGACTTAGCATAATCAGTATAAAGATAAACAGGATTATTAGTTTTAATACCAACTAAACTGATTCCTAGAATTATTAGGATGCTAATTGCGGTAAAGTATTTATTATCATAAAAGATATTAAACAAATAAACTAAGAGCAAAGCAAATAAAGGAAATAATAACATGATATATCTTGAAGTATAATTTTCACCTAAAAAGGGAGCAATCTTTGCAACAACAACGATAAATAAGATCATGGGAATGAACAAGTTAAGTAAAATTTTTTTATTCTTTAAAGTATTCTTTTTGCCAAAGAAGTAACCCATCCCCAAAAATAAGAAGCAAACGACTAAAGTAAAGATTTTTTCTAAGCTAAACATTTTTAGAAGGGCATTATTATAGTACTTTAAATTGGTTAGTAAACTACGACCATTATCTTCGGCTCCCAAGCCACGGTAAGAAAAGAAGATTTGATAAATACTTACAGGATAGAAGATAATACCAATTACGGCGGGGATGACATGAACTAATAAATATTTACCTACTTTTTGATATTCTTTTTTAGATAATAAATAAATTGCATTTAAGATAAAGACTAAAACAATATAAATACAGAAATAATATTGAGTTAGGAAGCCACCCAGAATGCACAAAATCCAAGGCCATTTTTTCTTAATTGTATAATCATTTTTAATAAGATCAACAGTCAAATAGAAATACCAAACACTAAAGAAAGTTAGCATCATATACATACGGTGAAAACTTACGGTGCTAATGGCGCCCATACTTAACCCATAAAGTAAAATTGTGGGAGCACTTATTTTTGATTTTCCTAGTCTTTTACATATTTTATCTAGAAAATAAAGGGTTCCTAAGAAAAAAATCATGTTTAAGGTAAAGCCGATATATTTAGTAAATTTTCCATAAAAAATACTGGATACTAAATGCATACAAAAGTAAAATAATGGTGGGTGAACATCAAAGGCTTGATTAATATATGTGGAACGATAGTTTAGAACATCGCCTTGACCAATAGTTAAATAATCATGGGCATCTTCATTGCTTTTCCAAGTGGGAATTTCTTTAAAAAGGGTTTCATTTTTAGAAAATTCAGGGTAATTATTAGAAGGATAATCTTTTAAAAATACAATTAACTTATTAATATCATGACTACCTATAACCTCCCGATATAAAATATCCATATTACCTTGGGCATAACCATAATTACGATAGACATTGTCATATTTATAATTGCTAGAACCATAAGAAAACATTTCATCTTCATGGTAACCTTGCTTTTTATCAATATAATAAAACATTGTAATAATAGAAAGAATAACAGCTATAAGGGTTAACTTATTATTTTTTAATCTTTGAAGAAAGCTTATTTTTTTATTATCTAATTTTAAAGTCTTTATATTTTTAGCTGTAATATTTTCATTCTTTATATTTTTAGTTTTTTCTTTTATTTGATTACTTTTCGAAGTCACAGTACTCACCTTCCTTATTTTCTAGTCCTTTTAAATTAACTTCGTTAACTTTAGCAAACCTTGAGGTTATTTTATCTGTGGTTATATTAATATCTTTGACATCTTTGGATACGGCATCGATATTTTTAGATAATTTATCCCAACGCACACGATACTTTTGAAATTCATCACTAAGTCGGGATAGTTCGCTAGCAATAACTTTAGCATATTTATCTCTTTTCATGTTTTGCAAAATCATACTTATTGTTGATAGAGTGCTAACTAAAGTTGTTGGTGATGTTATAAAGACATTATTTTTATAAGCATATGATACTAGTTCAGGATAATAAGCATTAATCTCTGCAAATATTGCTTCGGCTGGTAAAAACATTATTGCTTGATAACTAGTTTCACCTTTAATAATATACTTATCTTTAATGGCATCAATATGTTTCTTGACATCACTTCTAAAGTTTTTAGCATACATATTTCTTAAATCAATACTAACTTTACGGTCCACCATCTTCTGATAATTTTCCAAAGGAAATTTACTATCAATACAAATGTGCCCAAGAGGTTCGGGGGCAAAGATAATGGAATCAGCAATATAGCCATTACTTAAAGTGTATTGAAGCTGATAGATTTCTTTGTTACCTTCTCCAAAGATGCTACTTAGAATATAATTTAGACTAACTTCTCCGTAAATGCCTCTTGTTTTTTTATCTGTTAAAACTCCCTGTAAGGCAATAATATCACTACTTAAATTATCAATTCTTTTTTGAGCCTCGTCTATTTTACTTAATCTTTCTAAAATGTTAGTAAAAGTTTTATTAGTTTCTTTAAAATTTTCATCTAAATTAAGGTTAACTCTTTCATTTATCTTTAATAAATTACTCGTAATCTCATTATTTAAAGACTTAAAATCATCATTTAACCCCTTACTAAAATCATACTTAAAATCTAAAATATCTTTAGTAAGTTTAGTTTCCATTTTACCTAGTCTTTCCACTATATCACTATTATTATTTCTTTTTTTACCTATTATTACAACTATTAACAGAACTATAACAACACCCAGTAATCCAATTATTATATAATTCATATATACTTCCTTTCATTAAAATAATTATACAATTTATTTTATTTTATATCTACTGAATATCTATTAAAAAAGCATAGAAAATCTTCTACACTTCTTGAATTACAGCTATAATCATAGGCTTGCATTCGGTTTCGTTATATAAATACTTACCTAATTCTTCTCTAATTTCTGTCTTAATCTTGGTATATTCTACATATCTATCCGTTATATTTCTAGTAATAACATCTAACGAAATATTTTTAATTTCATTTATCATATCTTTACTATCTTTAATGTAGATAAATCCTCTGGTTGTAACTTCAGGTCCAACTAAGATTTCTCTAGTTTTTTTAGAGATAGTAGCGGATATTAAGACAATACCATTTTCACTTAACATTTGACGATCTTTAATAACTAAGTCGCCAACATCATCATTACTCTTGCCATCAATTAAAACATCATTAATTTTAATATTTTTAAAGTTATCTTGTAAAACGCCATTATTAATTTCCACAATATCCCCATTTTGTTTTAATAAAATATTGCTATCGGGAATACCTAAACTACTAGCAAGATCAGCATTATTTACCATGTAACGATACTCACCCTTAACTGGCATATAGTATTTAGGATTTAATAATTTAATCATTAACATTAAATCTTCTTTAGAAGCATGATGTAAGATTGTTTTACCCTTAGGAATAGAAACTATTTCACAGCCATGCATGGCTAAATCATTTTCAATTTTTACTAACAATTTTTCGTTTTCATCATATCTTGGTTCTGCAAAGACAATGGTATCAGTCTCTTTTAAATGAATAAATTTATCATACCCACTTAATACTTTACTAATACAAGCATAAGGATTTTGCTTGCTATCAGCCATTAAAATAATGGCATCTTTATCATCAATATTTGATAAGTCGCCAAGTAAACCTTCTTGAACTTCTAAGTATTTTTCTTTAATTGACATATCAATTAGATTTTGTAATTGTTTACCCATAACAACAATTTTGCGGTGGGTATTTTTAGCAGCCTCAAAAATTTCTTGAATAGTATAAAGATGAGTTGGTAAGACTAAGAACATCAAACGATTTTTAGTATGGCTAATAGCTTCTTTGAATACTCCTACTAAACGATGATTTGGTGAAGTATGTCCACTTTTTTCTGAAAATGATGATTCTTGTAAAAGTGCTAAAACGCCTTTTTTACCAACATAAGCAATTTTCCCTAAATCCATATCGTAAGCACCGCGCATTAATGGGTCGATAATAAAATCACCTGTATAACAGATAGCGCCATCTTTCGTATTAATAACATACATTACAGCATCTGGGGTTGAATGAGAAACGCTAATGGGAAAAATGCTAACATCTCTAAAGTTCAATTTTTTATGTGGTTCAATCTCGACAATATTTTTAGGATTTAAACCATCAGATTCTAAAATATACTTTGTAAATTTAGTACAATAAACTTTTAAATTAGGAATCATTCTAACTAAATCATTTGTAGCACCCATGTTTTCATAATGTCCATGTGTTAAAAATAATCCCTTAACTTTCTTTTTATTTTTGACTAAATATTCAAAATCGGGAATAATATAATCTATTCCATATAAATTTTCCGTAGCAAATTTCAAACCACAATCTAAGATGAAGATAGAGTTGTCTACTTCGACTACATAGGTATTTTTACCAGTTTCACTAAGGCCACCAAGGCCCATAATTTTTATTTTACTCATATAATATAATCAACTTCCTTTTTTTGTTTTTTATTTTTAAATTTTTTAGTTTAAATAAAGAGGCTACAAACAAAATACATTATATCAAAAAAAGAGGTATATTCCAACCTATTTTAATGATTTTTTGAATACATAAGCGGCTTGTTTGGGCAAGAAAAAGGTAAATGTTAGACGCTTATATAACTTTAGGGCTCCCTCATAAGAAATGATGGGATTGTTAAAATCACAAAGATGTAAGTTACCATTTTCTAAAGAGGAAATAAAGTCTTTATAGCTTAAATTTTTACCACTGGGTTTAAAAGTATAGTCATCTAATATTCTTATCTGTCTTAACATATTGGGAGTAAAATCGTAGAAATCACAGTACTGACTAAGTTGGGTAATGGCATACTTTATAAGAAAAATCTGACCAAGGGAATAATTTAGGGTATTTTCTTTAGAATCGTATAAGTTACTAAAACTATTATTATGAAAAATACGCACTAATTCTTTAATAAATTCAGCTTCCGTTAACTTAGAAGCATTGGTTTTAGCATGGTTTAATTGTTCTTTTAACTCGCGTTTTTTTCCAATATTGGTACAATTAATTTCTAATTTTTCTCTTAATAATTGGTAATAAGTTTTATAACTTTTACGCAATTCTTGTTCATTTACTTTAAGGTTATTCTTAATTTTGATATAAAAAGTTTTATCATCATTATTAGAATATTTATGATCTTCTAAATCTTTAAGACTTCTAGTTAAATCATCATGCAAAAACAAAAGACCACTTATTGTACACTTTATCGTACTTATGCTTTTTAAAACCTCTCTGAGTCTGGCATCATCAGTACCATCTTCAAGTCTTTGTAATCTATTTTCTATATTTATAACTTCTTTATTAGCATTTAATATCAAGGTTTCATATTGTTTTTTTTCTAAGTTAACCTTCTCTATTAATTCTTTTTTCATATATTGTTATTCCTTTTTTTGTTTGTAAAGATATGATAATATTTAATTTCTTTAAAGTCAACCAAAATCTAATTTTAAACTCTTCATAATTCTTTATATACTAAAAAAAGAAGATTTCTCTTCTTTAAACTGGTATTTTCTTAGAGTATTTTTACTAATTATTTTTTACTATATTACTAATAATTTCGGCGGTTTTTTCGACACCAAACTTACTAACATCTAGGATTAAATCATAGTTATTAAGGTCATCTAAGTTCGTATTTGTATAATATTTATAATGTTTCTTACGATCTTTGTTTACCTTGTTAATAGTACTAACAGCTTTATGGGAAGCAATATGATAATATTTAGTTACACGATTAATTTTATCTTCCATACTACTATAAAGATAAATTTTTAAAACATCTTTTTTATCTTTTAAAATGTAGTTACCACAACGACCAACGATGATACAAGAGCCGGTTCTATAGAGTTTTTCAATAACTTTAGTGGTAGCAATGAATAGTAAGTCATCATTAGTTTGAGGGCCGTCTAAGGTTTGCTCATTTTCTTTAACATATTTTGGAGCCAAACCACTTTCTTTAGCACTTAAAATTATAAGGTCTTTATCGTAAAAAGGAATGCCTAGATTTTTAGCTAATAATTCACCGACATAGCGCCCACCGGAACCGTATTCACGGGAGATGGTAATAACAATTTTTTTGCCCTGATAAGTTTTGGGAATAACGGTATCTTGTTCCTCTATGTTCTTAGTATGATTAGTTTCATTACTAAACTTTCCTAATTTTTTATATTCCCTAATAAAGATAAGACCAGCGATGATGAAAGTTATGCTATCTGCAAGACAACCCGCATATAAAATACCATTTAATCCTTTATTAAAGCCAATACTTAAAAGGATGGCTAGAGGTATAAAGAGAATAATTTGTCTAATAAATGAAACAGCGGTTGCAAGTAAAACATTTCCTAGCGACTGGACAACAATGGAAGTTGTCATTTCCATAGCATTTAGAGCACAAACTAATAAAAAACTATGACACATAAGGGTAGCAAACTCCATAAATAAGGTGTAACTTGCATCTTCACTGCTGATAAATATGCCTGCAATTTGTTCGGGAAATAAAACAAATACTAAGTTAAAAATAATCCCAACTGCAAAGTTTATCATTAAGACTTTTCTTAATGTTTCTTTAACGCGTTTTAAGTTACCAGCACCGTAATTAAATCCAATAATGGGTTGAGCTCCAATACTAACTCCTAAAACAAAGGAAATATACAAACTATTTATTTTGGAAATTACTCCATAAACGGATAACGGGATATCAGCTCCATATTTACTTAAGGCTCCAAATTTAGTCATCATATTATTCATGAAAACAAATAAAACTAAAATAGTAGTTTGGGTAATGAAACTAGAAAGTCCTAGTGACAGAGTTCTCGTAATACTTTTATCAATCTTAAAATCTTTTCTTTCTAGTTTAACACTTTTAATCTTCGGTAAGTAACATAAGGCGATAATAAAGGATATAACTTGACCAATAACAGTTGCAAGACCTCCCCCAAAGACACCCATGTTAAAGCCAAAGATAAAGATTGGATCTAAAATAATATTAATAATTGCTCCCACAACCAACATAATCATTGAATACTTAGGATTGCCATCTGCCCTGATAATACTTGATAACACGGAATAAATTATCATAAAGGGAGCGCCGATTAAAATGATGCGACCATAGCTTAGGGCATAACTATAGACATTTTCTGTACAGCCAAACATATAAACTAATTTTGGTAAGAAAATATAAGCTAAAATGGCAAATAAAATAGATACAATGAAGGTTAAGGTAATTGATGAACCGATGGAAGCTTTAGCTTCATTCTCTTTTTTCTCGCCGAGTTTTAAGGATAGATTGGCGGCTGCTCCATTACCAATAAGACCCGCAATCGCATTTGCTAAAATAACTAAAGGAAATATAACATTAGTAGCAGCGTTTCCTAAGGTTCCTACTCCTTTACCAATAAATATTTGGTCAACAATATTATAAACGGAGTTAATAAGCATAGAAATAACACAAGGAATAGCAAAACTCATGAGCAATTTATTAATATTATCATGACCTAAATCAAATTCTTTTTTCATATAAATAAACCCTTTCAAGCCAAGAAAAAAACGCCTAAGATAAGCGTAAATTTTCACAGGCAATATGAATTGTAACACAAATAATTTTTTTATGTAAGTAAAAGTTTTAGAATTTTGTTAATTTTTAAATCGGGTATTTTTAGATAGCTTTTTTTATTAATCTTCATACATTATATCTATTAAACCTTCATCACTAGCCAATTTTTCCACATAATCACTACCTAATTTTATTTTTAATTTTTCAAATTGCTGAATAAAAGTAGTATTGGGTAATAAAAATAAATCAAAAGAAGATATTAATAAATCTTTAAGATAATAAATTTCATTTTTATGTAGATATATCATAATACCTTGAAGATTATTATAATCAATATTAGCTATAGTTTCTTTATCAAAATTTTCTAAAAAGATTTTTAAATTCTTTTCTTTTATCTTCTATATTCATACCTACCGATATCTCCTTTTTAATAAACTTACTATATACTAAAAAAAGTACCTTGTCAAAAGTACTTTTTTAAATTAACCAATATATTTTTTCAAGAAAGTTTGTAGGTTATCTTTAGAATATGAACCGACTATTGCATCAACAGCCTCACCATTCTTAACAACAATTATCATTGGTGTATAACCATAGAATTCTGAAATTTTACCGGTTTGGGTTTCACCATTAACACTTTGAGTAATTTCTTTAGATAATAATTCACCGAATTTCTTAAATTCATTACTAGTTGTATCAACAGTGGTAATATCTAGATAATCTGTTGTAAAATTCATTTCTTTTTGAGTAGCTTGTAAGTTTGGTAAGAAAGCAACGCAGGCACTGCAAGTACTTCTTCCTAAGTAAAGAATATGGGTTTCTTTATTGCTTTTTCCTAGAAATTTCAAAATATCACTAAGACTTACGGCATTAAACATTGATACATCATAATCACTTGTTGAAGAACCATTATTATTATTAGTGCTTGTTGAACTATTATTAGTAGTAGTTCCTTTCGTATTACTATAATTTACTAAGCCAACTAGTAAGCTCATAATAGAAATTACTAATACAATAATTAACATTATATATATTTTCTTTAAATACTCTTCTGTTTTCATAAATCTTCTCCTTCGACATTATTATACCTAAAAACTGCTACAAATGTAAATATTTTCTTAAAAAGTGCTTGTCAAAGTCAAATTTATGCGATATACTAAAAAAGTCTTAAAAAAAGAAGACGGTGTTTGCCCGAGTGGCGGAATAGGTAGACGCACAGGACTTAAAATCCTGCGAGATTTAACCCTCGTGCCGGTTCAAGTCCGGCCTCGGGCACCATTTTGAATTATTCCCTGTGTTTGCAGGGTTTTTGTTTATCTACTTTTCTATTTGCCAGCTTAAAGCTGGTTTTTTTGTTAAATAAAAAGTACCAAAAGGTACTTTATAGCCATACATTATAAGTAATCATTAACATAGCAAGGATTAAACCAACAATCCAGAACATCTTTACAATATCGTTTTCTTCCCAACCTAGTTTTTCAAAATGATGATGTAAAGGAGCCATTTTAAATATTTTTTTATGAAATTTTCTAATAGCAATAATTTGAATTAGACTAGATAAAGTTTCAATAACAAAGACACCACCGACAACAGCAAGTGATAACTCATGACGAGTAAGAATAGCAATGGCTGCAAGAGAACCACCTAAGGCAAGGGATCCAGTATCCCCCATAAATACTTTAGCAGGGTGAGTATTAAATACTAAGAAGCCAAGAAGAGCTCCAATTAAAACAAAACAGAAAATAGCAATTTCTTGATAACCAGCAAGCCAAGTAGTATTCCAAGCAATAAGACCATAAGCTAGAAAAGCAATTGCCGATAAACCACCTGCTAAACCATCTAAACCATCAGTAATATTAACGGCATTAGAAGAGCCAACCAGTAAAAATAAAATAAATAAGCCATAAGTCCAACCCATATAAATATATAAGTTAATAGCAGAAATTCTAATTTCCGGAACCCCGCCATTACGAATAAAAATATAGAAGAATACTAAAGCAATTACCGTCTGCATTAAAAGTTTAAACATGATACTTAAACCTTTATTGTTTTTAAATACTATTTTTAAAAGGTCATCAGCAAGTCCTAAAAGAGCGTAACTGATAAAAACAAATAAAACTATCATTAAGTTGGAAGTCATTTCAATGCTACCACGGAACCATAAAAGTAACAAACTAATAATGGTAGGAATAATAAAGATTAAACCACCAATTGTGGGGGTACCATTTTTCTTTAAATGTCTTTCACCTAGAGTTAAACTTACACTTTGACCAAAATGTAATTTTCTTAAAAGAGGTATTAAAATAACACCCGTTATTATAGATAAAACAAAGCCCAGCATTAAAGCCATGGCTGCTTTTGCTAATATTAACATAATTTTTCACATCCTTAAAGCTATTATACTATAAAATTTCGTAAACACAGTTTATAATTATAATTTATTTACACTTTACTTGTCAATTGCCTAACATTAACTTGACAGTAGAACCATCACTGACATAGTATTCTGGTTCGGGGGATTGGTAGATAACTTTGTCCCCTTCTCCAGAATATTCTATTTTATAATTTTTTAAAATGCTATTAGCTTCTTTTATAGTTTTTCCCACGACATTAGGTAATATACTATATTTAGTATCAAGCCAAGTATAGGTTTTAGGGATAGTTTCTTTACTTTTACTAACATTATTTAGTTCAATATAAGAGGAAAATATCGCTTTAGCAATAGGAGCAGCCACTACTCCACCATATTGAGTTACGCCTTTGGGATTATCAATGGCAACATATAAAACGATTTCGGGATCATCGGCTGGTAGGAAACCTATAAATGATAAGATGTAATTACCCACCATATAACGACCATTGTTTACTTTCTGAGCAGTTCCAGTCTTACCACCGATACGGTAATTTTCAATATAGGCATTACGACCGGAACCATGAGCAACAACATTTTCCAGAGCAAAGCGCACTAGTTTAGAAGATTCTTCGGTGATAACTTGTCTGATAGCTTTAGGATTTACTTCACTAATAGTTTCTTTAGATATGGCATTTTCAACTTTTTTAACAATATAAGGTTGGTATAAAGTTCCGCCATTTACGGCTGCGGAAACACTTCTAACTTGTTGAATGGGAGTTACGGAAACTCCTTGTCCAAAGGCGGTGGTTGCTAGTTCGACATTGCCAACTTTATCTAGATTAAATAAAATCCCAGTTGCCTCACCTGTTAAATCAATGCCAGTTTTTTCCCCAAACCCAAAGTCTTTAATATATTTAAATAATTTTTCTTTTCCTAAGCGGAAACCCAAGTTAACAAACCCTGGGTTGCTGTGTGTCAATACACGAACACTTTTTTGTATTTTGGCACCTTTTATAGATTAAATTTGGCATAGCTAGATTTTAAACAGTCTTTTTGATTCATATCTAGTTCTAGAGCAACCTCTGGTGTATTAAAGTCAAAATAGATAGCTAATCTAATGTGCTTACGGTCATTGTTTACTTTTTCTATTATGACTCTATCGATTAGAAGGTTTACTAAGTAAGGTAAATTTTCTTTTATATCTAATTTAGAATTTAAGCAAGTTTCAATCATATTTAATTTCTGACTTAAATTTTTGGCTTCTAAAGAATCACTTTTTAAGTTTTGAAGTTGATTTTGCAAATTTTGTAAATCTATATTAAATTTATCATTGCGTTTTTTAAACTCAAAATCATCTATCATGCCTTTTAAACTTAAGTCTAACAATTTATCTTTTTGCTTAGTAATTTGGTCAATTTTGCTACTCATTTCTTCAGTATCTATTTCATTAGAATTATTTTTAATAATATTTTTATATTCGGATAATACTTGGCTTAAATAATCTTTTTTATGTTTGATAAAGTCGGTAAATAGTTCAATAAATATTTTATCTAAGTAACTTTCTTTTATAATTGGTGACTGACATTTAGAAATTCCTTGGGTACGATAAGTTTTACACGACCAAGTGGGACTGGCCATCCTGTTAGACCCACCATTACGAATAAAGATACTATTACAATCTTTACAATATAGTTTAGCCGAATATTTATAATTTTTAATATGAGCATCAGAGTTAAGTACATGTCTAGATGGTAATTTTTTTCTTCTTTCATGAATGAAATTGGCTTTATCCCAAAGTTCTTCAGAAACAATCGCTGGAATCCTCTCGTCTTTTTCAATTATTTGTTCTTCTTTAGGTATTTTTTTCTTTTTATGAGTTTTATAATCGTCAACCTCAGTAAGTTTGGCAGTATAAAATCCTTTATATCTGGGATTGGAAAGCATTTTAGCAAGTGCAGTTTGAGAATATGGTTTACATTTGGAATTTAAATATCCCATTTGTGCTAGTTCTTCGCCTATCCTTTTAAGACCAAGGCTACCACTAGCATAAGTGGTAAATAAATATTTAATAATAGGAGCTTCGTTGGGATTAATTTCATATCTACCATCTTTTTTATAATAACCTGTTAAATTACCACCAATTAATTTTCTATCTTTAATCATTCTATTAATACCAAATTTAACTCTTTCGGATAATTTACGAACCTCATCTTGGGCCATACTAGACATAATAGTTAATCTAAACTCCGCATCTTCTTGGATAGTATTAAGATTATCTGATAAAAAATATACTATAACACCTTTTTTCAATAAATATTCTGTGTATTTAATACTATCAACGGTATTTCTAGAAAACCTAGATATTTCTTTAGTTAAGATTAAATCAATTTTACCAAGGGAGGCATCTTCAATCATTTTTAAGAAAGACTTTCGATTTTTAACAGCTGTTCCACTGATACCTTCATCAATATAACCCCGAATAAATAGCCAATTAGGATTTTCTTTAATCATATCTTCAAAATAATTTTGTTGATTTTCGAGGGAATTTAATTGATCATCTTTATCAGTTGAAACCCGACCGTAGTATGCTACTTTTAAGGGCATATCATAAATAGTTTTTCCCCTTTTTAATTCTTCCCTTGCTTTCTTTATTTCCATAAAGTACATATCCTTTCTTTTAAGGCTTGCAAATTTCCGACATCTTGACATTTACCTGATATCATGACTACTACTTAATGGCAAATTTATTACTTAAATAAATAATTTTTATCCCCATAAACTCTACCTAATCATATTAATTTTTTAAAGATAATATGAAAAAAACAAGATTAAATTATTTCTAATCTTGCTTATATAACTTTAACTAAAATATCTTATTATTATTTTAGCATTGTTCTAAACTATTTTCATTTAGAAGAAAATAAAATATCCCCATTGTAATAATGCCATTTTCATCCATTCTGGGTTTACTAACATCACCTAAAATTATTATCTTCTTAAATGAATCATTAATATTTAAAAGTGATTTTCTTTCTTGGCGTTCTTTCAAAGTATCCTGCATTTCGTAGGCGGATTGAACATATATTCTTTTGCTTCCTTGATTGCAAACAAAATCAACTTCGTATTTCGGCTTGATATTAGAACCGTTTTCAGTAGTTTCATTAACTTCAACTACCCCAACATCAACATTATAACCGCGTCTCAACAATTCATTATAAATAATGTTTTCCATAATGTGTCCTTTATCAATTTGACGAAAATTTAGTCTTGCATTGCGTAATCCAATATCTTCAAAATAATATTTATATGGTGAATTTATGTATTTTTTGCCTTTAACATCATAACGATCAGCCCTTGTTATTAAGAAAGCATCCATAAAATATTCTAAATAATTACTTATAGTTTTATCACTCAAAATCATGTTTTTTTCACTTTTAAAAGTATTTTGCAGATTATGAGGATTAGTTAAAGAACCAATTTGGGAGGAAATGACATTTAATAATTCATTTAACTCTTCGGTATTAGATACATTATTTCTTTCAATAATATCTCTTAAATAAGTCTCCTCGAAAAGATTTTTTAAATATTTAGAGCGGTCATTATCATTATTAAATGACAAAGTATATGGTAAACCACCGTAAATGCTGTATTGTTCATATCCTTCGTATTGGTCGCCGTCGAAGATTTGCATATATTCACTAAAACTTAAAGGATATACATGGATTTCATCACCACGGCCTCTAAATTCTGTTACCACATCTTTGGATAACAATTTAGCATTAGAGCCTGTTACATAAACCTCTATATTATCTTCATAAAGAAAAGTATTTAATACGGGTACAAAATCATCCATTTTCTGAATTTCATCTAATAGTAAATAATATTTTTTTTCATCTTTTATTAAAGATCTAATATGTTTAATAAATTTATTACCGTCTAGTAGCGCTTCATTTTCCTTAATATCCAGCGGTATATAGATAATATGATCTTTATCATTATTTTGTAGTAAATAATTATAAAAAATATTTTTTAATAAATACGATTTCCCACATCTCCTAATTCCCGTAATAATCTTGATTTGACCATTACCATCTCTTTTTATTAACTGTTTTAAGTAAAAATCTCTTTTTATTTCTTTCATTTATTAATGCCTTTCCAATAATTATACTTGAATTATACCATTCTATTATGTAATTTGTAAATCATTTCATTCCGAACTTTTTCGGAATTCCGAAAAAGTTTGGAATGAGTATCAGTCAAAAACTATGCAATTTGCAAATCTACTGTACTGCATTTGGTGGTATGGTTTTTAACCAGTGAATTTTATTATAATAAAAGCACATACCTCATAGTTTTATTCAGTCTACTTCTTTTAATAAATATTCATTTCTTATTTTAGTTAACCTACTTATTAAAGAATTTTCCATTTCATTAAAAATCTTAAAATCAATAACCTTTTCATCATATAATTCTTTATTAACAATTAATCTATATTCTAATAGTTTATATTCAAAGGGTAATCTCTTGGTATCAAAATTAATCTCAATATCTTTATCTAACATCTAGATTTCCTCCAGTTAAAATTATGTTAATCTTCTTAAGACTATTACTATAAATACCCTTTATTTCAATAATTAAAATAAAGATTGCTTGTAAAAAAAAATTATTAATTTTTTTAGGCCATTCTTAATTCATGTTTTTCATTAGTCGGTTATGCTTGCTAAAGTAAAGGAAATTACTTTTTTTAAATCTTCTAAAGTAAGTTCTACTTGATAACCAATTTTACCGCCACTGAAGATTATATTATCATAATTGTTAGCAGAAATATCTATTACGGTTTTAAATTGTTTTTTCATGCCAATTGGTGAGCAACCGCCATGGATATATCCTGTTAATGGTAGTAAATCTTTTGATTTTACCATTTCAACATTTTTTTCCCATACCGCGGTAGCGGCCTTTTTTAAATTTAATTCCTTGTTAACGGGCACTAAAAAAACATAGTGATTTTTGCTATTACCAACGGTAACTAAAGTTTTAAAGACTTGACTTGGATTTTCATTTAAAACACTAGCAACATCCATGCCACTTATAGCGTTAGTATCAGTATAACAATGACTAATATAATTTATTTTTTTCTGGTCTAAAATTCGCATAACATTTGTTTTCTCATTGTTTTTTACCAAAGTTAATCACCTCTTTTAAATTAAAAATAATATTAATTTTTAGTTAACTATTTAATATTTGTTCCTCTAATTTTTTTAAATCAGCCGCATCCGGATGGGATAAGGCTTTATCAAAATTAGCAATTAAATCATTTATTTTTAAAGAAGAATTATTCTGTTCTTGCATTTTTTTATATCTTTCTTTAACACTGAAAGGCATTTTACCTTGGCACATAAAGGTTCCAATTAAAGTGTTGCTACTATCAATATTTTTCTTAACATTATTAATAATTCCTTCAAAATAATTTTGACTTCCGCCGTATCCTGCCGTTCCAAATAAAAATATTTTTTTATCTTTTAATTGTTTTAGAAATTCTATTGTTTGGGTATCTGCTGTTCCTTTTTCTGTCCAAAAACCAATATAAAGAAGATTACTTAAAATTTTAGGAGCCTTCTCTACGGGGCCATAATACTGACAATTATCTTTAGGTAAAATATTATGAATAGCCTCGGCTAATTTTTGGGTGTTTCCCGTTTTACTACTATAAATTATTGAATATTTTTTTTCTGTCATAAATTAATTTCTCCTTACCTTTTATTTAATAATTTTATAAACAAATTAACACTTAAAATACTATTAGATAAAATTTTTCCTTTATAAAAATTGGTTCTATTGTTAAAAACGCATGGTACTTTTTTAACTTTTTCTAAAGAGATGACTTTTTTTTAGTTTAGGCCATGTTTTTTTATTATTCTAGTTTGATGTTTGGAATCATTGCCGCACTTATATTTGGTATCGATATTATCTTTGGTAAATTAAGATGTTCATTCATCTTTATCACATATAAATAATTATAGCACGAAAATTGCTAATATAAGTATTATTTAAAATATCAAAAGTATATAAATTGTAAAATTAAAAGGACAAGCATTTCAAGGTTAGAAAGAATTACTTTGATTGCTTATATTTTGTGCTAACTTAAATTTTATTTTTGCTAAACTACTTTAGCATTTAATATTTGCTATTTTCATTTTGAAGTTAAATTTTAATTCTTTGCTAACTGGATTTAACATTTGCCATTTTCTATTGACACTTTGCTGTTTTTTATTGACAAGTCTAAAGCCTTAAAATTATCCACAGGCATTTCCATCTTTTTAACCAGCTTAAAAAAGTGCAGGAGAACTTACATCTTCAACATAGTTAATTTTATTAAAGTTTAATATTTTTATTTTTGTACTTAAGCCTTTCTTATTAAGTTGGTAATGAATGATATCCTTCGGATTTATTTTTCTGTTTCTAATGAAATAATTCATATTTAATCTACAAAATTTAACAAAATTCAGATTTTCTATAATACTCTTTATTTTATGAATATTATACATTTTATATCTAACCAATCTATTACTTATTTATCTTTCAAGATAATCATATCAAAAAAAGATAAAAGCACAAATCCTTTTACCTTCATTTTCTTAAGTTAATAACATTGCCAATTAAGGTTTCAAAATATCGTGGTTAGATTCCATTTACCCAAAATTCCTTACACACTCTTATTTTTCTTCTAAACAAACACCACCGTTTTCTTTAATATAAGCAATTATTTTATCTAAGATTTCTTTGGGTTCACCAGTCTTAATATTATCAAGATTAAACTCATTTCTTATGATCTCATCTTCTATTTCAAAAGAAAGAGCATTATCTACATTATTTTTCATAATAACATAATTACTTATTTTACCATTAAAATAGCAAGTTCTTCCCTCTCCACTAGCAGTCGCCTCACTTTTGTAGTAATTAGTCGTTGAAAAATAAATCCCAATAATACATAATAAAATAAAAATAAGTATTCCTAGAGTTATTCCTAAAACTTTAATCAACTTTATGATTAGTTTAGAATTACTTTCAGTTTTATCAATCTTCTCTAAAAGAATGTTTTTCTTACCAATTAATTCATCAATACTAATTCCAAAAATATCAGCTAGTTTGCTGGCTTGTTTTAAATCAGGACCAGTTTCATTAAGTTCCCAATTAGATATAGTTTGTCTTGTAACACCAACCATCTGGGCAAGAGCCTCCTGACTTAAATAATGTTCTTTTCGTTCACTAATAATTTTCTCTCCTAACATATTAATTTCCTTTCTATTTTGATTTTATCTTTTTTATTGGTTATGGTCTATCAAATTTCTTTGGAATATTCGCAATTTTTTTTAACACTCGAAAAAAGTGCCTTATAATAAGCTTAATTTTAGCACTTTTATTTACTAAGTTAATATTCTATAACTTCTTCTCTGGTTCTTTTTAAAGTTTTAACTTCATATTCTTGGAATATATTTTTCTACTCAAATTATTTTAAGTTACCATTAATTACTAGACCAGCACCATAACCTATAGCACCAAACTCTTTTCTCTTTTGTTTCCTTTGTATAACCAGTCGGTGCATTTTCCGACTATAATATATCATGCTTTTTCATAGTAGTTATTTAAAAATTCACTATTTTCTGCACAATCCAATCTGAGCTTAGATTTTTTATTTTTTTTGCCAATTCTTCTACAAATTCTAACACTCTTTTCCCAATCCCTTTAATTTTATTATCTGTAACAAAATTGTGTAAGTAATATTAATGGTTTCGTTAAAGACAAAAGTGTTCTTGTATTTACACCAAGATTGCAAGAGTTTTCAACTACATTTAAAAATGTTTGGGCCCCATGACCGCCAGCTTTCCAACAATGGATAGTGGCCCCATCAACATTAACGCTACCAGAATCATAGAAAGTATCGGTAAATAAATTAACTACTCCTTCATTTATGGCGGCACTAAGGGTGGTGATTTTCATAGTCGAACCAGGTTCGTAAGTCATCCAAATAGGAAGATTTCTACTTAATACTTCTTGAGTATAAGTTTTATAGTCATTGGGATTATAACTTGGTCGACTAGCCATCGCTAGAATTTCTCCTGTCTTGGGATTCATTGCGATGGCTAAAGCATGTTCAGGGTCGTATTTACTTACAGCATTATCTAGTTCCCTTTCTACTGATTGTTGTAAATCTAAATCAATAGTTAAATAAACATTATTACCACTGACGGCTTCTTTATATTCTTCGGCTTTAGCTAATCTATTACCTTTGGCATCACTATAATACTTAATTGACCCACTGGTACCTGTCAGTTCTTTATCATATTTAAGTTCTAGACCTGACAAACCTTGATTATCAATACCAACATAACCTAAAACATGACTTAATAAATCATTATACGGATAATATCTTTTAGCTTCTTTAAGCAAGTAAACACCATCATAATTATAGCTGTTTATTTTATCGGCTATTTCAAAAGATAACTGGCGTCCTTCGGGATGGACTCTTTCAATCGAAGTTTTTTTACTAACATGTTTATACATTTCTTCATAAGAAACATTTAAAATTTCACTTAAAGTCTTAGCAACTTCTTCCTTATTTTTAATTTGATTAGGTACTAAATACAGGGAAGTTGTCGTGATATTACTAGCTAAAACTTTACCATTACGATCTAAGATAAGACCCCGATCAGGTGTTATAGGAAGGTTACGCTGCCATAAATCATTGGCCAAACTATTTAATTTCTGATATTGGAATACTTGAATATAAAAAACTTTTAAAATAACGGCTATTAAAAGTAAAGTAACAAATAATACTACTAATCTCATTCGAAAATGTTTATCTTGATAAAACACAAAATCACCCTAATTAATAATATTATAAGGATAAGAAAAAAAGTCTTTAAAATAATGGACTTTAGTTTTCAATATGGCATTTTTTGATTTTAAAGCTTTTTAATTTTCCAATAAACTAACTATTTTAAGTTAATTACTTATCAAAATGTAAATAATATTCGTTATACAATCGATTCTTTTCTATCTTATAAGCTACTTTAATATCATGTTCGGCATTATATTTTTCGGTTATACTTTTTAACTTGCTATCAAGTTTATCGGCACTTTTTAAACTTCTAAAACCATAAAGGTTTTCATCGATATAACCCATATAACAACTATTTTGGGGTACGGCTATTTTTCTATTTTCGTCTAAAAAATTCTCAGTATAAATAGTTTGACATTTATATCCTAATTTATCGGTGCCTAGATAAGCCCCACAAAGAAAGCCAAAAAGGACAAGTATATAAAGGGGCACAATATATGAAGATTTCTTTAAATTTTTTTTAATATCCTTATCATCTTTTAAAGTAGATTTTTCTTTTATTAAAACTACAAGATTATAGATTGAGAGAATAATTAAAAGGCAATACATAATCAAAATAATCCAAGAATAAACGCCAAGATTTTCCAATAGACAAGCAAATATGCCATCACCAAAAGTATTATTACCAATAGCTAGACTTTGAAGAAAAGCAGCCGTTAATAATAGTACACTACTTAATATCTCAATAAGGCCAGATTCCGTCTTTCCCTTCCTTATTAAATAAGCTCCAAGACTAGAAGTAGCAAGGGTAATTAAAATAAAAACTGTTTCAATAATAATTATAGCTAATGTATTCATATAGACACCTCTTCTTACCTAAGATTATACAGATAATTTTTTAATAGTCAATTAAAATTTTCACTAAATATTATTAATTTTTAGATAAACAATAAAAGGCCAATAAAAATAACAATGGCACCACCTAAAATGATAGTTTTATAATTAAATTTGCTTTCTTTTTCTTTAGAATTATTTTCATTAGAATAACTAGCATTTCTATCTTTTTCTAACTCTTCATCTTCTTTATTTTCGGTACTCATACTTTCTCTAATTATTTCTATATTATAAATCTTATCTTCTTTATCTTTAGTCGTTACTAGGACTTCATATTTATTAGAACCAATTTCTAAATTCTTACTACCTAAACCACTAATTATAGCGTTTTTATCACCTTCGGCTAAAATGTTAACTTTATCGATTTCGTTAGCAACTTTTAAAGTATAAGTATCTTTATCTTCTTGAAAATTAAGTTTATAATTTTCAACCTTTAAATTTTTTAGTTTACTAACTTTTTTAGAGTCATTGGTCTTGGAAGAACTATTAGTGGAATTAGTACTACTAGCATTAGAATTGTTATTTTCTTTAGGATTATTTTTAGCATTAGAATTTTCCTTAGAATTATTCTTATCATTAAGAGAAGTATTAGTCTCAGTTACATTATTAATTTTTTCATCTAAATAGATATAACCAACAATATTATCATTTTTTAGATTTAAAGAACGATTTAGAACAATACCTGTTTGATTTACTGCTACATATTTTTCCGTACAAACTAGTTCTGATTCGCTATCATTATAATAGAAGCAGACATTATTTTCATTACATCTCCCCTCTTTTTTAGGAGCACATATTTGACGAAGTTCAGTTTGGCTAGCCGTTTTAACTACGATACTATCAGTATTTATTTGCCAAACTAGGCCAGCATAAGTAACACCATCTTTTTTCCAGATAACAATACTATTCTTTTTAGGGGTTGTATTCGTTTTATAACCCGATTTCTTAGCTTGATTTAACCATTTATCAGGGCTTCCCCAATTAGGTAATTTTATTCCATAATTAGTATTAATGCGTTCCCAGATATACCAAGTAGAACTTATTACTTCTATATCATTTACTGTTTCTTTATTATTATAGGGGTTAGCATAAACTATAGTAATATTTATTAAAATAATAAAAATTAAGAATTTAATATACTTCATAAAGCCTCACTTATCTTATATAAAGTATAACATTAATATTTTATTAAGTAAATTTAGTTTTTCTTCCCACCCTCCACGCCCTAATTAGTATTATTCTAAAATTTATTATATTTATTCATCTATACTTATTAAAGTTATTCTGGCATAACCATTACCTGAGTTTCCCGTTATCACAGAGTTATCTGAATGTGATGGCATACCTATTTGTTCTTCCTTTTTGTCAGTCCATCTATAGCCCTCACCATCTATCATTAAAGTATTAGTAAAGTATAGTCCTGAATAATGAATACTTTGTCCAGTATGAATTATATTATTTTCAGTACTTTCTTCTTTTATAGCATCACAACCATTATGTCCAGAAATAAAGGAAGAACCGCCGGCACCACCTGTCCAAGAAGCAGAATTTCCTCCGTAATAGCCACCACCGCCACCAGCTGTAACTTCATTTACTCCTTTTCCAAAATATGGGCCAGAAGTTTGAGAAGATGGATATATAGTTGGAGCAACAGAACCAGTTGTGGGATCGTTAGCATTAGTCTTTCCAATATATGAAACAAGACCACCAGCAGCACCACCAATCGCACTATAGTACTCAGTATACCAATTGGCTCCGCCGCCGCCAGCCGCCACCATAATTCTTGACTTTAAAGAATCAAAGTTGTCCCAATCAGCATTTTCAATTCTTATATCAGTAGCGCCACCACCACCACAAAAATTACGATTAGGCCAATTTTCACCACCAGCTGCGCCTCCACCGTTATAACCTATAAATGTCCAACCAGCTGTCCCCTCTTTGCAAATGTTTGTTCCACCAACATATACATATAAATTGGTACCTTTATTTAACTTTATAAGGCCACTAGTATATCCGCCATTGCCGCCATGATATCTATCATCATAAGAAGCGCCAACAGCTCCCCAAAGTTCTACTTTATAGGTTCCATCAATTGGTACCGTAAAAGTTTGGGTTGAAGCAATGTAATCGTAGTCAAATACTGTTTGACCAGAATAGAAGTATAAATTACATTTTACTTTCTTATTTAAATTGCTTATTAATAAGCCCCAATCATCATTATCCCATGTTACTTTAGTAGTAGTATCATCACAAACAGCCTTTTGAAACATAGCACTTCCTTTAGAAGGTATCTCTTCATTAAGTTCATTATTTACATATACTCCTATAATATCATCAGTTGGTAAATACTTATTTTTTTTATTTAAATATATAAAAACTGAAATTAATAAAACAAATATTATAATTAAACCAAAACTTCTTTTTTTCATCTCAAAATCTCCTAAAAGTCCATAATTTCAAGTTCATAGAGTTAGATACTCTATGAAAAAAGGCTTATAAAGTCAGTAAACACCTAGGTTTTAAATTTTTTGACCAGAAATTTTGACCATAATATTATTTATTTATTTGACTAAAAAATATCGTTTAAAGTAAGGTAATTGCTGTATTTTCAACAATTTTATTTGACCATAATTTTGACTATAATAGAGAAAAAATTTAGACTTTAAACCCAAGAAAAACTATGATATAGTTAATATATAAGTTAAAAATAAGTACCGAATATACGCTTTCATAGAGTATCTAACTCTATGAAAAGTATAATATAGTGTATAAAAATATAGACAATGTAAAAATTAATAGTATTAAAAAAAGAATGACATCAGCCATTCCATCAATATTTTATTAATCACTAATTTCTGATTTTATTTGTTTCAAGAAATTATCATATTCTTTCATTTTACCATCAAGGCGTTCTTGACATAGTTTAAAAACATTTACTAAATCAGTTATGTCGTCAGTCTTTTGAGCCTTATAAAGTGCTTCCTTATACTCTAATTCATACATATTATCAATGGCAATTAAATCAATATTGGCTTCCAAACATTGCTTTAAGATAATAAATCTTCCAATTCTTCCATTACCATCTTGAAAAGGGTGGATTTTTTCAAATTTATAATGAAATTTTGCTATATCTTCTATAGTGGGATTAGATATTTCTTTCCAATCAAGAAGTAAATTAAACATTAAATTATCAACTTCATTTGGATATGCTAATTTTAAATCAACATTACGCAATTTATTTTCATATTGTTTCCAGCAACCAGTATTGTGTATTTCTTCATCTACCGTATCTTTTTTCAGTTCTCGTTGCCAGTCGAAAAGCATAAATTTATCTAATGGTTTATCACAGTCATTAATTACCTTATCAAATACATTTAATGAGTTTCTAGTTTCAACTACATCATCTAAAAAATGTTCTCCAGTAACTTTCTTATCAAATAATAATTTTTCTAAATTTTCTTTACTAAATGTACTGCCTTCTAAATGATTAGAATGAAACAAAAATTCTATTTTTAAATCATCATAAAATGAATTTTTAATTTTAGATATTTTTTGCATTTCTTTTGAATTTATTTTCATAACTATCCTCCGTTCATTTTTCAGTCAAGAGTATTGTAACATAGTAGGAAAACTTTTTAAAGTTTTTAATAATCATTTGTCCACACTTACTAAAGTTATCCTAGCATAACCATTACCTGAGTTTCCTATTATCACAGAGTTATTTGAATGTGATGGCATACCGATTTGTTCTTCTTTTTTATCTGTCCATCTATATCCTTCCCCATCTATCATTAAAGTATTGGTAAAGTATAAACCAGAATAATGAATGCTTTGCCCAGTATGAATAATATTATCTTCTGTGCTTTCTTCTTTTATGGCATCACAACCATTATGTCCAGAAATAAATGATGAACCACCGCCAGCATTTTTAGCATAACCGCCGTAACCTCCATAATAGCCGCCACCTCCAGATGTTGTTTTTCTATCTCCAACGCCAAACGATTGAAGTGTTTGACTGGCGGCAGCACTTTGATAATAACTTTTTTCTGGAGTAGTATTTAACATAAATCCTGGATATCCAGAAAGTCCCCCTGCTGAACCTCCGGTTCCATCATAATAAGCACCGCCACCACCAGCAGCGATTATAATTCTTGATTTCAAAGTCACAAAATCATACCAATTTCGTGATTTTGTAAGCCTAATATCCGTAGCACCGCCACCACTAGCACAGCTTCCATAAATACTTCCGTTAAAATTATTATTAGGATTACTATCGTAACAATTCCCGTCTGTATAATCAGAAAATTGCCCAACATAAATATAAAAAAGCTGATTGTTTACTAGATTTAATAATCCTGAAGTGTATGCACCTAGTCCACCATTATTATCGACATCACCACCGCCCTGTGCTCCCCAAAGTTCCACTTTATAAGTTCCAGAAACGGGTGCAGTAAAGGTTTGCTCACCACCTGTATAATCAAAATTAAATACCGTATCACCAGTATAGTTTATAGGTTTTCCTACTACTACTATTTTAGATTTAAAAGATTTAATCTCATTATTTAAATCTTCTAAAGTAGTATTATAATCTATCCATAATCTTAAAGAATAATCTTTACTTTCTCCAGATTTTAAGATACCTGTAGTAAGTTTTCTACTTTCTACACTACTAGTATTTACTTTATCAACAGAATCATAACTACTAAGTAAATTTATATTACCTTCAAACATTACATCAATAAATTTACTAGATAAAGTAGAATCTTTTAAGACTTCTAAATTAACTGAATACTCAGTAGTAATATCACAAGTATTAGTAACCGTAAAAGTATAAGGAGTTAAACTTTTACCTTTATCATTACTTATGGGATAAGCATTATCTAAAGATATATTATTTTCTTTATTAGTTATAGATAAATCAAAACACTCTGTATAAGCAGTGTTAGTAGTATCCTGACTAATTGATATATTCCATAAAGAATAAGATACTCCTATACCTAACAACATTATTAATCCTAAAGATATACTTATAAAAACTAAATTTCTCTTCATTACTCTTCCCTACTTTCTTAATTATTATAGCATAAATGTCGTATTTTTGTATATTTAACTTAAAGAATAATTTATAATGGGAAAATTATCTTGGTGATTACAAGTGCTATATACATTAAATGAAAGACTAAGAGACTTAAGAGATGATAATAATCTTAAACAAATAGAAATAGCTAAAATACTAGGAATTACCCAAGCTAACTACTCAAGATGGGAAACCGGCAAAGAATTAATTCCCTTAGAAAAATTAAATATCCTATGTAATTATTTTCATATAACAATGGATTATATAATTGGTATATCTAAGAATAAAGAATGTTTAAAAGAATATAATTTTAATAATAAAACTATTGGTAATAACTTAAAAACATTTAGAAAAAATAATAATATTACGCAAGTAGAACTAGCTAACTTTTTAAATACTACTCACTCTACTATCAGTGCTTATGAAAGAGGTAAAACTACATTACTTACTGCCTTTGCTCTGCAAATAGTATATAAATATGATATCTCTTTAGACTGGTTAATTGGTCGACTTAATTAATCCCCTTAAGGGTGGGTGCAATGCTGTCAAATGCATATAGGTGAGTAAGATGGACTGAGGCTGTTTTATTAATGGAATTCGAAGGAGCAATCGACATTACATTTTTAGATGAAGATAGTTATCAGCTAATTGAGGTGACTGAATGCTCTATACAAAGACCTAAAGATAGCCAAATGCAAGAAGAATTTTATTCTAAAAAAAAGAAAAAACACACAATCAAAGTTCAGATTATCACGAACGATAGTGATAAAAAAATACTATCAGTTCATTTTGATAAAGGAAGTGTTCATGACTTCAAATTGTTAAAGAAAACTGAGGCTGAGTTACCTAAAACATTAAAATTGTTGGCGGATAGTGGATCTCAAGGAATTAAGGGACTATTTGAAAAAAGTTTGACACCAAAAAAGAAATCAAAAAATAACTCACTTTCCATAACAGATAAGGAATTAAATAAATTGATTTCTAGTATTAGAATGTCAATAGAACATCTAAATTGTCAACTGAAGATTTTTAAGAATTATTGGCAAAAAATATAGAAGTAGAACAGATACCTTTTACAATAGATTTTTGCTGATATGTTGTTTCCATAACTTTTGCCTATAAACAGTTACGCAAGAAGTCTAATTTAGAAAATTCATAACTAAATCAATTATAACTTCTTTTTCTTTTGGATTAGACTCGGCAATAAGTAAAGTTAGAGAGGCTAAAGTATTATTATCAATAACTTGTTTATTTTCTTTATAAAGAAGACCATAATAATTTAGAAAATAGATAAACAAAGTTGCAGCAATTCTTTTATTACCGTCAATGAAAACATGGTTTTTAACAATCATATATAAAAAGTTAGCAGCCTTTTCTTCAATACTTTTATAAACATCATTACCATCAAAGGTTTGATAAATATTGCCGATTATTGATTGTAAGCCTTTATTTCTTTCAATAGCAAAGATATCGCTTTCTTCATTGAATCTTAACTTATTAATCACTTCTATGCAGTCTTCATATCTTATTTGTTTCTGACTATTATTTCCCTTAGGTTTTAATAAGTTACGATGGTCATAATCATCTAAAAGGTCAAGGGCTTTGGAATAGGTGGCAATTACTTTTAGAATTTCTTTAGCATCAACATTTTCTAAGTTTTCATTTGTTCTATTGGCAATATCTATTAATTTCACAGTCTTTTCTAAATAGTCTAATCTTTTTTGATTTATGGCATAACCCTTAATTAAATATTCTTTTAATATTTTATTGGCCCATTTTCTAAAAATGAAACCGTTTTGATATTTTACTCGATAACCAATCGAAATAATCATGTCAAGATTATAATATTCAATATCACGGGTAACTTTTCTGTTGCCTTCATTTTGAACTGTCGCAAATTTTGCGACAGTTGAAGTATCAAGTTCTTCTTTTAATGCATTGTTAATATGTTTTCCTATCAAGATTATAATAATTGATATTTCTAGTTTGGGTTTTATCGGTTAGAGCCCCATGAGCAGTGGTATGTGCAAATTTTGCACATACCTCATTTTCCTTCAATTCATCTTCCTTAAAAATATTATTAATATGTCTTTTAATTACCGTTCTATCCCTATTAAACAAAGTAGCTAATTGTTCTAAAGACAACCAAACGGTTTCATCTTTCACATTAACCTCTAATTTTACATTATGATCTAGTCGTCTTAATTAATCTCCTTGAGGGTGGGCGGGTGGGAAGTAATACTAAACCCATAATATTTATAAAATAATAGTATCTTTTTAAATAAGCCTATGTTATTATGAAAATGTAGGTAGATAATACTTACAGGGAGGAAATAAAATGGTTAACAAAAACAAAAGTATATTAGAAAGTCAAAAAGAACTATATCAAGATTTAAAACAATATGAATGGTTATTATCTAAAGAATCTTATGAATATTTAGAAAGCCTACTTGCCTTAGAAATATCGGCTTTTAATAAAGAATTTAATAATGATAATAGAGAAATCTTAAGAAAAATAGAATTATATAAAAGAATAGTAATTTATAATATTTGTAATCGTACTAAGAATCTACTTCTAAATAATGGTAATGGTATTGAAATAAGTACAGTTGAAAACTATAAACACCCCGTTGAATTCAGTATTTTTGGAAAAATGAATGGCAAAAGTATAAATAGTTTTCGCTTTAATATCGAAGAAGATAGTCCTTTATATATTGGGGATGCTATCATCTATTCTAGTGGTCCTAACAGCATTTTAAGAGAAGAAGAAATAAAGAGATTAACTAAGGAATATGAGGCTAAGTTTAAACAAGATAATCCCCATGCGCATCATGATGGGGTTAAAAGATTCCAAGATGAAAACGGTTCTAAATGGGAAACTAATCGTCAAGCTGACTTAGAAATAATAAATAAGAAATTAACTAGTTTAAATAATTTCTCTTTAGATAATACGACTAAAGAGTTAATTGCGGCTCAAAATTATTTGGCTGGTCTTATTTTAGATGATATGAATTTAAAAGATAAGGATTTTACTTCTTCTTATCAACATGGTTTGGAAAAAACATTAGTTCGTAAATATCCGGGAATGAGTGTTAAACACAATATTAAAAATCTATAAAAAAATTTTAAGGGGCTGTTACGAAATTAGTTAATTTATAACAACCTTTTTTCTTTGAAATAATTTAATTCTTCTTCTTTAAGATTCAATGTAATGTAATATTTCAGTAACTATTTTTAATTATTTCTTTATCTAAAAAGGTAAATTATTTTCCGATGTTTTGCTCATGCTTATTAAATTTTTTTATACAAACATAATTTATTAAATTACTAACTTCTGATTTTTTCGATATTCCTCATCACACTTAGATGAGGACACTAGAAAAAGACTACTTTTTATAGTAAAATATTTCATGTGATACAACTTCTTTCAAACATATTGTATCATGTAATAAGCGTCGAGGGGTCCGATTCCCAGCACGCTTTTTTAATTGCAAGAAAAAAGGACTGTCGGAAATTAATTATTTAATTTCGTAACAGCCCCTTTTTTATTTAAAAATACCCCTTTTAGTAGGATTACTGTTATAATAAATTTAAAGTTAGGAGAATAAATATGCAAAGATATATTTCTATAAATGATGATAACGAATATACCCATCTTTTAAAACTCTTAAAGTCTTTAGGGGGTTCTAATTTAAAATATAAGTGGTTAATAAGTGATATCGAGGCTTATCCTCAAAATAAGAGTTATATTGATTTATTTAATAATGATTATATATTTTTATCTAATCAAGAACTCTTAACCATTTTAGAAAACGAAGACATTCAGTTTATTAATGGTATTTTTAGTGCTATCCCAGCTAATTTTAAGGAAAATGAAGTTTTCCAATACGCCATCCCTCGTATTAATAAGATAGATTTAAAATACTATGTAGGTCCTCATATCCAACATCCCTTAGCAGATATGGAAATAGCCTGCACCGACAGTACTTATTTTAGTATTACTTCTAGATATGAAATAAATAAAGACTTTTTTAAAGAATACCCTTTAGTTACTTCTAGTATAGACGGTCCGGAAAACTACTTTGTCAAAAACACTAATAATAAACCAATCAATCTAGCCTTTGAATTATCTTATTATAAAATAAATAAGAAAATAAGAAATTATAATGATTCTTTATATATTAATGAAGATAGATTTAATGATTTTATAAAAAAATACCCCTACTTTGATAAAACTACTTATAAAAACAAAGTAAGTACCTTTGATTACTATGGATCTAATTATTATAATAAAGATCAAACTAAATATATTTTAGATAATTTAATTAAAGATAACTGTAATGAATATTTACCTATAATTACTTTTTTAACTAAGGCTTACCAAGAATATAATGGCTTTTATATCCATGGTCTGTAAAAGTACTTCATTAATTTTAAATTTATGATAAAATAGATTTGTCTTTGAAAATATTATATATAAAATAAAACTTAATTAAATAACACCTTTAAAAGAAAATGTTACTTAATGACTTTGTCAACTAAAAAAATTAAAATTAAGGTAGATAACAAAAAATCATCAAAGTATATCATGATTTTATTATTTATGATATAATGTTCGAAAAAATAGGAGGTATAAAAATGAAGAAAAATAAGAACTTATTAATTCAACCATTTTTGAAATGGGCTGGTGGAAAAAGACAATTAATACCTCAAATGGAAAAATATTTAAAAAAGATTAAATATACAAGTTATTGTGAACCTTTTATAGGTGGTGGTTCAATTTTATTTTATTTGCAACCTAATAAAGCAGTAGTAAATGATTATAATAAAGATTTGATTGAATGTTATAAATGTATAAAATATAATTATGATGAACTCATTACCAAATTAGAAGAATATGAAAATAAAAATAACGAAGAAGATTTTTATAAAATTAGAGCATTTGACAGAAAAGAAGAATATAAAGAATGGTCTTCTGTTGAAAAATCTGCACGATTAATTTATCTTAATAGAACTTGCTATAATGGGCTTTTTAGATTGAATAGCTCTGGGCAATTTAATACGCCATTTGGAAAATACAAAAGTCCTAATATTTGTAATAAACCTGTTTTAAAAGCACTCCACGAATATTTTGTTAATAATGATATCGATTTCAGACAAGGCGATTTCGAGGATTGCTGCAAAGATGTACAAAAAGGAACATTAGTTTATTTTGACCCACCATATGACCAATATGATGATCAGGTGAATTTTGTTGGATATACAGAAAATGGTTTTACAAAAAAAGATCAAAGAAGATTAAAAGATTTATGTGATAAATTAATAAATAATGGTTGTACAGTTATTATTAGTAACTCATCAACCCCATTTATTAAAGACTTATATAGTGATAAAAGTAAATATTCTATTCACACTTTAATGGCAAAAAGAAATATAAATTCAAATGCTAAAAAAAGAGGAGAAATTCAGGAGGTGTTAATAATTGGCAACGGGAAAGAATGATATAGCTTGGGAACAAATATTTGATAAGTATAACATATTAAATTCGATAAACAGAGATGGTTATTTTACAATCTCAGCATGTCAAATAAAAGAATTCAGAGAACCACGATTAATGACTAAATTCGATAGTAAAATTGATTTGCCATCTATTTTTAGGGATAATCACTTAGCTATTTTACCTACAAAAAGAGGAGAATATTTAATAGGTAGATTTCAAAATTATCAAGATATTGATATTGATAATTCTATTGATGTAGAAACAATGTATTTGCCTGATTATATAACTACTATTGATTGTAAAAATATTAATAGCGAGGCAGTTTCATTATCTTCAGCATTTATTTCTGGTATGCTAGAAGATTTAGTTGGAGAAGAGGTAGTTCCTACTATTCAAGGAAGAATGGGAACAGGCAGTTTTGATTATACAATAAAAACAGAAAATAATATGGATTTTAATGTTCAAGTTGAAAATTCTCAAATGGAAATTGATGGAAGTTATGAAGGGTTAACAAAGTTTATTATTGTAGAAGCTAAAAACCATTATATGAGCGACTTTATCATTAGGCAATTATATTATCCATATAGAGTATGGCGTAAAACAACAAATAAAGAAATTATTCCTGTAATGCTAATTAAACACGATAATATATTCAATTTTTATATATATCAATTTAATTCTGAAAATAATTACAATAGTATAAAACTAGTTAAAATTAGAAGATATATATTAGGAGAAATTTATCAACAAATTGAATTAGAAGACATTTATGAAATTATGAACACGACAAAATTTGTGGAAGAAGATTTAAATATTCCATTTCCACAGGCTGATTCATTTTATAGGGTTTTGGATTTTATAAATGTATTAAATGATTCAGAAATGAGAATTAATGAAATAGCTGAGCTTTACGAATTTGATGAAAGACAAGGAAGTTATTATAGTGCTGCCGCCAAATATTTAGGTTTCGTTGAAAGCATTAAGGGTGGTTATAAGTTAACTGAAGCAGGCAAAAAATTAATGAAATTAGATCATAAGAGTAAAAATTTGAATATTGTTAAAGCAATCATTTCACATAGACCATTTTATTTAGCTTTAGAACAATATTTAACTTATGGAGATACTAACAATAAAAAAATAGCGGAGGATATTTTGAAGGAATCTCCAAAAGTTAATAGTCTTGAAACGGCGAGCCGTCGAGCACAAAGTGTTAGTTCATGGGTAAGATGGATAATAAATTTAACTACTATGTATGATTTAAATCCTTTTGAAAAATAAACAATTATTGTTCTAATTAATACTGTGAACCGAAGAAATAATAGTAAAACATTTGCTATTATTTTTATTTTAATTTAAACTTAAGTAATGATGGTAAATAAGTGAAAAGTAGCTAAAATAAAATTATTGAGATATTTGCAAAACTAAAATCGAAAAAAATATAGAAAAAAGAAAATTAGCATTTAATAGTTTTCTAAGAAAAATATTTTTTAAAGATTTAAGAGCGTGTAATTTATTATATCTTTTATAGGAATCAATATTTTGTTCTTTTTTATGTTGATGGGCAAAGTATAAGTTATATATAATTACTTTTTTAACTAAGGCTTACCAAGAATATAATGGTTTTTATATCCATGGTCTATAAAATATTTTTTTAATGTGATATAAAAAAATTGGTGATAAAAAATTATCATAAGCAAAACTTAAAGAAATGAAAAATTTGATAAATAGCAATTTGGTTAAGATTATTAAATAAGAAAGTTAAAAACAACTTTCTAAAAAGCACTTGACCTAAAGTTAACTTTATATGATAAATTATAATAGAATTATGACAATGAGATTATTGGAGGCGTAAATATTGATGTATAGCATATCAGAAGTGGCAAAAAAATGGAAATAACGATTCCAACTTTAAGATATTATGATAATTTAGGACTATTTCCAAATTTGAAGAAAAATAAGTCTGGGAATAGAGTATTTTTTGATGAAGATATTGAAGTTGTTAGAATTATAAAATATCTGAAAAAATCAGGGATGCAACTAACAGAAATTAAAGAATTTATAAGAAAAAATATATAAAAAGGTTATAAAAATATGAAGAAGATTATTGCACCGATAATTTTAATAATTGTTTTTATTGTATCAACTATATTACTTTTTGTACCCAAAAATAATAAAAAAGAAATTAGTAATAATACTGAAAATATAATTTATGATAAAGTAGAAAATAATGAAATTACAAATAATACTATAACAGAGAATAAGGTTGATGAAAGTATGAATACAATATATATCAAAGTTAATAATAATGTATTAAGTGTTAAATTAGAAGACAATTCTGCAACAAGAGAATTGAAAGAACAACTAAAAAATAAAGATATTATAGTAAATGCTTACGAATATGGAGGATTTGAGAAAATTGGAGATTTAGGATTTTCACTTCCTAAAAAAGATGCAAATATTACAACTTCAGCAGGAGATATTGTTTTATATCAAGGAAATAAAATATCTGCATTTTATAATTCTAATTCGTGGAGTTACACTAAATTAGGTAAAGTGCAAAATATTAGTTCAAATGAATTAAAGGATATTCTAGGTAATGGAGATGTTACTATAATATTTACATTATCTCGATAAATTACATTTTAATAATTAGTTAGAAAATAGTGATTTTTTGAGGATATTAAGTTATGGAAGATAAACAAATATTACTTGATAATATAAGTAAAGTGCATACCACTGAAATGGGTATTGACAGAATTATAAAAAACCTAAAATTAAATACAAATGATGTAGTAGAATATTGTAAAAATAAAGTTTTAAATGAGAATTGCAATATATATAAACAAGGCAAGAATTGGTATTGTGAAATAGAAAATATAATAATTACTATAAATTCATATAGTTACACAATTATAACAGCACATATCAAGAGATAATTTACAATTTATCGGTAAGATTAGTTTTAAATATAACTAGTCTTTTTTATTATCTGTATCTAGGATATAGTAATAATATAAATATTAGAAAGCCCTTAACATCAGATTAAGTTTTAACATAACAAAAAAAACTAATCATTTCTAGTTAGCATTTATTACTCTTAGAAATAAGTTTTCTAAGTTTCAATCAATTTGGAGCGAGCATCATAGTTTTTTACAATTTTTTTCCATACACGAAGCGATATACAAATATCAATCTAATATTAGATTAGCGTATAATAAGTATTTTTACCAGCGCCTGATTGGATTAAAGTGTTATTGCTTATCATATTGTTTAAAATATCAATAGCCATAGTTTTAGATACACCAAGTAATGATTCTACTATTATTTTATCCATAAGTTAAACATAATTATTTTATCCATAAGTTAATTATGATTGACAGAACTTATTTTCTAATTATAATATTGTCTTAACAGGAAAGGATATTATTAATATGAAAAAAGACGAATTATTAAAGCTAAAATCAGTAATTATAGCAATAGCTATGACTATGAGTCTTAGTGCTTGTCAAAAGGATGCAAAGAATCAAAAATATCAAGTTAATTATACAGCAGTATCTAATTCAAAATCTGCAGTATCTACTAATGATAACGATATTAAGTCTTATAATGCATTTAGTGCATCATCAGGATATTCATTTATTGCTACATGCAGTGCAGTTGTTATTGAGAATGAAAAAGCAATCATTTATGATTTATCAAGTTACACTGTAGAACAGGATAATACCATTTTAAAACTACCTACAGGTATGGAAGACAAAATAACGGTTCCAAGCAATAATGTATATATATTTGAAACAGCAAGTCATCATAAGGATGCAGTAGCATTCGCTAATTATTACTATGAAAATGTTATTACTTATGATGAATTAGTTTCTAAGGCTTATGATGAAGCAGAAGAGCAAAAATTAAGTTTAAATAAGTAATTATGAATTGTTAGAATAGTTCGGTTCTAACAATTTTTTAGTCTTTTGAAAAAAATTATAAAAAAAACTCACGAACAGTTAAATTCGTAAGTTAATTTCAAATGGAGCAGGTGAGCAACAGGTTACGAACTATGTTTCATTTCTAAAATTATTATATATATTTATTATTTAAATACCACGGAAATATGGAAAATTTTGTTAATTTATAGTATAATAATTATAATTTGAATTTCTAGAATCGAAATTATGTCGGTGGTAAATTTGTATTTATTAAATGAAAAAGAAAAATTAGCTAGAAAAAAATATAAGGAAAAAATCAACTTGGATTGAATGCTAAATTGCAAAAGATTGTGTAAAGCCGTTTACAATGTAAGGATGTGAAAAAATGAAAAAATATTATGATAATTTAAATGCAGAAATAAAAAAATATTTTAAAATATTAGAATCAAATTTTCCAGAATGGTTAAATGAATATATAAACACAAAGGAATTGTTATCACAACAATATATTAGTATTACTTGTGGTACTATATATTCAAACTTGTTTGAAAGTGATTTTTTCTTTTCAAGTTTAGATCATTCTGTTGCAGTTGCTTTAATTGTTTGGCATTTTACACATGATAAAAAGCAAACTTTGTCTGGATTATTTCACGATATAGCAACACCTGCATTTAAGCATTGTGTGGATTTTCTTAATGGAGATTATATGACTCAAGAATCAACAGAAGATTTAACAACAGAAATTATAAAAAATTCTAAAGAAATAATGAAATTATTAAAAAGGGATAATATTGAAATATCAGAAATTGATAATTACCATTTATATCCTATTGCTGATAATGACACACCTAAATTATCTGCTGATAGATTGGAATATTCATTATCAAATGCTCTGTTTACATATAGGCTATTGGATCTAGCAAGTATTAAAGAAATATATGATGATATTGAGATACAAACTAATGAAGAAAAAGAAATAGAATTAGGATTTAAAACTAAAAAAAATGCTAGAAACTTTGTTAAGGTTACAAGTAGATTATCTGTTATATATCGTGAAGATAGAACTAGATATTCTATGCAATTAATTGCTGATATTCTAAAAAGATTAAGCGATGAAAACAAAATATCTAAAAAAGATTTATATGAATTAAAGGAAAGTGAAGTAATAGATATTATAGAATCTTCTAAATATAATGACATATTCAATATCTGGAAAAATGCTAAGAAAGTAAAAATATCAAAAGAAAAACCAAAAAACATCTATTATGTACATCATGGGGCAAAGATTAGATATATTGATCCATTATTTAATGGCAAAAGAATTTCAAAATGTTGCAAACTTGCTAACAAAATGATAAAAAACAATTTATCTTACAATATGGATAATTATGTATATTTAAATTTTAATTTTTAATAATATGAGTATGAAATTTTCTATAGTAGAATTTGTGTGGAAGTACAAATTAAGTGCTGGCTAGACACAAATTTTAATCCCAAATTTAAAAATATATAAAAAGAGGATGAAATTATTTTGATATTTTTTTCTCTTTTTTTATAGTGTTTATATAAAATAAAAACTCACGAACTTTTCAGTCCGTAAGTTAATTTCAAATGGAGCAGGCAACGGGAATCGGACCCGCATCCTAAGCTTGGGAAGCTCATATTCTACCACTAAACTATGCCTGCATATTAGAAAAGCTCCAATTTGGAGCTTATTTTTTACATTGGAGGGACCTACCAGATTTGAACTGGTGATGGGGGAGTTGCAGTCCCGTGCCTTACCACTTGGCTAAAGTCCCAACACACTTTTAATTCTATCTTAAAATGAACTTTTTGTCAATTATTCATCTAGCCATTTGATAGTATTTTATGCGTTTTTCTAAAAAAATTACCCATTTTTATAAATAAAGTCCCCTTTTATCTAAAATTTTATCTTTTACTTTTGAAAAGTAATTCTTCTTCTACTCTTTTACCTATAACATTTTCTTTGCTTTGTAAATTATTTACATAAAATTCTAAGTTTTTAGTTAACTTAGTTATTTCTGCTAACTCTTTATCTTCAAAATAACCTCTATTATCCCCTTTTAAAAAGTTTTTCTTTTCTTTTTCTTTAGCTAAAACTGCTTTTAATAATTTTAATTTTTTTAACTCTCCTCTTCTTCTTGCTATTTCTTTTCTAACATCATTTAACTCACACTCATTATAAGTCATTATTATTTTTTCTTACCCTTCCTATAATTATTAAACTTAAAAAAACTACTCCTCCTATCACCAAAACTAAATAACTATTTTTATCTTTTAAATCAGAGGCTTTAACTTTCAAAGTATCGCTACTAACTAAATGATTATCTATATAAGCCTTAAAATAATAATCATTTACTTCTTTAACATCAATAGTAATCATATTATTTTTACTATTCTTACTACAATCAACACTACCTACTTTTTCATAAGAAAACTCATTATCTTCTTTAGCATAATATAAATTACAAGTACTGTTATCTAAATTACTACTTATACTTAAAGTTATTTTATCCTTATTTACCCTTATTACTTTAATACTAGGACTTTCTAAATCTATTTTATCTTCCCTAATCTTATAATCTAAACTAATTTTAAAACTAGTAATTATCTTATCTTTTTCTAATTCTCCTTCTAAATTAACAATGCTATAATCACTATATTTAACTTCTAATTTATCATCATTAAAGACAGTATTTTTTAAATACTCTTCATTAATACTTAGTATCTCCTTCTTACTATTACCATTTAACTTAGCAATAATATCTATTATTTCAAGAGTCCAAGGTTCATTATTATCTAAAACATCATATCTATTATTTATATCCCCTTTAAAAGTATTTTCTAAAATATTATTTTTTAGAATATAAGTAACTGTTTTTAACTCTTTATCATCTTTAATACTTGGATATTTTATAATAATTTTATTATTATCATTAGTAACTTTAGTACTCTCCATATTTTGGTACATTTGATATGTTGATGTTTCTTTTAATTCTTTAGTTATATCATTAAGACTTAAAGCCTTAACATTAGAGAAACTAAGAATTAGAAAAGTTATAAAAATTATTTTTTTCATCCTACTATTTTATCTTTAGCTTCTTCATAGCTTAATTTTCTTTCTAAAGCATTTTGTCTTATTTTTGGCTCAATAGCCTTATTTAACCTTACAATAGTTGCCTTATCAATAGTTTTAGTAACACTTACCTCGGCTACCCATTTATCAATAGCATCATTACCGCAATGACGATAAGTCCTAGCAAGAGGACGACTCATTTCATAAACGCTATCTTCAAGCGATTTCTTTTTCTTTTTGGCTCTTAAAAGAGAGCGTTTTAAATCTAATAAAAATTTTTTCATCTCTTTATTATCAGTAAGATTATTTAAACGCAAATATTCTTCATACATACTAATATAGCCTTCTATACTAGCAGCCTTTTTCATATCGTGATTAAGACGATAATCAGTGGTTGCATGAAAAAAGTTTCTTAAAAATATATATTCTTTATCATCTATATTCATTATTTTTTTCTCCTTTTAATTTATTATTTATTTTAACCCTTTTAATTCTGACTCTAAAAGAATTTTACATACTTCTTGCCAACCAGTATGATAATCATATCCGGCTCTTATAATACCTAATTTTTTTAAATCTTCTAAAGATGCATCTTTGTTATGATAAGATGGAAATAATATTCTAATTGGAATAGCCGGATTTAAGTTACTAACTAAATCATCAATTTGAATATCCCCAACACATACATTCTTAGCGCCTGTAAAAATATAGTTTTTAGCAGGTATTACCTCCTCGGGAATCAAACGATAAAGCATATCAAACTTACTTTTAAAAATACGGCCTGAGTTTTTTAAATCAAAAGGATTACGGCAATCACTACAAGGGTAAATATCATAATATTTACTTAGTTTAGTTATACTTTCTAAGGCCTCAGGTAAAATAACCGGATTAGCATATTGATCTTTGGTGCTGGCAAATTCATAAAAGGCTTCTTTTTTTTCAGTAGGTATTGCTACCTCATCAATATAATAATCTTTAAAATCATCTATTTTATAGTTGGTACCTAAAAATTCATTAACAAGTTCTAAGTAACCAGAAAAGCAAAATACTTCATCAATATCTAGTAAAATTTTCTTTTTCATATTTGATCATTCCTTTTTTAGCTTTAATTTTTTGGTGTTTTTTATCTTTTCTAATTTTTTAAGTCATTTAGATTAACTATTAATAAAATCTAAAATATCTTGAATAACAATATCTTTTTCTTCTTCTTGTAATAATTCATGACGAAGACTATCATAAGTTTTAGAAGTAGTATTTTGATAACCTAGTTTTTGAAAAAAGATTTTTAAATCAGCAAACTTCTTTAAATTACCTATAACGGGATCATCACTACCAGCAATTAAAAAAATTGGTAAGTTTTTATTTTTTACTAAATAATTTTTAGGTTGAAAAACCCTTTTTTGTAATTTATATAGATTAAGAAAACCATTAGTGGTAAAAGTAAATCCACATAAATCATCGTTATTATAATTAATAACATTTTCCTTACTCTTACTTAACCATTCGTTTTTATTTTGATATGGTTTGTTGAAGCTGTTGAAAGTTAAGTAATTTAGAAATTTATTAGGCTTCTTAGCTCCCCCAAATATTTTGCTTAAACTGGCAAGACCTAAACCAATATCGACTAAATTATTTTTAGTTGGTGGCCCGCAAAGAATAACTTTTGTAATCTCGTCATCATATTTCTGTAAAAAAGACCTAGCTATCAGGGTTCCCATACTGTGAGCAAAAAGAATCGTATTATTTATTTGGTATCTATTTTGAAAAAATTTTAGAACATTATATAAGTCTTGGCTGAGAGTAGTTTCATCTTCGGAATAAAAGTAGCCCAAATCACTAGCCTCTTTAACACTCTTACCATGACCACGATGGTCATAAACAATACCAAGGTAAGATGATTGAGCTAATATTTCTAAAAAGTAATCGTATCTTTCTTTATGTTCACTCATACCATGAGCGATGATGACTAAACCCTTAATTTTTGCCTCGGGAATTATGTAGTTTACATCTAAATCAATATTATCAATACATGATTTTATAGTTATATTATTTATCATTTATACTCCATTTCTTATTTAATTATAAAGGAATTTTAGTGTTTGTACAACTGAGAAAAGAAAAATGATAGAATTTATCTATCACTTACTCATTTGCTCGATTTTTTATACTAATTTTGATTTTTATTAGCAGTTGGTATCTCATCAACCATAAGAGCCGCATTATCAAAAATATAACTGATTAACTTTAGAACCCCAATGTAGACTAGAATAGCCCCAACAACAAGAATAAGACCAATAATCATAAAGAAGCTCATATTAGTTAAAGTGTGATTTTCACTAGGATTACTTGGATTATAGTAAATAGTTACAGTCTCGGCTAAAGCATTTGCTTTATAATTAGGAGTCGCTTTATAATCGGTACCATTTACTGTATAAAGATAAATTCCTTTACAAAGATTATCTTCATCACAATCGGTTTTACTTTCTAACTTTGCAGTAATTTTCGTATAATCTTTTACGGATTTGTAATCATTAATTGTTACTACGGTAGAAATAACAACAAAGATAAAACCAACTAAAATAGTAGGTATAAAGAAAATTAAGGCAATGGCTTTGATGATATTTCTTAATCCTTTATTCTTTAACACACTTTTTGTAGTCTCTTTTGCATTTTCACTCATATATAAACCCTTTCTATATTAATAATTTTACTATAAATAAATATTTTTCACAATCTAATTATTTTTCTTAGGTGATTTTTTCGTTTGAATTCTAACTTTCTTTTTGGATAATAAATTCAATAGAAGTCCTGTTATTATTGTCTATTTATTTCAAAAATTCTAATTCACCGACCACTTTTGAGGCATTTTGTTGACTGTTTTTGGGGCATTTTGTTGACTACTTTTGGGGTAATTAAAAAGAATACACTTGTTTTAAAGCATATTCTATATATTTAAAAACTAATAATCTATAATAAAGATATAACATATTTTTGATTACGAACAGTAACAACCATATTAATACTAGTGGCATATTTCATATTGTAATCAACTTCTAAAACTTTACTCTGACTTATATCATTACTTACAGATTTATCAGTTACACTACTAGTATATGTATTACCATTATAAACATATTCAAAAGTAACAAAGTTATTATAAAAATCATTTTGACCATACATACTATAATTAGTTGAGGTATCATATTTAACATCACTAGTAAGGGCAATCAAAGTTTTTTTGGTATTACTATTATTAGAAACCGCATTTTTTTTCAAACTACATTCATTATTACTGTTGCAATAGTTATAATCGTAAGTATAGGTATCATTAATATTATAATCATTAACATAAAGAGTTGTATCTTTTAGCGTAGATTTAGTAAGTACTATTTCTTTTCCTAAGGAGTAGGTTCCGTTATCAATAATTTTATCATTTTCACGAGGCGAAACTTTTAAGGTTTTATAAGTTGGGGTCCCAACACCATCGACATATTTAACACTGTCAAGAATTCTTATAGTATAACTATTACTTATTTCTTTATCTAAAATGCCATAACATAAGACATATTTATGGTTTTTACCTACTTCGATTTTATCTTTATAATAGGGTTCACCTAAGTCTTTGAAATAGGTTGACTTATCTAAAATTGGATAGATATAAGTTTTACCAATTTGTAACCAGAAGTTATCGGTATCTAAGGCTTTTGGGGTTTTACTTTTATTAGTAACAGATAGGACTAAGACTAAATAATGATACTTATCACTTAGTCTATTTCCCCCATAATCTAATTTAGTTAGATAAGAGTTTTCAACTGTAATAGCAAAATTGCTGTAAGTGAAAGCTTTATCAACACGGACATTGTTATTTAGTTTAACAATATTTGAAACGATAAAGATTAAAAGGGCTATTAGGGCCGTTAAACCCATACCAATAAATACTAATTTATTTTCAACAACATAATATCTAAGTTCTCTTAGTTTCTTAAAGAAAGTTCGTTTAATTTTGTAATTTTCTAATTGAACCCCAATTTCAATTTCAGCATCATCTTCCTTGGCAATATCAATATCATCACGCAAGTTAGTAAATTCAAAAGTGGTTAAATCAAAACCAATGACATTAAGGAAGTAAAATATCAAGAAAAGAAAAATGGGATAAAAAGTAAATTTAGCTGTATCACGATATAACAAAGCGGTTTGGGATTCGACCGTATTAAATTCAAAGTTTTCTAAGACTCCACGGTAAACAAAAGAAAAAACTAAAAGGATAGCAAAGAAGATGGTGGAGATGATATAGATTTTAGTATCCTTATCTTTACTTCGAAAAAGAATAAAAATGATAATATTAATTAAGATTATAGCAATAAGGACGATTGGTAACAAAACACCTACATAAGTTGAGGCAAGATTAGTTTCGGTAGTAGTGTAGCTATTAGTTACGAAGTTTCCAAAGAATTGCATGATGTTAAAGAATTTATAGCCTACAAAAATGGTTAATAAAATTAAAATAACATTGATAATTTTGAAATGTTCAATTAAAAATTTAAAGGGTTTTCTAATAATCATAAGGCCCCTCCTACTCTATATAAAGTATAACATTTTAAAGGTTAAAATAAAAGAAAAAATAAACGGCAAAATATTACTAAAATATTACTAAATTTAATTTACGATAATGTCTTAATGGTTATTTTTTAAATATAGCCAAATAATGGTAATGTAAGATAAGAAATATTTTTATAAGAAAACTTAAATCTTGAAAATTTTCGAAAATTTTTTTACCGAAAACGAATTGCTAAAAGTTAAATATTTTGATATACTATATTTGCGTTTAAGGACTTTTACTAAAATTATTTTGTTATCAATTATGTTGATAATATATTAAAATGACTAATGATAAGTCCCAGCTTATGTTATACTTTTGTCGTTTTAAAAAATTATATTTAATTATTAACTTTGGTTTTGATAATTATTAAAATGAAATTAAATAACTCACTTTCTCTTATTATTTAAGGGGTAATTTAAGAGAAGCACTATAAATTATAATAAATGATAAAGGTAAATAAAAAATGTAACATAAAAACTTATAATGGATAATTAATCCAAATATTTTTTAAGAATTTAAGGTAGTTCTTGAAAAGTTGAAACTATTTAAAAATAGTAAGTTTAGGAAGGATAAATATGAAATTTGAAAAAGATGCTACTTATGTAGTAGCCCTTGGCGGACTAGGTGAAGTCGGCAAAAATATGTATGCTTTTATGCATAATGATGAAATATTTGTTATTGATGCAGGGGTTATGTTTCCAGAATCTGATCTTTTAGGAGTAGATTATGTCATTCAAGATACAACTTTCTTAAAAGAAAATGAAAGTAAAATTAAGGGTTTAATAATTACCCACGGTCATGAGGACCATATTGGAGGTATTTCCTTTTTATTACAAAATATTAATATTCCGGTTATATATGCGCCAAAGATTGCGGCTGATTTAATTGTTAAAAAATTAGTTGATCGAAATATTACTTATGATAATATGGAAATTTTTAATGAAGATTATCATATTAAAACCAAGTTTTTTGATATTGAGTTTGTTAGTATTACCCACTCTATTCCTGATAGTTATGCAGTAGTTTTACATACACCAAACGGAGTAATATTTGAAACTGGCGATTATAAATTTGATTTAACGCCAATTGGTCCCATGGCTAATATTCATAAAATGGCTAAAATTGGGAGTGAAGGGGTTAAGCTTTTAATGGCTGATTCAACTAACTCTTTAAGTGAAGGATTTTCAAAAAGTGAGTCTGTTGTTGATGAACAAATTACGGATATTATAAGAGCGCACAATGGTCGGGTTATTATTGCTACATTTGCCTCAAATATTTTTAGACTTAAACACATTATTGAGTCATGTCAAGAAAATAATCGTAAGATAATTACTTTTGGGCGTTCTATGGAAAATGCAATTGAAATTGCTTTAAATAATGGCTTGATTGAAGATAAGACAATTTTTATTGATGCTAATCAAGCTAAGGATATGAAACATAATGAAGTTTGTATTTTATGCACTGGTACTCAAGGTGAACCTTTAGCTGCTTTATCAAGAATTGCTAACGGAACACATAAGCAAATTAGTTTATTACCAGATGATTTAGTTGTTTTCTCATCGAGCGCTATTCCGGGGAATGCTTCAAGTATTAATAATGTTATCAACAAGTTATATTTAAAGGGTGTTAAAGTATTTACTAATCAAGATTTAAGTAATGTTCATACTTCTGGACATGCTAATCAAGAAGAACAAAAGTTAATGATGCGTTTGATTAAACCAGAATATTTTATGCCAATGCATGGCGAATATCGTATGTTAAAGAAACAAGCTGAGACTGCTACTTTATGTGGAGTTAAGCCAGAAAATACTTTTGTTATGCAAAATGGAGAAACTTTAGTTTTAGATAAAAACGGAGTTAGAAAAGGACCAAATATCCAAGCTGGTGATGTTTATGTTGATGGCTCTAGAATTGGAGATATTGGTTCGGTTGTCATTAAAGACCGTAAGTTAATGAGTAAAGATGGTATTTTGGTTACTATTCTTAATATTAATCCGTTTACTAAGAAGTTGTTAATTAAACCAAATGTTACAACGAGAGGTTTTGTTCTTGTTAATGAAAATATTGAATTAATTAACTCGATTGAAAGAAAAATTAGTGATATTGTTATTAGTTATTTAAAAAATAATGATTATAATTATGTTGACTTAAGAAATACTATTATTTTAGAGTTACATCCTTTTATCAACAACTTAACTGGTCGTAGACCAACTATTATTCCGGTAATTATGGAAGTTAAAAAATAGTTATAACACGCAAAAAAGGAATCAAATTCACTGGCAATGAAGATGATTCTTTTTTTATTTTTTATAATTTGATTTACTATTACTCTTAGCCTTTAATGAGTTCCCAACTGACAACTTCTCTCCTCTCCTGGCTATTAAATAGCAAATTAATTATTTTGTTAAATTTTGTGAGTTTATTAGTTTTCATAAATTTTTTCATATTATTTTCGTTATTTTTTGTATTAAACATACATTGAAACGCCATCCATTCCATCGTAGGCATCTTTAGCCTTAGTCGTGTTAAATAGGAAAACATTTCCATATCCATTTATGCTAAATGAATAATTTTTACTTTGACTTAATGTCACTGAACTTCCAGCATGTTGGTAACTACCATAAACTAGACCACCTGTATCATTAACATCAAGTGACATATAAGTATAGATATCTGCAGTAGCATTTGAAGGTAACTTGTACGAACAGCCTAAACCATCTGAATTTTTAACATATTCAGTACATAAATGATTTGTACCATTTACCTTAAATACTGTTGAGTACCCATTACCGTATTGACTTGTATTGGAAAACATTACACCAATAACATCATAGCTTTTTACTCTTGGTTCATATTTCCAATTATTAGTTAAATTTACAGAACAAACACCGTTAATACAGCTTTTACTTATTGCTAATCTTTTAGCTTGAGTTTCCACATACGATGAAGTTCTAGATTGAATATAGTCTGGCTCTTGAATGATTATTTCAACATCTTTATTGTTAACATCAGCTCGATTAATAAATTCATAATCTTCTTGATTCATTATTTCAACAAAGTGTTCATCAAACATTGTTTTAGCATAATTATATTCTTTTTCCGTCAAACTAATACCGTTTGGATTAGTATAGTAAATATCATTATTAGATTCGGCATTTACTTTACTTATTCCAATTATCGCAGTAGTTAATACCAATAGCGATAAAATCTTTTTCACTTCTATTCTCTCCTTTCTACATTTTCATTGTAGCATAAAATCAAAAAAATGAGCGTTCCCCACCGTCACATCTCATTTTTTTATTGATTCGTAGTAATTATCCTTAAAATTTTTTATCAAATTCACATACTTGTCACAATCAAACATAATACATTCGTCATTTTTTAAATCATAAGTAGCTAATCGTTCATAACCATTACTTTTAGTGCTCATGATATATATGAATTCATTCGTATAATCGTATAAATATTGGATTTCATCTATATAAATATACATCTTACTGGTATCTTCATAATATTCATACCTAATTTCTTTACCACTGTTATTTGTACTGAATTTATAACAATTATTATCAGAATCATAGCTAAATTTTTCGCTAACAATCTTCGGTATATCACTGTCAATATTTTTCTTATTTTCCTTTTTTATATTACTACCGTCATCTTTATTGATATTAAATATCTTGTTGTTAGCCATCTCCAAATCGGCAATGAGCTTTATTGTTTCAACTTCATCGTTATAATAAACATCAACATATAAATCATCAATAAATTTTTCAAGATTTTTGAAGTTTAAATAGTTATCACTATCATCAAAATTTCTTAATGTAGCGCCATCTTCACGACTACTTAATACTATCCTATTGTCACCATCTTTGGCATAAAATTCATAGCCATCATATTCCTTATCACCATGCTCATTTGAACTTACAATATCACCAAACTTAATATAAGATTTATTTTTAGAAATAATCATTAAAGTATTTTTTATATCGTATTTATCATTTCTAGCACCAACACTATATACTTTAATGGAATTATAATTAAAGATAAAGTATGAGCCTAATAATAGAAAACTTAATACCAAAGTTACGATGATAATTGATTTATGAGCTAAATCAATTTTCTTTTTACTTTCATTCATAATAGTTGCAGATAAACTTTCAATATCTTTTGCGTTTTTAGTATTTTTGCGTTCACCATAAATAATCTCATCAATTGTAATATCATAAATTTTTGATAAAGACATTAAACAATCAACCGCTGGTATTTTACTAGCATGTTCCCATTTAGATACTAATGATCTACTAACATTTAACATGTCTCCTAATTGATCTTGCGTTAAGCCTTTATCTTCTCTTAAGCTTCTTAAAAATTCTGCCATCTTTTCAATATTCATATATAATTACCTCACATCTATTAGATAATTATATCACAATCCATATTACAATTAAAACATTTTATCGATACTTTTTGGCACTTTATCTTTTAGCACCGTTTCCACTATTTTATCTTCTTTTTCTTTACTGATATTTTTACCAGTCATTTTTGATAAAGTTGTTATAACCTCACGAATGGTATTTTCATTTTTCATATTACCATTATTTAATTTTTCAGCTAAATCTAAAATAGTTTTTTTATTAACTTTCGTTTTTCTTTCAACTTTATTAAAAAATTCATCATTAAAATTCATTCTAATCACCTGCTAATAATATATGAAGACAATTAAAAAAAGAGACAATTATCTCTAATAATTTTTCTCTTTTATCTTTTTTAAAACCTTATCAACATCAATATCTAATTCTTTATTTTTATCTGTATTTGGTTTATTTTGACTGTTGTTTTTCTTTTGAGTATTATTCTTCTTAGTCTTATTATTGCGATTATTATTTGACTTATTATTACCGTTATAATTTGACTTTGATCTATTATTATTTTGTTTATTTTTAGAATTATTATTCTTATTTTTTGGTTTTGATTTTATTTCTTGTTTATCTTTTTCTTCTTTTATTAGCTCAGGTTTAATAGACTCATTTTCAGTCTCGCTATCTAAAGATTCTAATTTAGTTTCATCTTCTTTATTAGGAGAAGAATCAGTAGCTTCTAACAATTTAGTTTCTTCTTTTTCATCTATTTTATCTATTTCTTTAGATTCTTCTGTTTTTATTTCTTTTTCTTCTTCTGAGTGCTTATCTTCATTAATTAAGGATTTATCACTTAAACGATTCTTTATTTCTTCTTTTAACTTTTCTTCTTCTTCTTTAGATAATTTATTATCTTTAGTTTCTAATGATTTATCTACTTTCTTTTTAGTATCAAATAGATTTAACATTTTAAGCAAGTCATAAATTAAGATACCAAATGATGGAATTAATACTAAGAATAATTTAGAACCTTGTTTAAGTAAGAAGAATTGAGCTTGACCTAATTGAGGAATTTTTAAAACAACTTTACCAATTATATTATTAAACTCTACTGGTGTTTCATCAGGAACTAAGTTATTATCACCTTTAGTAGTAAAATAATAAGACCCGTTATTATAAGTAATTTTATTAATTCTATGGGTTATAGTCTCACCATAGTTTATTTTACTTTGGGAAATAAATGTGATGACATCGCCTTCTTTAAGTTTAACAGGATCATCAATTCTTAAGTTAACAACAACATCATAAACTTTAATTGTTGGTAACATTGAACCGGATATGATAGTGTATAAGGAAACAATTGGTCTAAATCTTTCACCTTTTCTTGCATAAATATTAGTGGCTATAACATAGTAAATTAGAAAGGCTGCAAGCAACATTAGAAGGGCAAAAATTGTCCAACTAATTATGTCTGCAATCATTCTGAATACGGATTTTTTGCCTTTATTTTTATTTGACATACTTGATTCCTTTCTAATTATTTTACAACGATTTCTAAGTTAGTACTGAATATTTTTCCTTGATCAACATTTTGATCTTGAAATGTTTCTTTAAATTCATAATTGATTACATAAGTATTTTCAGAGTTTGGTCCGATTATTTCATTTTCAATTAATGGAGACTCGATATATGGGGCTTTAGAGAAACCTATTTTTTCATCATTACGAGTTAAGGTATAATCTAAGTTATTAGTTTTAGTAAATGTATTGATAACATTTTTCCAATTTAATGTATAGCGAACAGTATCATTACTATTATTTTTAATTTTAAATACTTGTTTACCTGTCCAACCGGGACCAACATCTTCGGCTTTTAAAACGATTATATCTTCAATAAAGAAGTTTTGACCTAAGATAATTTCGATTTCATTACATTTGGTATCACATTTACCATCACCATCGGTATCACAATTATAATCACATTTACCGTCGTTATTGGTATCGCAGTTTAAATCACATTTGCCATCGTTGTTGGAATCAATATTTAAATCTGCTTTCCCATCACCATCTAGATCTATATTTTTATCTGGCCATTCATCGCCATTGGTATCACAGTTTAAATCACACTTACCATCACCATTGGTATCGATATTAGTTTTATTCCAATCGGCTTTGCCATCTTTATCTTTATCAACATTAACATCAGGTTTACCATCTTTATCAATATCTAAGTTTGTATCAGGTTTACCATTGCCGTTCGTATCAATGTTAATATCTGGTTTGCCATCGCCATCGATATCTATGTTACGATCTGGCCATCTATCACCATCATCATCGCAGTTTAAATCGCATTTACCGTCACCATTAGTATCTTGATTCATTTGGTTCCAGTCGCCTTTACCATCACCGTCTTTATCAACATTGATATCTGGTTTGCCATCTTTATCAATGTCTAGGTTAGTGTCGGGTTTACCATCACCATCAGTATCAATATTAACATCAGGCTTACCATCGCCATCTACATCAACATTACGATCTGGCCATTCATCATTGTCGGTATCGCAGTTTAAATCACATTTACCATCACCGTCAGTATCTTGGTTCATTTTGTTCCAGTCGGCTTTGCCATCTTTATCCTTATCAACATTGATATCAGGAATACCATTCTTATCAAAGTCTAAGTTAGTATCGGGTTTGCCATTACCATTAGTATCAATGTTAGTATCAGCTTTGCCATCTTTGTTATTATCACAGTTAACATCGCATTTATTATCTTTATTGGTATCAATATTTATGTCAGCCTTGCCGTCGCCGTCTAAGTCGATATTAATATCGGGCCATTCATCGCCATCGATATCACAGTTTAGATCGCATTTACCATCACCGTTAGTATCAGTGTTAGTTTTATTCCAATCGGCTTTGCCGTCTTTGTCTTTGTCAACATTAACATCGGGTTTACCATCTTTATCGATATCTAAGTTTGTATCAGGTTTACCATTACCGTTGGTATCAATGTTTATATCTGGTTTACCATCGCCATCAATGTCGATATTACGATCGGGCCATCCATCGCCATCAGTATCGCAGTTTAAATTACATTTGCCATCACCATTGGTATCTTGATTGATTTTATTCCAATCGGCTTTACCATCTTTATCTTTATCAACATTAACATCAGGTTTACCGTCTTTATTAATATCTAAATTAGTATCAGCTTTGCCATCACCATTAGTATCAATATTTAAGTCAGGTTTGCCATCTCCATCAATATCAATATTTAAATCAGGCCAGCCATCACCATCGGTATCACAATTCAAATCACATTTGCCATCGCCATTGGTATCTTGATTGATTTTATTCCAATCGGCTTTACCGTCTTTATCTTTATCAACATTAACATCAGGAGTTCCATCTTTATTAATATCTAAGTTGGTATCTGGTTTGCCATTGCCAGTAGTGTCAATGTTTATATCTGGTTTACCATCACCATCAATATCGATATTGGTATCCGGCCATTCATCATTATTGGTATCACAATTTAGATCACATTTTCCGTCGCCATTAGTATCTTGATTAATTTTATTCCAATCGGCTTTGCCATCTTTATCTTTATCAACATTAATATCAGGAATACCATCTTTATTGATATCTAAATTCATATCGGCTTTAGCATTATCATTAGTATCGATATTGGTATCAGCTTTACCGTCGCCATCTACATCAATATTAATATCAGCTATGCCATCGCCATCAATATCAATGTTAATATCTGGCCAACCGTCACCATCAGTATCACAGTTTAAATCACATATACCATCACCATTGGTATCTTGATTGATTAAATTTTTATCTGGTTTACCATCACCATCAGTATCAATATTAAAGAAAACTTCATCTAATTTAGTTTTACTATATGTTACATTAACATAAGGCTTTTTGCTAAACCATTTAGAACAGTTAACATCACATTTACCATTACCATTTAAATCTAAATTAACCTCAGGAACATTATCTTTATTAATATCTATATTTAACCAAAATCTATGCCTTTTAGAAACACAACAACCAATAAGCAGAAGAATAATAATTATGATAATTATGATCGTCATAATTATTCTTTTTATCTTTTTATCTTTTTTATTTTCTTGTTTAGTGGAAACTTCTTTAATATCAGTAAACTCTTCTTTTTTCTTTGGCATTTCCATTGGGTTTTCAGTATTATTTTTATTATTCATTTGTACTATCTCCTTCTACAATATTAACTTGTTGTGGATTATCACTAGACTTTACACTTTTTTGAAATGATATGTATATCATGATTGATGAAATTACAGTAAATATTAAGGCAACAACGAAACATGATACCATCATTGCTAGTATTAAGTTGCGTTCTTTTTCATCTTTTTTAATATAATCATATAATTTAGTAAGAAATTTTGTTTTAATTTCTTCTGACTCTTTTTGATTTATCATTATAAAGCCTCAACTACTCAGAAGCGGCCGCTACTGCTTCTAAAGACGCACTAAAGGTCTTAGCCATTTCTCCTGATTGATCTAAACCAGTATCTGTGTAGTGTATTTGTAACTGGCATGTATTGGAACTACCTACGGCAAGAGTTCCAGAAATTAAAGTTGTTGGTGCGGCAGGCATTTCTTGATTAGTACCAGTTCCAGTTGTACTTGTTTCAGTACAAGAAATTGAATATTTTAAACCTGTTATACCAGTATTAGTAATAGTCTTCCAATTAATTTTATATGTTATTGGCACAGTTCCTGTATTAGTAAATTTAATAGTTTTTATTTTAGTTGAAGTACCTGGAATAGCATTTGTTAAATTTATAGCCTCACCATCACTATAAGTTGCTGTTATATTAGCGGATGTAAATCTGCTATTAGTATTATCAGGATTTACAACCGTAAATTTAGCTACAAAGTAAGCATACGAAGTAGTTACAGTTAATACAATGACACTAATAAATAATATAAAAGCCAATATTCCTTGGTATATTTTTTTCTCCACACCTTTATTATTCTTCATACGATATCACCTAGTATAATAATAGCAAAATTATCGCTTTTATTCAAGAACTATATCATTCTATTTCCCCTATTTTTTATTTTGAGCGTCTATAAAAAACTTATTAATTTAATTATTCTTAAAAATGTTCTGACATGCCCAGATGTTTATCTAAAATTACCGTTTTTTTGGCGAAAAAACCGGTAGTTTTCTTTCGAGTCGATTAAATATTTAGCAAAATATTAATCATAGAAACAGTTATAATCATTGCTAAAATTACTATAGAAATATTAGCAGTTAAGGCTGTAACGCAAGCCATTGACACTGATAAAAGTAAGTAATTAGTTAAAAACAATGCACTGCCATAATTTATACTTTGATACCTTTTAGAATAATATTTTCCCGTTAAAATGAAAGCAATCGCAAATATTATCCGCGGACTCACACCATTCCAAAAATTGATGATACCCTCATTATTTAGGCAAGAAAAATATGTTATTTGTATTATATTTCTTATAATAGAACTAATAATTGGCATTAGAAATCACCCCCTTTTTAATTATCATAACATATAATTTTTTTATCTAGTAACTTTTAAAAAAATTTTATTTAAAATCAAAAAAAAGACCTAACATTTAATCGTTAAGTCTTAATCTGTCAGTATTTAAATACTAGCTATTTGCAACTTGTTCAGCACTAACTTTAACTGAGAAAGTTTGTCCTTGTTGACCAGCTTGATCACCATTGTTAGCATATTCAACAATTAGATAATATTTCTTGTTAGTATTATAAGCAACATCAATAGTTTCTGTTGACTTAGTAGCACTACTTAAAACAACTGTTTCAGATGTTGGAATTCCAGTACATGTTGCTTCGTCATGATATTGAACGCCACCTGTAGCAGCTTCAGATTTAACTGCTGAAGTACAAGCAATATTAACATCAGTACCAACTTCAATCAATCTCCAAGTTACATCAGTATTAAATGCTGATGGAATTGTAGGAGTTACAGTGATTTTTGCTTTAGCAGAAACATCTCCTGCTTCTCCAGCACCTTTAATTGTTAATGATTGAGCACCTTTAAAGCCTGGATAAGCAGTTGTACTGTTAATTGCATCACCAATAACAATATTAGTACTTGCTAATTTCTTAGTTTTAACACTATTTACAGCATCATTGTTACTAACAGTAAAGTTAGCAGTAAAGTATGCGAATGTTGTACCGATTACAGCAGTTAATAATGTAGCAACAGCTATTACGCTTAAAAAGATAACATTTTTCTTCTCCATGATTTTTTATCCTCCTCTATGATTACATAATACCAAATTCTAAAAATGATTTCAACCCTTTTTTTTGAATAATTTATAATTTGTAAATTTTAAAGAGAATATATTTTAGTATTACAATAGCACTTGGGTTACCTTATAGCCATAAATTTCAAGGATTGCCACTATCCTTCGACTTTTATTACCAGCATTACAATAAATATAATATTGTTTATTTTTATCTAACAAATTTTGAAAATTATATGATAATTCAGTAAATGGAATATTAATGGCCCCATTCTGATGTTTTATTTTATAAGAACTAGCATCTTCTACATCAATTAGGGGTCCTAGCGACGGATTATAATCTTTAATATTAATAACTTGCATAAAAAAACTCCTTTCGTTATATTTTATGAAGGAGTATTTTTTTAGTAATAAGTATTTCAATCGCCAAAGAAGTCATCAAAGAATTCATCATCAGATATAGTGTTATTATCTGGTTTTATTTCTTCCGGTTTGATGTTAATAACAGGTTTATCTTCACTCTTTATAACTTCATTTTCGATTTTTTTGTCTTCGATATGCTGTTTTGTTTCAGCGTTATTTTTTATTTCACTAATACTAGGTGTAGAAATAAATTTATTATTTTCGTTAGCACTATTTGTATTAACATTAGCATTCACGGGATTATAAAGCATATCTCTTAAACTACCGCCAATAGCAGGTTTTGGTGTTTCTAATAAAACTTCATCATTGTTTTCAAATATGTCATTAGAAATTACTGGTTCTTCCTTTAAAGGAGCTACTGGTTCTGGTTCAACAACTTTTGGTTCTTCTTTTACTTCTACTTTTTCAATTTTGGGTTCTACAGCTATTTCAGAAACCTGATTTCTTTCTTCTACTACAGGTTCAACTTTAGCTTCTTTTATCTCTTCTTTAGGCTCTACTACTTTAGCACTTGCAGTATCATTGCCAATTAAATTAGCTAATAAAGTATCCAAATCAGGAACTTTAAAATTTAATTCTTCTGTCGGTTCTGACTTTGGAATTTTAACAGATTCTGGTTCTGTTTTTGGCAAAATTTGTTCTACTTCCGGTTCTGTATTAACTGAAACTTTAGAAGTCTCTGGTTTTGTATCAATGTTAATATCATCAGTTGAAGAAGCAAATATATTATTATTATTTAATGGCTTTTCTTCTTTAAGATTTTTACTATTATCTAATCCTAAGTCAATTGGTTTAATCTCTGAAATATTCTCAGTTGGCTTAGGTGGTTCAATATTAGTAGTTTCTGAAGATTTTTCTTTATTATTTTGAGCTTCTAGTTCCTTTTGCTTAGCTTCTTCAGCATCTAATTCAGCAATTTTTTTATCAATGTCTTTTAACATAGCATCTAAATCTAGACCACCAGTTGGACTCTTTGGTGTGGAAGGGGTACTATCAAATGGATTAGATGGTCCAAAAGGATTAGTTGATCCACCAAACGGACTAGACCCACCGAATGGAGAGCTGCCAAAAGGATTATCAAAAAGATTTGGTCCCCCAAATGGATTACTATTAGCATTGGGATTATTTAAAGATTGCTCTTTTTTCTTTTCTTTAACAAAGGTTTTTATATCAAATAATTGTACTGGCTTTGCTTCTCTTTGTGGGAAAGGTTCATCAACTTGTTGATAGCCCCAACTAGTCTTATAATCAAATTGTAATTTAGTTTTGAAAGGACCTTTACGCATTCTAATAAGTAAAGCTTCTCCCATTTTAAATTTTTGTAAATCGGTTACCGTTACTAATGGTGTGGAAGCGGTTTTATCCTTATCTTTTGATTTAACTTCACCACACATTTTACTTATTTCTTCTAAGGCCGCAAGCTCACTAGAAATTAAATAGATAGTATTACCACAGTTACCACGAATTACCTCGGCAACTTCTTTACCATATACATCATTTAACTGAGCAAAGTTTTGAATAATGAAGGTAAAACGCATATCACGGCTTCGGGCAGCTGTTACCATTGAATCAACATCTTTTAAAGGTGGCATGTTGGCAAACTCATCTAAAATAAAATTAGTTCTAATTGGTAATTTACCACCATTTTTTTGAGCCACATCAATTAATGTTTCGTAAGCTTGTTTAATAAAGATTGTTGCTAGGGCATGATAAGTTGTTTTTTCATCATGAATAACAATAAATACTGCTGTCTTTTGACGCCCTATATCTAAAATACTAAAATCACTATGCCCTAACATTTCTGATAAGTTTTCACGAGATGCAAAAAGTCTTATCTTTTGTCTAAAGGTTGACATAATACCACCTTTAGTATCGCTTGGAGCGTTAATGGTATTTGCTGCAAATGTATATGCTGATGAAGATTCACCCTTCATAGTAAAATATTCTTTTGTATAGTTAGAAGGTCCTAAACGCTCTTCACCAACGGTGGACATATAACTAATAGAGTTAATGTTTATTTCTTCTTCTTTGGCATCTTGGAAAAGTCCTAATGCTAAACCAGAAAAGAAGTCGGCAGCACTTTTTTCCCAGAATGGTTCGCCTTTGTTATTGGGGTCATACAAGATATTTAAGGCAACATCATCTAGTAACTCCGTTGCTTTATCCATATTTCCCATTTTCATATATTGATATGGTAAAGTTAGGGGATTCCAAGCATTACCGTTTAAAGGATCACGGAAGTTTAATACAATAACATTATATCCTAAGTCTTTTAAACGATGAGCGGCTGATGTGTAAAGTTCACCTTTAGGGTCGGTGATAATCATTGATTCACCTTTTTTAGCAAGTAAGTTAACTAATGGTTTAACGATACATTGGGATTTACCAGAACCAGAAGCCCCGATAACAACAGTGTGATATTCGCCATTATCAACCCATACTTTATGTTTTTTAGTATCATAAATCAAAGGGATACCCGCAGCATTTACGGTTGGAGCAGTATAATCTACTTCTGTTACGCCTCTATCACCTTTAATATCTTTATCTTTGGCCCAAGAAGAATAACCAGTTTCTACTTTATCTTCTACAACTAAGCCGATTCCTTTTTTACCTTTTTTCTCAAAAACATAAGAAGAAACGGAAGCAAAAATAACAATAACACATACAACATAAAGTAGTAATGTTAAGCCTAAATAAGCGCCTGAAAAAGCAGGAAATGGATTTAATCCCCAAAGTGTTCCTGATGATCCAAAGGTAACAAAGTTCATTACCCCAATAGCGCATAAATAAAGTAAAAATACTAAAAAGCACGCTAATATAATTAAGTCTTTTTTTGATATTCTAAATTTCACTTACAACACCCAATTTCTATGTTTATTATACTATAATAGTTAAAATACTACTAGAATAATTTTTTCTTTTTATTAAAGAAATTAATAACAGTAATAATAATAGCTAAGTAAACTCCAATCATAATAATTATGGTAAAAGCTGGACCATGACTCTTAGATTTATTGTTTTTTTGCGTATTATTTTTTTTAGTATCTTCTTCTTTTTTTGGTCTTTCTATATATAAAGAAACACTCTTTGTTATATAATTTGTTTTATCAAAATTCCAAGTATATTTATTATCTTCAACAGTATCAGCATTATTAGAAACAACTGGTAAATCAGTTGTTACTATTATACTAACATTATCAATTTTTTCAACTAAATTATTAGGAATATTATCTAAATGCAGAATAATATTATTATCATTTATTATTAAGCTATCCTTTGTAATATTATTAATTAGTAAATTATTTTTTAATGAATATTCTTTTTTATTATTTAACTCAAATAGATAATTACCATTACTATTATTATAACTACTAGTTTTGTTATCTCTACTAAAATTATCTTTATTAGTATAATAATTGTTTACATAATATTCTTTCATCTTACTAACATAATTATCTGGGCAATCATAACATTTTGAATAATTTTCTAAACTTCCATATTTATATTCAAAAGCAATCTTATCAAATTGATCTCTATTTTCACTGATATCAAGTATTTCTCCAATATTTTCATTAGTTATATTAACTTTATAAGTAGCACTACAACCTGTACTTAATAAGATCATTGGCATTAATAAAATAATTAATTTGATTTTTCTATTCATTTTAACCCTCATTTTTTCTTCTTTTAGTTATTATAACAAAGATAATTATTGCATATACTATGAGTGCTCCTGCTAAAACCGGTATTAATAAGTTATTCTTTTTTTCTTTTATCTTTTCTTCTTTATCAATTTCGCTTTGAGTCTTTGATAAGTCTACTTCAAAATTTATTAATTTTTCATCATTATTATTTTTATTTATATACCAGATATATCTATTGCCAATTACTGAGTCGGCATTATTATTTAAAACAATATAATCTGTTATTACATTAACTGTAAGATTTGTAAAATATTCATCATATTTCATATTATTATTGGTTGCCCCAATAGCTATTTTTAATATATTATCCTTATATGTAATATTCTTATAATTATAAGTATAATTTATGGAATTAGCCTCTTTAAATTTTTCGATTGGATAAGTATAGTTATAGAATAAGTGATACCCATTGTCATCAATATTATAAGTTTGATTATAATACTCAACCCCATCGTATTTTATATACAAGTTATCATATTCTTCTATCTTATCATCATCATATACTGGATATTTTCTTTTATAATTTTCCATTATATCAGTTACAGTTCTATTCTGACTAACATTATCTAAAACCTCAATTTTTTCATTTATACTATCTTTATTTATTGTTATTGTATAGTTGGCTTCACATGCACTTAAGAAAATTATGCTAATTAACAATAATATTATTTTTTTTGCTTTCTTGATCCGTAACACCATGTATACCCCTTTTCATCTAATGGTAAATAATCGCGTGACTGAACAACATCATTAGTACCAGTTTTTAACATTTGGTAATGAAGGTGGTTGCCTGTTGAACCTCCTGTGCTACCAACTTCTCCGATTTTTTGACCTATTTCTACCTTTTGACCTTCAACAAGATTTTCTCTTTTACTAAAATGGAAATAATAGCTAGTCGTTCCATCACCATTATTTATTGCAACCCCTATTCCTTCTTTAGTATCACCTGGATATAGTTTGGATACGGTTCCAGAATGGGCAGCATATACTGGTGTTCCTGCGGCAGCTGCAAAATCTATACCTCTATGTTTTTCAAATACATATGGATTTTTACATCTATCATTAACTTCTCCGGAAATTCTGGAGAATGTATTAATGGGCATGATATAGTCGCCAATTACTTTAGCTATATCCGCATCATAAAAGAATTTAATTACATCCTTGTAAGTCTTATTTTGAGCAATTACTAAGTATGCTGCTCCCCATTGGCTCATTCCGGCACCATGGCTGTGTTTATTATCATAGGCTATTGTTTCTTTAGAAATTCTACTTTCAATCCAATTAACAGGAATTTTTAATCCTTTTTGTCTAAGAGTGTAATAATTATCATCTTTACTAGAATACCCAAAAGCATCCCATCTTGCTTCTTTAGAAATTTGTCCATTAACCATAATATATTCTCCAGAGGTTTCATTAACGGCTTGTGTAATTGCTGAATCGGTATTTTTTTTAAAGCCCATGCTATAAGTACTTGTAGTAAAATAACAAGTATTTCCATCTATGCTACCATATTTAGAGCCACTTTTTACCGTATTGTAAAAATAAGTTCTAGCTGCCACAGCATGAGCTTTTAAGATATCTGGATATTTATTCCAACCATATCCTGTTTCATTTGCAACTACTCCCTCAATAAATTGATTATATGAATAAACACCTGAATAATCTTCTGAATGACCTGCCACTTTGCCAACCATATTGTCGGTTACTACTACTTGGTAGCATAAATCATTTATAACAATTGTTCCAATATTGTCATTATTACTATCCTTTTTTTGAAATCCGCATACTGGATAAATACCAATTGGTTCACCATCATTATCATCAATAGTATCTTCATTATCACCTGCAGTTTCCGATATAACACTGTCATTTTTTACAGTTTCATAATCTGGACTATTTTTTATATATTCTCGTATAATAGATTTATAATCATTTCCTGTTACAGAAGATGTATTAAGCGTACTTATATATCCGTCATAAAATATATTTACTCTTTGAGTATATATATCAACAACTTCTGACAACACACTACTAGCAGCTGTTTTAGCTTGTGTATAATATTTATCTTTCTTTTGTTTTTCTAATTCTTCTTCTGTTTGTTCCGTTGATGAATCAGTTGTAGTATCATCTGTATTTTCTGATTCATCACCATTTTCTGAATTATCAACATCTTCGCCGTCTTTATTTTCATTTGGAATATATATGTCTTTAAATCTTGATGAATCATTAACAGTGCAAGTTTCGGTCGTGTAATCATAGTCAGAATATGCCGCTATATCTGAGTGTATGATTACGCTAAAAGCTTTTAATAAATTTTGGTCTACATCAGCATCCGGTACGGCATAACTATCATGATCATAATAATTAACAATAGCGCCAGCTATATAATCTTCCAGTGAATATGTCTTATCGCCTTCTTCACTTTTTATGACAATTTGATTGCAACTTGGCGTTGTATAGCAAACGGTGCCATCTTCTTCTTTACCATATTGAAAAAACGATACAAGTAGTGTAATAACTGTTGAAATAAGAATCATTACTAAAGCAATTACTAAAATAATCGATATCAAAACTATATGTGTAATAATGAAGGTTCCAACTGCTCCTAGAGCGCCCATAATACCTGACAATAATCCACCAGCAAATTTTAAAACATTGCCAAATTGTTTTAGGTCTTTTTTAGCTGCTTCTTCTTCGGATTCTGGTTCTTCTTCACTATTTTTCTCATTTTTAAGTAATCTACTTCTTCTTAAAGGATTTAATTTTTTTAGAGGATTTTGTTCTTTCTTATCCTGTATCTCGCCATTATCTTTTTTGTCGTCATTACTGCCATCAGCATGCTTGCTGTGCTTATTTAAAAAATTAGCATATTTATTTTTTGTTGGATTTTTACCGCCAATAGTTGGCTGTTGCCCTATGGGTTTCTTTTCCTGCTTAGGCAATTTTGGAGAAGGAGTGATTAAGTCATTCTCTCCTTTTTTTATTCCTTTACTTGTAGTTGGTTCTTGTAATTCATTGTCTAGTGGTAGCGAAGAACTTGGCAGTTGTTCGTTATTTTGTAAGTCTGTTTGATTATCTAATTTCGGCTTATTTAATGCTGGTCCTGAACTTTGGATTGGTTGTTGATTTTGACTTTGATTATTAATTGCATCACCAACTTTAGAACCGATATTGGCTCCTGTTTTACCACCAATTGCGGCACCTGCTCCTGTTGCCAGAACCTTTACTATACCTTGTGCTGGTGTTCTTTTATGGCTACTCGGTTGCTCTTCATTTTGGTTCTGTTCCAATAACTCATTTTCAGTTTTATTTTCATCCCCATTGTTCATTTACTTCACCGCCTTATTTCCACTTTATTTTATCATAATTATTTAAAAAAAGCAGTAAAAACTGCTTTCTATAATCCACCACCAGATCCAAAGGAATCAAGCTCTTCATTAGTACAAATTACATATATTTGCATGCGCCTTGAACCGCATATAAATAAGCCTTGACCTTGGTTATAATATTTAATATTATTCTTTTCTGCTTCGTTTAAATCTATTAATAATGATAAATCATCAACAGCTTGTTTTTTTAATCCCATGACTAAATAATATGAAGCATTATCAAATATTGCCTTACCATGCATAATAAGGTTTGGTGCTGCAAAATCAGTTGGTTGTTGAGTAATTATAATAGTACCACTATTATATTTACGACTGCGTCTTTGAATCTGGGCTAAGAATTCGGCTCCTAATTCATTTCTTGATGATAATAATACATGAGCCTCATCTACGGATAATACTGATGTTACAGATTTATCTAAACATAAACCCCAAGCATATTTTAAGATATTGAAGAATACAGCATTTCTAATATTATCATCACTATTCATTAAATCTCTAATATTAAAGACAATAAAATCACTATTAATATTTAAAGTTGTATGACCATTAAAATAATATCTTAATTCATTTGTAAATGGTCTTATTTTAAGTTCTAATCTTTCTAGAACATCTCTTTCTCTAGTTTTATCCGGCATTGATAATAATCGTCCACGGATAGTGGCGTATAAATCATCAAATGTTGGATAATCATTACTTGTTAACTTAGAAAAATCAGTATTAAAATCAATCTTAAATCTTCTATAAGTATCTTGTAATACTTCACTAAACATAGTTAGGACATCTTCTTCAATATCTGGTGAATAGTATTTCATAAAGGCTTTTTGTGATTGAATAGCTCTTGTTAAAATAGTGTAACCTAGTCCTTGAGCGATATCTTCTTCATCGGCATCCATTACTACTTCAAGTGGGTTAATCATACCGAATTGACCACCTTTACCTAAATCGATAAAATCACCATTTAGGAATCTAGCCATGTCTTCAAGTTCACCTTCTGGGTCAATGGCTACAACTTTATAGCCATTGCGAATATGACTACGAAGTAATAATTTAGCAGCAGTTGATTTACCAGAACCAGAAGTACCTAAAATAATCATATTACCATTATTTCTGTTATGTTCTTTTTTTACTTGATATAAGAATTGGTTGAATAAAACTACACCACCTGAATAATCTACACCAAATAAGGTTGAATTTCCTACATCTTTAACGCTATCAAAAATAAATGGATACATGGCAGCAATAGTTGGGCTTGGAATTGGGGTACCAATTCTTTCTTCAATATCTTGTTTTGGAAATATTGGTAAAATTGATTTAAGAACTTTCTCTTGTTCAAACATAAGAGGTATTCCTTGCATACCCATAGCATCAAGGAAACTTCTTACATTCATTTTTTTATTTTCTAAATCTTCTTTAGAATCGCCCATTACCATTAAATGTAATTGAAAGTCAAATACTCTTGACTGAGTTGCTGCAAGCATTTGAACAAATTGTTCTAATGATTCATAATCTTGTCTAATTCTTTCTTGAATAGTTCTATCTTTTTCATTTTGATATCTTTGTTTTAAATCCGCAATTTCTTTATTAATCATTTTTTGCATAGTAGAAAACTCAAGAGGTATATGTTTAGCAACTACTTTAACACCAGCAATATTAGAAAGATCTGAAAGATAACCTGGTGCGATATATTTTGGAAAACTTACTATGGTAAATATTGTACAATATTTACCACTTATCATGAAATCGGTTACATCAAATTTCATTCCTTTTGGTGCTAATTCACTTTTAATATTTATCATTAAAACATCACCGTCCCAAAATTAGTTTGTTTTCCCCCATTTAAAAAATTATCTAAAATCATTCTTAAATCATTATTTGATACTTGCATAGAATTTAATCCACAGTTAGCAAGTCCACTCATTAGTGTTCTTAATTTCTTCTGAATTAAATCCATTCTCTTTTCTTTAAATAGAAAATAATATTCAGTATCAACAACATTATACTCTGCTCCCATAAAGGCATTAGCTTTATTAATATCTTGCATAATAAGTTTTCTTGTAATGTTATTTGTAGTTTTATTATATAGTACTTGTAATTGAGCTAGGTATAAATTAATGTCTACTGGTCTATCAGCAATTATCATCCAGAATTCAAAATCGATTGTATTATAAAAGTTTCTTAACTGAACAATAACATTATTTCTAGCCCCTTCTTCTAGTATAAAGATGTTTTTAGGTTCTACTTTTATCCCACAAACGAAATAACCATTTTCTAATTGAATCATTCCATTTGTAATATTTTTTACTGGTAGCCAATCTTCACAATACTTATTGGTTCCATTTGTCTTCTCGACCATAGGCATCTTTAACACACCAACCTTTCCATTTATACATTCTTTGATTAAAGAAGAATGCAAATATATTGCCTAGAAATGTCATCATATTATGATAATGTATTACTGGCATAACCAAAAACCCAGAAATAAGTAAAGGAGTACATTCAAGCAATATTATATATAAATTATTTGTGTCAAATCCAAGCAACAATATCATTGTAAATAATGCTCCTATACCAAATACAATTAAATCTGTAACTGTAAAGAAATTAAATATTAACTGTGATTTCTTCGAGTTAGCTGGTATTAAATAATTATTCAATCTTATGTCCTCCTATTATTTCTTTTCCTGCTGCTTTTTTATTGCTTCACTTTCTTGATTCATTTTAGCAAGAGTTTCGGCATCTGCATGCTTAGCATTATCAATAAAGCTAACATCAACATGATTTATATTTCTAGATATTGTTTCTACATTATTTCTGAAATCATCAACATTCGAAACATTTTCCAGAACTTGTTTTGCGTGTTGATAAGCTTCTGCATCACCAGATAATGAACTGTTGTTATTCCTTAATGCAGTATAATACTTTTCGTACAACTGATTTAGTTGACCAGCTTCATTATAACCTATCACATCGTCAACATTTCCTAATCTAATATCTTTCTTTATTGCCCTTTCTGCGTCAACAACCTTTTTTCTAGCTTCAGTACGCGCATCTAAGGCATTATCTAGGGCAGCAGTAGCTCTGGCTATAGCACCTGCATCGCCATCCACTTTAGCTTGTGCTAATGCATCAGCAGCAGCGTTATATGCTTGATCAGCGTCGTCTCTTGCATTTCTTATATCTAATAATGTTTCTCCATTGTATTCTAACTTGGCTTTTTTACTTTCTAATAAAGACTTAACTTGAGAATCAATTGCACCTTCAGCTTTTAATATTTCATCAATTGACTGATGGCGTTTATTTTGAAAATTATAATTTGCAGCATGGGAATTAGGATAGTCTTTTATAACATCATTCCAAACATCTCCGGCATGACCAATGGCCGATCCAACTGCTCCGCCGATAATTGGAATATTAGCTTTATGCTTTTCTCTATAATCGTCCCTTTTTAATTTAGCTTCCATAGCTTCATCAGCAGCTTTACCAGCACCATCTTTTATGTCGCTCCATTTTTTTACATCTTTGGTGTTACTCCACCCTCTTCTTAGGCCGCTTGCTGTACCAGCAACAAATGAGCCAGGATGTGAAATGCCACCACCAACGCCTTTCACCGCAGCTTTGAATGCAGCTCCATAATTTTTATTTTTCCATGCATTTTGAGCATTTTGCCAATTATCACCACCATTAGCAGCAAAGTTTCTGACTCCAGATGTGACCCCACCTCCGATAGCTCCAAACGCTTGTACCATACCATTTTCTTTCATCTTGTCCAGTAAGCCAATCTTGAAGCCATCTGATTTAATTCCAGTTGCTTCGCTAAAGAATTTAGGTGCTTTTTTTGCAAAAGCAAAAATTGAAAAATATATAATTGCACGCATTAATAAAATATACACAGGATTCAAAGCAAGCCCACAGATTGTCGAGCCAAAACTAGGCTGTAATAAATTCTTTACCGTACCAACTAGATATACGGCAAATACCACCACAAATAGTCTAGTAAATACCTCCACGGCACAACTTATGGTTTTCTTTGACCAATTTTTAAATACTCCATCTTGCCCCGGAACAATACTCGTCATAATTGCCAGTGGAGCAATTAGCTCTAAATATCCTAATTTAACTGCGCGTAATCCCATGTCTAAGCATAAGTTTAAAAATACATACGCAATGTATCCGCCAGCAACAGTTGATAATATAATCAAATATTGGATAGAGTTATCCGAAACACCTGGACTAGAAAATATAAAAGGTTCAAATGATGTCCAAAACGAATAACCATTTTTAGCATTAGTATAGGCATCGGCAAGACTATATGTATCTGTATCATAAACTGGATTACTATGATTTATTATAATTTTAGACGCTTCACTTGTAATCAAGTCATCAGTAAAATTATTATCATTAGAATTGCCATCAGCTACTAAACCATTTGGATAAAAAAATGATTCAAATATTAATTCAGGCAACTCGGTGGCAATATTTTCCAGTGTTGAAGTATCGGTGTTTACTTGCTGTAATATTAATCTCGGTATAAAATTATTACATAAAACAACTCTTTGAAAATAATAGAAATAATTAAAAATAGTAGGAACTATAGCTACACCAACTATTGCTATTACTACATTTTTAACTATTTTAGCAAATGATTTGTTACCTTTACTAGCATTATCAGGATTAATGATGCTGTTTAATAAGGAATAAGCCACTACAAACAAAGAGACGACTCCTATAACAATGTATGTTCTATTAATTAAGAAATCGAAAGCTTCATTGTTAAAAATTTCAAACTGCGCTAAAGCTAAAAATAATTTATATGCAACAGTTATAGCAAAGTAAACCACACTATCAATGGCTAAACATATAAACGATAAAATTGCTAATAAGAATTGACCAATTCCAGCATTTTTACTAGCATCTAAAATTGTATTACTGGCAGCCATAAATATAAAGTTCATAAATTATCACATCCTTTTTAATGAATTCCACAAGTACCGTTAGATGTTGTTACCCAACTTAATACAAGGTTTAATATTGTAGGGACCACAAATAATAATACAGCATAAATCAATCTTTTTGATGTTGTCTTCAAAAATTTATTCAACGAATCTTTATCAGAACTTGCTACAACTTTTACTAAATCCATAATTGACAATACTAGTACTAATAGTGGTCCTAAAACTTTCATGAAATCAAAGATTTTTTGTAAAACATAGGCAACTGATGGTAATCCGTTGTTATTGGGATCATAAGTTTTACCATCATCTTTAATATTTCCAAATATTGATTCACAATCATTGGAAACGCCTTCTTTGTCTTTTTCCTCATTACTACTACCATATTTATATGGTGGAACATAAGATTTACCGGCAGTTACCTTAAATGTTATTTCATTAGTGCGGCCATCACTTGTTGTACATTTGACAAACTCACTACTGGTGCCGCTGTCTGGAACTTTCTTTACTGAGATAACTGGGCCATCCGAGGAGTTTTCTACCGATATGTAATCAAAATCATTACCGGTTCTGTTATTTTTTGTTTCACATGTAGCATAAGCACTTAATACCCGTCTGGTGGTTAATTCATAAGTACTTTTATCTTCGCCTTCGTTATAACCATCGTATTTTGCAGCTGATGGTTCCAATTTCACTGTAACTATAGTACCACTACAAGTTAAGCTAAGAGATATCGTTTTAGATGGTACTTTCTTAACAAGAACTGTTGTATTGCCCTTAGAATCGTAATCAATCTTTAAATATTCAAGTTGAGCGTCTGAAATATCATCAGTTTGACAGTACGAACCATATTGACTTAAATCAGCATAACTTGAACCATCTTTAATTTCCACATTATTAGCTGCATTTACAACAAATATATTCATAAAAAATAATAAAGTAAAAAACATTATATAATTTATATTTTTTTTCATAAAGTACCTCTTACCCCACGATTATAACATAAAAAAACTAATATTTAAATAAAATATTAGTCTAAAGCATAAAAGCACAATAGTTAATTTTGACTTGGCTTTTTTGTTGGATCTAAAACAAATTGCCAACATCTAATCCAATTTTTATTAGCCTCTCCATTATCTCCAACTTGTTTATCAGAATTTGTACTGGCTACTGCATTAATTAATACCGAAACAATTGAAGGAATAAAGAATATCAATACGGCAGCAACACAACGCATAGCAAATGATTTTAAATTCTTTGTTACTTCATCTGGTTTACTAGCAATAACAGATTTTCCGACATCTAACATACCAAAAACAATAAGTAAAATTGGAATAACAATCTTAACAATCATAACCACATAGCCAACAATGCTAAGAAAAGGACTTAAAGTATCACAAGTACTTTCGGCAAAAGTTTCAAGTAAACTAATATACATAAACATCTCCTCATTTCTCTAAATAAATATTACAATAAAATATATACATTGTCAAGAAAATTACTCATCCTTAACAATACCAAATAGCTTACCTACAGGCTTCTTAGCGCCACTAGTAGGTGTTTGTTTATCAAACCCCATTTTATATAATAAATTATTTAAAATAGGATTTCTTTCTTTCTTATCATCTAAAGGAGGAATAGATTCAAATACTTTACAACGGGATTCATATTCAAAGTCTTTAATATCTTTATCTGATAATAAACATTTATTAAGTACTAATTTATAATTCTTCATCTTAGTTAAAACCATACGATCAGTCCTGATAAGTTTATTTAACTTAATGGTACTAGGTTCTATTAAGTGTAATACTTCACTAATAGAAGCTGCTTTAGGTGATTCATTAATATCTACTAAGATAATATCATAAGTATTATTTGGATTTTTAATAATAGAATCTAATTCGCTAGTAGTAACACTACGCATATCTTGGTCATTAAAATACATAAAGTCATTCTTATCTACTTCAATAGCCAATGTTTTATAATTATTTTCTAGTTGTTTTTTTAACATATAAGTTAATGTAGTAGCACCTGCATGTTCAGTTAGATTTTTGATAGCTATTACCCTACTACCCATAAATACTCTATTAATAGAATTATTTAAGAAGTTAGAATTAATATTATCTGGTTCTAAACTTACATTCATATTGGCATTAGGATTTCCTCCTAACATATGGTATCTCGCAACATCTTTATAGGTATTAGGATTATCTATTAAATAGACTAGGTTATCTACGCTTCTTGTAAAGTTATATATTCCCATTGAAACTAGTTCCGAAAGGTATGTTGGTGAGTTAACTTCTTTAGAATCATCTAAAAGTAAAATAACTTTATTCATATCTAAACCAAAAGATAATTTTTGAATATTAGTTATATCTTTATAGTTTTTAACTGCCGTGATATCTAGAATCATCTTATTAAAGAAGAAGTTTTGAAAGTTACTAACTATTACATCGGCATCATATTCACCACGAACATTTTTAATGATGTCTATGGGTAAGTTAGTTAACATTTCACTATAACGATTAGAGATTATGACATTCATAAATTAAATTGTTTCCTTTCTTATTCAGTAACTGGAAGGTTATCAGCAACGACTCTTAATTCCATTGTAGTTCCATCAGCACTAAAGTCTATTATATCGCCAACAACAGGTAAATTCAACGAGAAAAATAATTTAACACGATACGTATAACTTTTGATTTCGCCACCTTCATATAAGTTTACAGCTTTACTAACACAATAATAATATTTTTCACTAGTTGAGTTAACTGTTCTTAATACAGCGTCTTTTGATAAGTTATCAACCGCATATTGACCAACCTGACAAGAGCCTTTAGCATTATAAGCATTTCCCATTAAATAATTATTAATAATACCTACAGCTTTAGTAGGGCCAGTTGTTAAGCCTTCTTGTCTTTCAATAATGCTTACAATATCATTTTTAGCTTTAAAGACTTTATAGTAACTAACTGATACCGTTAAATAAGCTACAAAGATTAAAATGAAAATAATTATAATTTGGAATTCCCAAGTGGCACTCATTGACTCTTTCATTTGCAACCACCATCTTCAGTTGGGCAGAATACGACTCTACTGTTTCCTTTTAAGTTAAAGTTAAACACACTGTTAATTATTGGTAAATCAAGGGCAAAGAATACTTTAACATCATAGTAGGCAGCTTTTGGAAACTGACCATTATCAGTATCAGCACCCGTAGTATGTCTTGTTATACATATCATTCCTTTTTCGGCATTTTGGGTCATATTTCCAGAACTATCGATAGCAAAATAAGCGGCATTTTTAACATCTGTATCAATATCACATTTGCCCGTTGAACGATAACCGACTTGATTCATATATTCTTTTATTTCGGCTCTGGCATCTGGACCAATACCGTTATGTTCTTGGATTATATTTATGATTCTACTTTTTACATTATAAGCTTTAGTTTGATTTAAACTAATGCATAAATACCCTGTAAATAGTAATATAAATACAATAACTATATTAGTTAAACTTAGTACACCAATTGACTCCTTCATATTCTTTTATCCCTTCCAAACACAATTAAATGTTTCGCCCTTATAATGACATGTTACTGTTTCACAGCCATCAGTGTTTGTACATTTTTCACAAACAGCTGCTTGACACTTAGTATTTGCAGTCATATTATTCTTGATAATTGGCCATATCAAGGTATAGAAAAAAGCCATAAGTGCTGCTACGGCCATAACTACAACTATAGTTAAATTTAATTCTCCTGTGGCTTCTTTCATGACTTCTCCTTTTTAAATTTTTATAGCTCTTAACTACGAGCACGGCATTTTACTTCTTTTTCTTCATTACCATCTATATATTTACAATCGCATACACCAGTAGTACAGTCTGCTGGGCAAACGGCTGTATTACATAGTGTAGTATTTTGCAAATTATTTTTTATTGATGGCCAAATGAAGGCATAGAAGAATGCAGCCACAGCAGCAATTGCTACTACAGTAATAACTGTCATATTTAATTCACCAGTTGCTTCTTTCATGTATTATTATTCCTCCTATCTTATAAGAGTATTATATAATTTTTTTTATTTATACGCAAGTAGTTGAAAATATTTTTTTAAACATAAAAAAAATCAACCTTATATTCTTGTAAGATTTTCGTTTAGAAAGTTGATTTTTTAGGTTATTTTCTGCTTTTTTGTGATTTTTTCACAAGAATTTAAATAATAACGACTTACTTGCTAGTTATTCTCAATTTTTTATTAAAATTATTCACTTATTTGTAATAATTAATAATCTTCTCACTATAACATTTCACTATTTGATAATTAAATAATATAACTTCTTAATAATAAAACTTTCAAGCATAATGATAGATTTATTGACTATCAAACTTGAAAGTATATTTAATCAAAATGTTATTGCAGATTTTTTACAGTTTTTTGCAGATTTTTTGCATATTTGATTTATTTATTAGCCTTTTTCCAAAGTGAGCCACTTTTAATTCCCGTATTTTCTATTAGCCCTTCATTTTTTAGTTTAGTTAACATATATCTAACCTTGTTATCAAGTTCTTTTTCTTCCTCATCAAGTAATGGATATATAAATTTATTTATTTTCTTTCTTGTTACCCCATTGTTATTTTTAATAAATTCATATAGCTTTTTTTCAATTTCTGTTAAGTCAAGTTCTTGCTCTTTATCATCTAAATCATTATTATATACAACTTCAGCTCTAAAAATATCATCATCATAGAATACAGGTTCTTTACCACCATATATTTTACTATATTTAGTTATCTTTTTAATACCAGAGCCAAACTCCTCTGCTAACCCTATCTCTTTAAATACACTAGCAATCTTAGGATTTTTAGGATAAGAAGCATAGTTATTTAAATCTATATATCCTATTGTTTTGGGTTTATTGGCATTTTCAGTAATTATAGAGTTTTTAGTAATAATTAACTTAGCTGGATATGGGTTTGATAGTTCTCTATGGATTAGTAAGTTCACACACAACTCTCTTGCTATTATATCCCTGATACTAATGCGAATATTGTTTTCTAAATAAAACTTATCATTAAGATGTTTAGCAATAAAGCTAGTTAATCTTTCATAGCTTTCTAATAAGTTAGTTCTTATATCAACTTATCATCATATCTTTCGGTATCATTTATCTGAACTACAGCGTCCGTTCGATAATATGATAAAACGGAAGCGATGGTTTCATCTTTACCGAAAAGTAAGATACACGCTAAGTTAAAACCTTCTTGACCAGTTTGATAGTCTTTTTCATAAAAAGAAGCGCTTTTTAATAATTTCATATTATTCATTGACGCCCATGGGTGATTTACTACACGATTACAAGCCATTTTTCTTACTTTATCAATTAAATCAGTACGCAAATCATCCATAGTTGCAAAAGGATAAATTTTATTTTCTAAATAAGTATTACTCTTTCTAATATATAAATTAGCTACTAAACTAGTGTTATTAGTAATATCATAGTCGCCATCTTGATTCCTATCAAATATTTTATTAGCACTTCTATGTACATCTGAACTTTCATAAACATAGATATATAAAATGATTTTATCTTTATGTTGATATTCTTGAATTTCAAGGTAAACATTTGGATATATCTTTTGAGAATTATTGCAAAGATTGGCAAAGTCTTTTTTCAAGTTTTTTATTTTGGCCTGTGGCACTCCTATTATACTGCCTTTATCATTAATATGACCACCATTACGATTTAACATAGCGCATATAGTTTCGAATAAAGTTTTTGGTAAAGTATCTTGGCACTCTTTGAATTCTGCTTTGACATTTTCCCAGAATTTATTAATCCCAAAAGGTTATTTGGAACTGTTTTTATTTCATTTAACATTGCTATACTTGATTTTTGTATTTTTAACAATGACTCTAGAAACTAATTTCAATAAGAAGTCAATTAGTTTTGGCGGACTAATGGTTAATTAAATCTAGATATGAATGTATTATTATCTTTTCACTTCATTTTTTCTTCAAGCTGAAAAGATTTTTAATTAAGTCATATTTTTCATTGAAATAAAAATGTCTACAATTTTAAAAAGTTTTTCCAGTGTACTGGAAAAACTTTTTAATTATTGCTTTTTTTCCAGTATATCAAAAAAACTTTTAATTAGAATTAAAATGGAGTATAATAACTTCAGAAGGTGATTTTGTGTTAAAAAGAGAATATTACTTAAATAAGATTAGAAATTTTTACCATGTTAAATCTTTAATCAAAATATTATATGGTTTAAGAAGAAGTGGTAAGTCAATCATATTAAAACAAATTATGGAAGAAATTAAACAATATGGCATAGATGATGAACATATTATTTATATTAACTTTGAATTGATTGAGTATGATGATATAAATACGGCTAAGCAGCTAAATGGCTATGTAAAAAGTTTTGTTAAAGATGATAAAACATACTATGTTTTTCTTGATGAAATACAAAAAGTCAATGATTTCGAAAAGGCAATTAATTCGCTTAGAGCTAGCTGCCAATTTAGTATCTTTATTACTGGTTCTAACAGTAAAATGACATTTTTAGAATTATCTACTGACTTATCTGGGCGCTATGTTAGCTTTCGAATAAATCCTTTATCATTTAAAGAGGCAGTTGCTATAACTAATACTAAAGAAGAGGATTATGAAAAGCTATTATTAGATATTTTTGAATGGGGTACTTTGCCAATGCGTTTTGCATTTGCTAGTCAGGAGTCTAGAGAAAATTATATTTTAGATGTTTATAATTCTATTTTGTTAAAAGATGTAGTTGATAGATTAAAGATAACTGATTTAACTTCCTTTAATAAAATATTGCAATATGTCTTAGAAACTGAAACAAGAGAATTTTCAGTAACTAATGTAATTGATTATTTAGCTAAAAATGATACTTTAATAGCCAATGATACTTTATATAGGTATCTAGAAGCTTTATGCTCCACTTTTATAGTTAATCGTGTTTATCGTTATGATATAGCTGGTAAACAAGTTCTTAAAACTCTTAATAAATTTTATGCGACCGACTTGGGAGTTAGAAAAATAAAAACTAACAATCTAAATGTAAATTATTCACAATGTTTTGAAAATATTGTTTATAATGAACTTATTAATAAGGGATATAAAGTTTATGTTGGTAAAACTCTTAAAGGTGAAATAGATTTTATTGCAACTAAAGACAAAAAATTAAAATACATTCAAGCATGTTATGACTTGTCTGAAGAAACAACTAGAGAAAGAGAGTTTGGTGCTTATAAAAGCATTGATGATAATTATCCTAAATATGTTATATCAAAAAATAAAGAAGATTATTCTCAAGATGGAATTATTCATTTAAATATATTTAAATTCTTAATGGATGATGATTTTTAAATTTTATTAATCATATTGCCTTGCATAATCATTTATTTAAAGAATAATGTATAGAAAAAAATTCCAAATTTAATGATAAATTTTAAAAAATCATTAAATTTGGAATTTTTATTTTAACTAAATCAAGTATACAACCCTACTCTGGGAGTGGCGGGTGGGAAGAAATAAATATTTTATATAATTATCTTATCTTGATTTGCCACTACTCATTGACTCTTGAGGATTTCTAAAAGCATTCATTTTAATAGCAATATCTTTACTACGAATCTGATTTTCAATTAATCTTAATTTTTCTAAAAACAACATTTCTTTTTCTTTACTAAGAAACTTTTGATAGCGATTAAGGAGGATACCTTTTAACATAGCAACTTCGTCTAAAACAATAGCAGTATCAGTACTAGAAGCATCTTCATCATTAATGACATAACTTGCATATTTTAGAAGAGCTTTAAATTTATCTTGAAATTTAATAGACAAGATATTATCGACTAAAATGGGATTTACCACTACTACTTTGTTAACACTAATAATGGTCTTTTCTTTTTTAGGATTAAATTTATACCCTTCTAAATCAGGGGTACTATAAAGAGATAATTTATCTTTATTTTTAGTTAGTACATATGCCATAATGCTTCTTTTACTTAAAAAATATTTTTTAAGTTTTATCCTCTCATAATAAAGTAAAAGTTTTTAACTTACTTTATGGATTTTTATATTTGTTGTTTATTATTTATTAAGATTAATCGTTTGTTTTATTTAATAGATCAGGGCGGCGCTCTTGGGTTTTTTGAATGCGCATGTTTTCTCGCCATTTAGCTATTTTGGCATGATCGCCACTTAGGAGTACATCTGGTACTTTCATCCCTCTAAACTCGGCGGGTTTAGTATAGGTTGGATAGTCTAGGAGATTATCTTCAAAGGATTCACTACTTAAAGAATCATTATTTATTGCCCCTTCTAGTAGCCGAACAACGGAATCAGTAATAACGCAGGCTGCCAGTTCACCACCAGTTAAAATGTAATCGCCAATGCTAATCTCGGCATCAGCAAGGCTTCTAATGCGATCATCAAAGCCTTCATAATGACCACAAATGATAATAAGATGTTTTTTGTTTTTTAAGGTTTTAGCGGTACTTTGCTTATAGGTTTTGCCATCAGGTGTTACTAGGATAACATAAGAGTCCGGTGTTTTTATTTCATCAAGGCAGCGGAATATTGGTTCGCATTGTAAAACCATTCCCGCCCCACCCCCATACGGGGTATCATCAACTTGATTATTGCTACGCATTGAGTACTTACGAAAGTCATGAATATTAATGGTTACTAGACCTTTATTAATACTGCGTTTAATAATAGATTCATTAAGAAATCCCTTTATCATATCAGGAAATAAGGTTAAAATATCAATTGTCATAAGATTAGTTTGCTTCCCCCTTCGGTTATTATTTTTTTATCTTGAAGATTTACACTTTTTATATAATGGGATTTTAAAGGTATATAAAATTCTTTTTTTCCCAAGATATCTAACAAAGTATTACCGTTATCTAAGTAATAGTCTTTTACAGTGCCAATTTTCTTATCTTTATCATAGACATCAAGTCCTATTAAATCACTTAAAACATAAGAGTCATTATCTAAATTTAAGATCTCTCTTTTAACATAGACTAAAAGACCTTTTAAGTTAATCACTTCATTAATATTGGTTATACCTTTAAATGTTACCATATCAAACATTTTATGATGACGATATGAAGTTATAGTAAATTCTCTTTTTTCAGGACCAACATATAGGTTAATATCTTTTTGAAATATTTTATTTTTTAACTCAAAGTCACTTAAAATTCTTAACTCACCCTTGATACCATGGGTATTAACAATTTTTCCTACACATACATAATCATTATTCATAATCATTTTTACTCATTTCATACATTATTATTGAGGCAGCAATACCAGCGTTTAAGCTTTCAGCTTGTGGTGACATAGGAATATAAATATTTTGGTCGACCAGATTTTTTAGGTTAGTTTTCATACCATTTCCTTCGTTACCAATAACGATAGCATATTTTTTGGGAAACTTAATGTCGCCTAGAATATGACCGTTAACAACATTGGTTCCATAAATTGTGTAATTATTATTCTTTAAATCCTTAAAAAAAGTATTTAAGTCTTCTCTTAAAATGTTTAATTTAAAAAGCATACCTTCACTAGAGCGAATGGTTTTATCATTATATAAATCAACACAGTCATTACCTAAAATAAGGGTATCAACATTAAAGGCAACTGCACTACGAATAATGGTTCCCAGATTACCGGGGTCCTGAATGTTATCGAGGACAAGTAAGCGGTTACCATAATTTAGTGTCGGCAATTTTTTTACAAGGCCAAGATAATTGCTAGGACTTTCCAAAGAGCTTATTTTATTCATGATGTCTTTGGTTACTTCGTATTTAATGATTTTTTCATCTTCTAAAATATTAGAATCAATATTGGTATCTACAAGATAAAGTTCTGTTAAGAAACCACTTTTATAGGCTTCTTCAACTAAGTGTTTAGTTTCAACGATAAATAAGCCTTCTTCATCGCGAAATTTTTTGGTTTTTAATTTGTTTATATATTTAATTTTTTTGTTTTCTAAACTGGTTATTATGTCCATAAAACGCCCCTCCGTCTTTCTAATTTTATCACAATTTTAATTACTTAAATACTTCTTTTTTAATTAAGTTATAGATTTCTTCGTGAATATCTAGCATATCTTTTAAATGGTCTTTTTTAACACAGCTGATAATATGGTGATGGTTAATATCAGCAAGTTCTAAATAGGTTTCTTCACTAGTTTTGATGTAAAGGGGTGAGTCTTTGGTATCATCATAACCGATTCGACCGCGTTTTAATTCCATAACCATTTTATAGGGCATGTGTAAAAGAATGGTAAAGTCAGGATGTGGAAGTTCTAAAAGGTCATATTCTAATGTTTCTAGCCATTTATAAAGTTTTAATCGTTCTTCTTTATCGGGAATTTTGCAGCCTTGATATGCCATATTCGATTCAACATAACGGTCTAAAATAACATCATAGCCTTCTTTTAGGTAACTATCTATCATTTTATAGTTGTATTTACGGTCAGCGGCATAATAAAGAGCAGCCACCTTAGGGTCAACCTCAGTTACTTTTTCTTTGAAGTAAGATGGGCAAATGTATTCTTTTCCCATGTAGGGACCACCGATAATTTTACCAGTTGGCGAATCGTACATTGGAAAAGCAAAATGCTCAACTTTTCTTCCTTCTTTACGAAGTCTTTGGACAAGTAAATGAACTTGGGTATCTTTGCCAGAACATTCGGTTCCTTCGATTACAATGATTTTTCCACGCATAACATCACCTTATGTACTTAATATACCACAAGTTATAGGGCTTGGCAATTATTTGAGAATATGATGGCAACCTGTTTTTAAATGGTAAATGTAGATTTTTTTAGCATAAAATTTTCTTAAGTTTATGAATAATCCTTTTTCGGGTGGGAAATAATCATAAATTAGTAGATAAGAAAAAAAGAAGAATTTCTTCTCCTTAAAATTTAACTTTAACATTTTCGCGTTCTTCTTCTGTTGCATTAAAGTAAGCACTAGTTTTAAATCCAAACATGCCTGCTACAATGTTACTTGGGAAGACTTCTACTTTGTTATTATATTTCATGACAACATCATTATAAAATTGACGAGCATAAGATATTTTATCTTCAGTTTCCGTTAAAGTAGTTTGTAATTCTCTAAAACTTGTATCTGCTTTTAATTCTGGATAGCTTTCTGCTAGTGCGAATAGCTTCGTAACAACTTTGTTTAAATCGTTATTAGCAGCAATTTTACCTTCTGGTGTATCGCTTGATAAGTATTCGTTACGAGCTTTTACTACTGCTTCTAAGGTATCTTTTTCATGAGAAGCGTAACCTTTTACAGTTTCAACTAAGTTAGGAATTAAATCAAATCTTCTTTTTAATTGAACATCAATTTGAGCCCATTGGTCTTTTACTCTATTTCTTAGGACCACAAAAGAATTATAAGTTGAACCTAAATAAATAAGAATTAAAACAACAATGATAATTAAAATAATCCACCACATATTATCCTCCTATAAATATAGTATAACATAATTTAATTAAATATTAAAAAAAACTACTATTTGGATAGTAGTAGTAAAACTATTTAGTTGTTTCTTCTGTAGTTTCTTTATTTAAAACATCTTTGCCTTTGTAGAACCCACATGCCATACATGCACGATGAGGTTGGATAGTAGCACCACATTTAGGACATGTAGTTAATGCTCCAACTTCTTTTTTTAAGTGAGTACGACGCATTCTTTTTTTAGTTTTACTTGTTCTTCTAAATGGAACTGCCATATTTTCACTCCTTCCCTTCATCAAGTAGAGTTCTAAAACACTCTAATCTTGGATCATCTTTTTTGGAATTTTCATCTCTTACTTCCCAAAACTCGCCTTTTTTAGTTTTTACTTCATTATCTTTTGAGACAACGATGGGAACTTCCAGTACAATATTCTCCCATAAAACTTCTTTTAGGTCAAGACTATTTTGGGGCTTTTTGCCCTTTTTTTCATCTTCTTCAGAGAAATCAGCTAGTATTTCGTCTAAGTCAATGTTAAATGGATAATCGATTAAATCACCACTATAACCATCTACTAAAGTCATGTTGCCTTTTACATTGCCTACAAATATTACTTCTTTAGTTAAACTATAGTAAATGCGACCACTTACCTTAATGTTATCTAGTTTTTTTATTGCACTAACTTGCAAATACTCTTCACCAAAAGATATGGTTGAATCTATAAGGATGCCTTGTTCAGTAATTTTATTTAAATCAAATTCCATAAACTATATAATCAATTAAATATATTTAAATATTTAATTAATTTCTCCTTCGTAGTTAAGATTATATACTAAAAAGTTATTTTATGCAAGAGAATACTTGTGGTTTTTTATGCTTTAAGTTATACTCTTTATGAAATTAAAAAAAGCATTTTAAATTTTTAAAGTGAGGTAGAAAATGAATATAATTGGTTTAATTGCAGAATATAATCCCCTACATAATGGTCATATTTATCAGATTAAAGAAATTAAAAAGATGTATCCTGATAGTTTGATTATTTTATGTTTAGGTAGTTATTTTACAGAACGCGGGGATATTGGGATTTTATCTAAGGAGGAAAAGATTAAAATCAGTCTAGAATATGGAATTGATTTAGTAGTAGAACTTCCTATTATGTATACGGTTCAAAGTGCGGATATTTTTGCCTATCAAAGTATCAAGATTTTAAACTATTTGGGAATTGATACTTTAATTTTTGGGAGTGAAAGTAATAACTTAAATTTATTAAAAGAGCTAGCAAGTAAACAAGATGATATAAAATACCAAGAAAAAGTAAAAGAATATTTGGATAAAGGGTGCAATTATCCCTCGGCTCTAGCAAAGGCTTTAGAAGTTAATTTTGAATTTAAAGCTAATGATTTACTAGGAATATCTTACTTAAAAGCCATAAATAAAATTAATAAAAATATAGATGTGCAAACAATTAAAAGAACCAATGAGTATTTAGATACCCAAAGTACTGATATTATCGTAAGTGCTAGTAATATCAGAAAGCGTTTCTTGGATAATGAAGATGTTAGTAAGTTTACGCCTTGTAGTAAAGTATTAATTAAACCCGATTATGATTTATATTTTAAAATGCTAAAGTTAAAAATTATGACTACTAAAAGTTTAGATAGTTATTTAGATGTTAGTGAAGGTATTGATAATTTATTGAAGAAGGTGATTATGGAAAGTCATTCACTAAAAGAATTAATTTCAAAAATTAAAACTAAACGATATACTTATAATCGCTTAAATAGAATGTTTTTACATATTGTTTTAGGAATTGAAAAAGATTATAAAGATGAAAATTACTTAAGAGTTTTAGGATTTAATAAAAATGGTCAAGGATATATAAAGACTAAAAAAATTAAAGAAAACTATAAAAATACGGATTGTTATAATTTAGAATTAAGGGGAAGTTGTCTTTATGATATGCTAACTAATCAAAACACTTATACATTCGAAATAAAAAATCAACCAATAATAAAGAGCTAGTAACAAGCGCTAATAATAATGAATAAGAAATATTTAAACTAAAAAAGATTTGTCTAATTGTTTGGCAAATCTTTTTTATATCGAAACATTTTTATTCCAGAGTAATCATAAAATCGCTTACTCTACATTCTTACAAATAAACTTTTTATTATTTAACAACAATATTAACAATTTTTCCTTTAATAGCAATTACTTTGACAATTTCTTTTCCTTCGGTAAATTTCTTGACATTCTCTTCAGATAAAGCTTTTTCTTTTAAAGTATCTTCGGCATCATTAATATTTACTTTAATAGTAGCGCGTAACTTGCCGTTTACTTGAACCCCAATTTCTTTTTCTTCATCAACGGTTTTAGCTTCATCATAAACTGGCCACTCCGATTCACAGATTGGTTTAAAGCCAGTTTGTTCATTTAATTCTTCGGTAATATGAGGAGCCATTGGGTTAAGTAATGTCAATAATAAATTATAATCCATAGGAGTAATCTCTTCTTGGGCATCATAAGCATTAGCTAAAATCATTAAGCTTGAAACCACCGTATTATAACCCATAGTTGTCATATCATTAGTAACTTTTTTGATGGTTTTATGTTGGATACTTTCTAGGTTCTTAGAGTATCCTTCTTCTTTATTTACTTTGTCTTTTAAACGAATAATTTTTTCAACAAAACGCTTGCAGCCTCTTAAGGAATCTGTTGACCAAGGGGCATCAGATTGATAATCGCCCATAAACATTTCATAAACTCTTAAGATATCGGCTCCATATTCATTAACAATATCATCAGGATTGATAACATTACCTTTAGACTTACTCATCTTTTGATTATCTGGTCCTAAAACCATACCGTGAGAAACACGAGTCCAAATCATTTCTTTATGAGGAACAAGACCGATATTATATAGGAATTGAACCCAGAATCTAGCATAAAGTAGGTGTCTAGCTGTATGTTCCATACCACCGTTATACCAGTCAACATGATTCCAATATTTCATGGCCTCATAATCAGCAAAACATGAATCATTATGAGCATCCATAAATCTTAAGAAATACCAACTTGAGCCCGCCCAGTTAGGCATGGTATCCGTTTCTCGTTTGGCGGGACAACCACATTTTGGACATTGGCAGTTAACCCAATCGGTAATCTTAGCAAGCGGAGACTCACCGTTATCAGTTGGTTCATACTCGGCAACATCAGGAAGTAGCAAAGGTAACTGGTCTTCTGGAACTGGTTGCCAACCACATTTATCACAATAAATCATAGGAATTGGTTCGCCCCAGAATCTTTGACGAGAGAAAATCCAATCACGCATTTTATAGTTATTAACCCTGCGGGCAATACCCTTTTCTTCTAAATATTTAGTAATAGCTTCTTTAGCGTCCATAACAGAAAGATCGTTAAATTTATCGCTATTAATAAGTTTAGCTTCTTTATTTTCTAGATATTCTTCTTTAGCATAAGCACTTTTAGTTATATCACCGCCCGTGATTACTTCGGTCATAGGAATATTATGAACTTGGGCATACTCAAAATCTCTTTGATCATGAGCGGGAACCGCCATAACAGCTCCTGTACCATAATCACCTAGAACAAAATCACCTAAGAAAACAGGAACTTGTGCTCCAGTTACGGGATTTATAGCCTTAATGCCTTTAACTAGACAGCCAGTCTTATCTTTATTAAGTTCAGTACGATCCATATTAGATTTTTTAGCTGTCTCTTCAATATAGGCCATAACTTCTTCTTTATTTTCTACACGAGGCATTAATTCTTTAATTAGTTTACCATCGGGAGCAATAACAAAGAAAGTTATACCATAAATAGTTTCAATGCAGGTTGTAAAGATTTGAAATTTACCACCACCGACAATATCAATATCGACTTCAACTCCGGTTGATTTACCTATCCAGTTAATTTGACCTAATTTAACTTTAGGAGCAAAATTAGTATCATCTAAACCTTTAAGCAAGTCTTCGGCATAGCTGCTCATTTTTAACATCCATTGGGATTTTTCTTTTTGAACAACAGGGCTCCCACATCTTTCGCAAACGCCACCTGCGGCATCTTCATTAGAAAGTACGGTCTTGCAATTTGGACACCAGTTTACAGGCACAGTCGCTTTATAAGCCATACCATGTTTATAAAATTGTAAGAATTGCCATTGGGTCCATTTGTAATACTCAGGATCCGTTGTTGAAAATTCTCTTGACCAGTCAAAGCTAAAACCTAAAGATTGCATTTGTTTCTTAAAGTTAGTTATGTTAGCTTTAACAGCATCCTTTGGATGAATATGATTTTTGATCGCATATTGTTCGGCAGGGGCGCCAAAAGCATCCCACCCCATTGGAAACAAAACATTAAATCCCTGCATTCTTTTCATTCTTGATAAGGCATCTAAAGCCGTATAACTACGCACATGACCAACATGAAGACCTGCTCCAGATGGATAAGGAAACTCTACTAAAGCATAATATGGTGTTTTACTACTACCAGTTATTGCTTTAAAAGTTTCGTGTTCTTCCCAATATTTTTGCCATTTTTTTTCAATTTTTGTATAATTACTCATTTTCTTTTCCCCATTTCTTATTTAAATGTCGTCCTACTATTTCAAAAATACTATAAATTAATGCAAAGAGGATAATAAATCCAATTGCTAATTGAAAGTACATTTTCAGCGGAATATTACTAATTATTGTACAGGTCAAACTGATAACAAAAGCGTTACAAAAGCTTGTCCATTTTAGTAGCTCTTGATAATCAACTTTTTTCTCATCTAAGTTATAGCGAATAACCATCAGTTTTCCTTCGTTAGTATACTTAAAAGGGCGTTGTTTTTTACCTTTACCAGTACTTTTATCTTTATTTTTTTCTTTAGGAACTTTAATTCGACCTGCAATATAATAGCAAAAGATGTATACCATCAAGAAAACTATAATAAAGAAAATTAAATTATTAATTACCCAATTCATACTTTTTCCTCTTTCTAACTATTAATTTATTAGTAATAATTTTTAATGATATATAATTTTTATTAATATAATAAAAACCACGCAAAACACCCAATAAGGGCGAATTTACGCGGTACCACCTTAAAATTATACTCTTAATTGATATAGGAATTACCCATTTAAACTAATTTAAACAAGTTCATATAAATATTATGTTTATTTACACCAACCACAAACTCTCTTAAATAATATTTTTATATTACTACTTTTAAATCTCTTTTCTCGTTTACAAGTCATATTATATACTTAAACATTCTAATTAAGCAAGTCCTTTTTAAGTCTTTTTATATAAATATACTACATATTATAGAATTTATTAGTTTTACCATTACCACGAAAGCTATTGCAACTAGTGGTTCTTTTTTCATCATCTAATAAATTGTATATAGCTATTAGTTGGTCATCTGACATATAATCACCAATATTACCATTTTTAAAAGCTTGAATTATTTCTTTATAATTTTTATTTTCATAACCTGCATATTGGTTTTTAGCAGAGATAACTGAAATTACATCATGACCACCAAATCTTCCATCATCAACCCTGTTTAAGACTGAGGAAACCACATTGGAAACATTTTCTACGCAATTATCCTTAGATTTACCACCACCCTCGGCGAATGCTAAGGCCACTACTTTTATGTAAGTGTCATAATCAGAAGCATAGGCGGTTTTTGTAAAACTTTTTTTATCTTTAATCGCCTTGGTAGTAGTATTTTCTTCATCTAAATCAAAGTCCATGATTTCTAAATTACTATCAGTTGCAATCTTATTATCTATAGGTAAATTGCTATTTAAATGGTTATTGTTAAGATTTTGTTCCATATTATTGGTATTAATTTTAATTGTTTCTATTTTTTCATCATTCATATTATTTCATTCTTTCCTATTAAAAATTAACATAATACTTATAATTTGGCAATAATTTTTTTAGATTATTAATTTTGATTAGCCTTCTTTACTTCATCTTGATAAGGTTTTAAGGCAGTATCCCAAGAGGAATAATAATCATCACCCCGATGGTCTTTTAATATATCTAATTTACTTAAATAATTTCCTAAGTAAGTACTAACTTTATAGGCACCATAGTAATTTAAATGATCACCCATATCTCTAGTATCTTTACTCCAATCAATCATGGCTTTATTATCAATATTTAAATCTAAATACTTAATTTTATTTTGTCTAGCATAATGTTTAATCCCGTTATGACGACGATAATTCCAATTAACAGTACTAGGTGTACTAACTAATATAAAGGAAATATCATTTTCATCACACTTCTTTTTAATTAAATCTAAATAATATTTATTTATTTTATCTATTTTTTCTGTTCCTTCAGTATATTCCATATAATTAGGATTAGTTGCCGGATTTATATTTAAAGAAAAATCATAGCCTTTAAAAGTATCGGTATAATTATAAGCCATTTCCATCTTAAAATCTTGCATAGTCATTTGTTTCCAGCGATTATGATAATGAAATACAGGAATAAACTCTCCCATCCAAAAGCGAAAATTATAACTGATGGGTATTTTTCGATAAATGGCATCGGTCTCTAGAATTAGAACTTTTAGTTTTTGTTTAGTAAGAGTTTTTAGAAAATAGTTATAACTATCATATAAATATTGACCAGAGGTACCACTAACATACATAGTATAACCATAATTTTTATATATTTCTAAGGGACTAATAGCTGCAAATGATTCACTATCACCAATTACTAAGGCATCAATAGAATTTTCTTTTTCAGCAAGAGGGCCGCTGGCATTATCAATGTGTTTATCAGGACTAAGAGTGCCATTGTTTTTAGGACTAACTATATAAGATGCTATTATAAGTAGCAAGAAAAGAATAAGGAAAAAAACGATGACTTTTAAAATTTTTTTCATGATACCTCCTAAAAGTTAGCATATAAAGGATCTACAGGGATATAACCATCACCATAAGCCCCAAATATAACAATAAATAGTATTAAAGCATAATATAAAGTCCAACGAATATAAATTGGCTTTTTACTAATAGCCTCTCTAATGTTAATACCTTTTTCTTTTAAGATACTAATAATTAAAACTATTAATAGGGTAACAATTATTATTCGAAAATCAAATTTATCTAAACCTAATTTTAAAATATTTTCTGGAAATTCATTTAAATTAAAGGTAGTAAATATCTTTTTAAACATCGAAAGCCCTGCCTGCAAGCCATGAGCACGGAAAAATAATTCACCAAAAATTACTAAAACGGTAGTTTTAAACATTTCTAAAAGACGATAGAAAAAATTATTGCGGTTAATATGAAGAAGTTTCAAAGTCTTAAGAACTAGGGGTGAAAATAAATCTGCTAGCACTATTAAAGTAAAATGGTAAAGACCAAAGAAGATATAATTCCAAGCAGCCCCATGCCACAAACCATTTAAAAGCCAAACTACTAAGAGGGCGATAGCGCCACTTAAAAGAGGGCCAAAATGATTACCAAAATGTTTACGACCGAAATTAGTTAGTTTTTTTAAATTTTTAGATAAGGATAATGGATAAAAAACATAATCTCTTAAGAAGGCTCCTAAAGTAATATGCCACCTACTCCAAAATTCACTAATATTTTTGGAAAAGAAAGGTTGCTTAAAGTTTTCTGGTAATTTAACTCCAAATATTTCAGCACTACCAATCACAATATCCATTGTTCCGGCAAAGTCCATATATAATTGAATCGTATAAAAGCAAGCCCCTGCTAAAATAACGGCTCCGCCAAGACTAGGATAGTTACTAAATATATTTTTTACAATAATATTTAGCCTGTCGGCCACAATCATTTTCTTTAACATGCCAAATAAAATTCGTTGATAACCAAAAGTTAAATTTTGATAGTTAAGAGGTTGCCCACTATATAATTTTTCAGCGGTATCCTTATAACGACTAATTGGTCCTTCCATGATACTAGGAAAAAAGGCTAAATAAAGCATTAATCTTCCTAGATTATCATCAGCAGCAATGGTCCCATTTTTAACATCAATAATATAGCTTAAGGCTTGAAGTGTGTAAAAGGAAATACCAATAGGCATAATATAATGGGGAACTTTTAACTGATAATTTAAGTGAATCAGATTTAAAAGATTATTGATATTATTACCAATAAAACTAGAATATTTTAAGACTATTAAAAGCCCTAAGTGAATGAAAAGAGCAAGTATTATGACTTTGTTTTCTTGGCGTTTATATTTTTCTTTTACTTGTTTTTTATCTGCACCCGATGCTAACTCTTCTTTTTTCAAACTTTTTAGGTGTTCAAGCCACAATCCAAAGTGATGAATAGAAAGACCTGAAAATATTAAGTAGATAATTAATTTTTTACTTAAAAGATAAAAGAAGATAAAACTTGCTCCTAATAAGATTTTGTAACGATGTTTTTTTGAAGTTAGAAAGTAAAGTATAATGACAATGGGTAAAAATAAGGCAACATACCCTAAATCACAATATTGCATACTAATTTTCCTCTAATTTTTGAATTAAATTCCAAATAGCCTGAGCACTGTTAAAATTACTAGGGATAATTTGGGTAGTTGGTACTTCAACATCAAATTCATCTTCAATATCACCTATTAAGGAAAGAATTGCTAAACTATCTAATAAATGATTATCTATTAGATGTTCTTCGGTTGTGTAATCGATTTCTGGATTTAATTCTTCTAACATTTCTATTAATTTTTCCATTTTATTTCTCCTTTCTAGCCATATTAAGAGGATAAGTTTTAACATTATTCCTTACTACCTCAATATGGTTATCATTTATTAAAACAACATTGGGTAAATCTCTACTTAAGAATAAACTAATACCCTCAGTCATGGCATAGGCTCCTACTCGTTTAAATGCCAAAATATCGCCTGTTTTAATATTACTTACTTCTAAATCTTTAACTAAAATATCGTTTATCGTACATAAACTTCCACAAATGTTATATGATTCCGTCTTTCCTTTTCTAGTTGGATATAATAAAACCTCGGGATGTTTCATGGCCATCATTTGACCATAATAAGTTATATGATTAATGCCCCCGTCAACAATAGCAAAATTACCAGCAGCATTATTTTTTAAGTCTACAACTTTAGTTAAATAAGTTCCACAAGATGAGGATATACTACGACCTAATTCTAATGTAATATGACCTTGATATGTCATATCCTTTAAATAACTTGAAACACTTGTAAGAAATTCTTTTTCTGTAAATTCTTTTTCTTCTTTAAAATAACTTACAGGTAATCCCAAGCCTAATTCTAATTCTTCAGCTAAATAACCAAGATTATTCTTTAATTCAGTTAAGAATTCATCAATATAGTCAATATCTTTCTTTATATGTTTTAATAAAAAATGTTGAGTTCCAGAAAAATAATGTAAACCGATGATATTTAGATATTGATATGAATATCTATTTTCTAAAATCTTTATTACTTCATTTTTACTAAGGCCAAATTGATTATTACTGGTTAATCTTAATAAAACTTTAATCGTAATTTTTAGTTCTTGACCTATTTTTTCAATCATATCTAATTGGTTAAGGGATTCAATGGTTATTAAAATTTTTGGCTCTTTTAAACTTATAATTTCTTTTAATTCTTCATAGTTTTTATAAACGCCAGATACAACCATTTGGGCTGGTTTAATACCGCTATTTTTGGCGATTTTGTATTCGCCATAAGAACAAAGTTCAAATTTATTAACCATATTTTTTAAAGAAGTGGCTAAGAAAGGATTGGCTTTTAGGGCAAAACATAGATTGATATTATCAGGTAAATTAGTCTTTAAATAGGTAACTCTTTTTTTTAATTCATTAATATCAAATACATAACAAGGGGTTTTAACTTGTTTGGTAATTTCTTTATAAATTTGCAACATATAATCTTTTTAATTCCTTTCTATCAACTTTACCATTTTTAGTTAGGGGCATATTATCTAATTTATAATACTTAGTAGGAACCATAAATATTGGTAATTCTTTTTTTAAATTAGTATATAATTCTTTTCTATCGATAGAGCCCACATAGAAACAAACTAATTTTTCTTTATCAGGGATAAATATAGTCGTACTTCTTATGACATTAGCCATGTTAGTTATATTTTTATCAATTTCTTCTAATTCAATGCGGTGTCCCATATATTTAATTTGAAAATCACTACGCCCTGCAAAATAGAGATTGCCATCATGATAATACCCTAAATCACCCGTTTTATACACTATATCTAAATATTTGTTATTGAGAGGATTTTGAATAAAGGCGGCTTTAGTTTTAACTAAATCGTTATAATAACCTAACGCTACGGTTTTACTTTTAACAATAATTTCCCCTTTAATATCGGGAGCGGTTATTTCTAAGTTGTTATTATCTAGTAAAAAAACTTGATGATTTAAGAAGGCTTTACCGATAGGAATGACATCATATTTTTTGTGGTTGTCAATTATATAATAAGTACAATTACAGGTTATTTCTGTAGGTCCATAAAGGTTAACAAACTGGGCTTGAGGATAAGCCTCTAACCAATTATTTAAGTGTTTAATAGGCATAATCTCACCACTAAAGAAAATCTTATTAATATTTTTAGGCTTTTTATAATCTAGACCATGAAAACTAGAAAGTAAACATAGCGCTGATACTGCCCAGATTAAAGTGGTAACCTTATTATCATCTAAATAATCTAGTAATAAGGCTGGTTGCGAAAAATATTCTTTAGGAACAATTACAAGCATGGCCCCTGTTTTTAAAGCACTATAAATATCTTTAACGGATACATCAAAGTCAAAAGGGGCTTGATTACCAAGACAATCATTTTCTGTTATTTGGAAAGTAGAAGTAAAGGTATTGATAAAAGAAATAATATTATCATGACTTATTAAGACTCCTTTAGGAACGCCTGTAGAACCACTAGTAAAGTTGGCATAAACTGGATCAATACTTAAAGAGGCTTCTCTTCTTGTTTTTAGTAAAGAGGAATCAATTTCTGATTTAACCATATCTTCATAACAATAAATAGTTTTATCGGGAAAATAAGTGTGGGCTGTTTCTAAATGTTCATAGTCGGTTAAAATGAAATTGCCTTCTAAAACTTGTAAAATGTCATTTAATCTTTTAGCGGGTAAGGAAGTATTTAGTAGAGTATAAAAGCAACCAGCATAAAGACTTCCCATAAATAAGGAAACACACGAAGCACCTTTTTCCATATAAATGGGGATAGGACTTCTAGGAGAAACCTTTGCTGCTAAAAAGGAGCCAATTCTTTTACTATCTTCTTTTAAATCTTGATAAGAGATAAAATGTTTAATATCTCTTATCCCATTGGTATTATTAATATCAATATTTTCTAAGTATTCTAATACATTATTCATAAAAATCACAATTACTATTTTAAAAGATAAAGTTTAAAATAGCATAAACTTTATCTTAATTTTTCTTAAGAATCTTTTTTTAATTTAATTAAAAAGATAGTTTTCCATTTTCCTTTGCTGTTTTTAAGTTCAATACTCCCATCATTTAACTCAACTAATCTTTTAACTATAGCCATTCCTAAGCCACAACCTTTACCACTAGTTCTAGCCTCATTACTAGTAACAAAGGCATTAAATATAGTATCTTTAATATTATCGGCAACGCCAATGCCATTATCTCCGATCCTGAGATAAACATGCGTTTTATCAGAAGTAATTTTAAAGTAAATAGTTACGCCCGATTTATTATATTTCATCGTATTACTAATTAAATTATCATATATTCGTTTAAAAGCATTAAAATCAATATTTACAAAGACTTCATTATCAGGAATATCAACTTCAATATTAAACTTATTTAGTTCTATTTCATTATATTTTTCAGCTAAATAATCTTTAGTCTTACTATTTATATCTATTCTTTCTTTATTTAATTTATACTCAGGATGTTCCATATTAATATAGGAAAACAAGCTTTCTAACTGACTTACAGCAATAATACTTTTATTATAAATAGCATACATATATTGCTTTTTTTTAATATCAGGAACTAATCCGTCAATAAAGGCCTTAGAATAACCTTGAATTACAGTAAGTGGTGTTTTTAAATCGTGAGAAACATCAGCAATTATTCTTTGTCGTTCTTGATACATTTGCATTTTTTCATCTAAGGCTTTATTTAATCTAGTCATTAATTTATTAAAACTATCTGTTATATCTTTAAATTCTTTGGGTAAGTTATTACTTGTAACATCTAATTTATCGCCATTTTGATATTTAAAAATAGCATTACTTAAAGTGTTTAGGCTTTTTTTCATTTTTATTACAAAGAGCCAAGAACTAATTAAGACTAACAATATCATTATAGGAATACCAATTATCCAGACCATTTTACTTTTATTAACGGCGGCATTATAGGTATCCATAGTAAAACTTGGACTTACAAAGATTAAAATTCTGGATTGATTATCATAAGTAGCATAGTCATATCTTTCAATACTTTTGTTATCTTGATATATTCCTCTTATTAGCTCTAATTGATGAGGCGTAATAATGGTATAATCTTTAAATAAGTTGCCCCCAATTATTTTATAATCAGAATCAAGTTGGACATAACCTGTAGTAATATTACTAGAAGTATCTTCATCATAAATAGTTTCATATAGTTCATAAATTAAATTACCTTTTTCATCTTTACGCGAAATCATATCATAGTATATATCGTTAGCACTATTATTAATAAAATAAATATCTTCATGGTTAAGATTATCAGTAATATTTTTATCTGATGTATATAAAAGGGTTAGGGTTTCATCATAAATTGCAAAGTTACTTCCACTTATTTTTTGAATAGGAATTCGTTTAAAGGCATCATTTTTTAGGGCATCTTCATAATTTAATAGATCATAGATAGTAGAAAAGCTATTATTTAAAATGTAATTGCTAATATAATTTCCAATAAAACAGAAAGCCGCTACTAAAAGGGCTAAAACACAGAATTGAATTAAGCAAATAGTTATTAAACTTTTATTTTTCTTCATATGGCACCAATTTATAGCCTAAACCTCTTACCGTTACAATATATTTAGGATTAGTGGGATTATTTTCGAGTTTACTTCTTAAGTTAGAGATATGGACCATCATAGTATTATCATCACTATCACAATAATCGCCATTAATATATTCATATATTTGGGATTTGGTAAATACACGATTTGGTGATTGCATAAACATAACCATCATTTTCATTTCAGTAGAAGTTAGAGGAATGATTTTATCATCTTTTTTTAAGATATATTTATCCATTTCTAAAGATAGATTTCCAACTTGAAGGATATTACTATTACTATCGGTTCCAAGTTTTAAAAAGCGGCGCAAAACGGCCTCAACATATGCCACAACTTCTAAGGGATTAAAAGGTTTTGTGATATAGGCATCAGCACCAATTTTCAGTCCTAAGACTCTGTCTGTATCAGTTGTCTTAGCGGATATTATAATAATTGGGATATTGCTTATCTTCCTAATTTCTTTTATTAAGGTATAGCCGTCCATTTTTGGCATCATTATATCAACTAGGGCTATATCTATTTTTTCTTTTTTTAAGATATCAAGTGCCATTAAGCCATCACTAGCGGCAGATGTGATATAATTACTGCTTTCTAAATATAGTCTTAATAGTTCTACAATATCGGTATCATCTTCAACAATTAATACTTTATTGTGCATAAAATCATCACCCTTTAATCGTTTTTGTTAACATTTCTAGGATATTACACTTTAAATTTAAAGTCAATTACCTATTTTCATTAATTATTAGAGTTGAATAGAACAGGGATTAAAATAATCATTATTAATAATTTCTATTGTTAATTAGTATGACAAATAACTTTTTTATTAATTTTGAGAACAAATTTTTTTGTTTTGTTATTTCTATAGTTATAGTAAAATTGATTAAATGTAAAAAAATACATAAGACGGTAAGAATCTTATGTATTTTCTATTTATGCAAAAAACTGTTCATACCAAACTAAGAAGGTATAAATAGTCCAAACTTTCTTGTAACAATCCTTTTTACCTGATTTATGATCTTCTAGAAGTTTAATAATACGCTTATGATCAAATATTTCTTTAGCAACTGGACTATCAAACTTAGTCTTTATTTCGTTATATAAGTCGTCTTCTCTAATCCATTCTCTTAAAGGAACGGGAAAGCCTAATTTTTTCTTCTTATAAGCTTCATTAGGAATGCTTTTTTGAGCCGCAAGTCTTAAGGCTGGTTTAGTTGTTTCTTTATTTACTTTAGCATAACTTGGTAAGTGTCTGGCTACTTCATAAACTTCTTTATCTAAGAAAGGGGTTCTTGCCTCTAAGCCAAACATCATCGTATTTCTATCAACAGCATGTAGAAAATCTTGAACTAACCAATAGTAGTAATCAATTACTTGGCGTTTTACTAAATCACTTTTATTTTTATATTCAGCATATGTTGGTGCTACGATATCTTTAGTATTAATTTGATTTTTAAAGTTTACTATTTTTTGGGCTTCTTCATCACGGAAAACTCTTCCTAGACCGATATTATAATCTTCTAACTTACGGCCTCTTCGGTAAACAAAGTTAAAACCACGAACTTCGGGAAATAAACCAGCTACTAAGGAGGCAACATGACGAATTGGATAAGGTATTTTCATATACCAAGCTTGGTCAACTTCCTCCCGATATGATAAGTATCCTCCAAATAATTCATCGGCGCCCTCGCCTGATGTTACAACTTTAACATCTTGGGAAGCTATCTCGGCTACAAAGTATAGAGCGATGGCTGAGGGGTCAGCAAGTGGTTCGTCCATATGATACATAATATTAGGAAAAGCTTTCATATACTCTTCTTTAGTTATTTTTTTCGATTTATTTTCAATGCCTAGTTTATCGGCTAAATCTTTAGCATATTTAATTTCATCATATTTAGGATTATCATAGCCGACTGTAAATGTTTTATCAGGTTTAGCAATAGATACTAGGTAAGAAGAATCAATACCACTTGATAAGAAGGAACCAACTTCAACATCACTAATTTGATGATATTTTACGGAATTTTCCATAGCTTTTCTAATTTTTTCTACAATAGTATCCATGTCTTCATTAGTTTCATCAAATTCTAGTTTAAAGAATTGACTTTTATTTATTTTGCCATCTTTATAAAGTATTTGATACCCCGGTTCAACTCGATAAACACCTTTGAAGAAGGTTTCTTCTGTTGGGGTTGAGTTAAAGCATAAGTAACTACTTAATATTTCTTTATTTAATTCTTTCTTAAATTTAGGATGGTCTAAAAATGCTTTTATTTCAGAGGCAAACATAAAGCTATTACCAAACTTAGCATAATATAAAGGTTTTATGCCAAAACCATCACGGGCAATAAATAGAGTTTTTTGTTTAGTATCCCAGATAGCAAAGGCAAACATACCACGCAAATGCTTAGTTACTTCAACTCCCCACTCTTCATAACCATGGATTATAACTTCGGTATCACTTTTATTAGTAAATTTATGACCACTTTTTTTAAGTTCAGCTTTTAATTCCACAAAGTTATATATTTCACCATTGAAAACGATAACCAATGACTTATCTTCATTATATTGAGGTTGCCCACCACTAGATAGGTCGATTATGGCTAGACGGCGATGGGCAAGTGCTACTTCATCATCAATAAAATACCCTTCTCCATCAGGTCCACGATATTTAATGCGTTCGGCCATATCTTTTATAACTTTTTCTTTATTTTTAATTGTTTTATCAACAAATCCTGCAATTCCACACATAATTTTACTTCATCAATTACTGATGCCTTTCTTTTTTTGAATTTTTTTAATTTTTTATTTTTAGATTTTCTTTATCTTTTCTGTTTTTACTTCTTTTTTAATATTTTTATTTAAATTTGCTTTTTTATATCGATGCTTATTTTCTAACAAGAACCCGCTTTTATTTTACTTATCTGGATAAACTTTACGATAATAATCATTTTCAATAATAAGTTTACTCATGTTGATACGATTAGCAACTATCTTATTTATATTAGCAATGTAATCGCTATCTACTTCTTTACCGTCCTTGGGAACAAACTTTCCACTACTAGCAAAATAGGTTCCATAATCACTAACCCAACTTTTATTTTGAAAATAAACAAGACCAGTCTCTGTTGACAGAATATCTTTACCCATAAATAAACGAGAATCATAATCAATCCCAAACAGGTTATAAATAGTTGGCAAGAAGTCTAATTGACTTGCGGTTTTATCTATTGTAACACTTGGGGTACTAGCATTCCAAATAATTAAGGAACTATGATTTACTTCGACAGTATCGTCTCTTTTAAAAGTAGATAACTCATTTATAGAATTTATATTCATACTATACGGATAGTGATCAGGGATAATAGCAATTACTGTATCTTCTAGTTTACCTGCCTCTTCTAAAGCCTTTATTAGATTAGCAACTGCTTTATCTAGTTCAATAACACTAGCTAGGTAACCTTTAGCTTCATCACTATAATTAAGGTCTTTAACTAATGACCAATTCTTAGTTACCATGGCGTTGCCACTTCTATTATAAGGCATATGAGAAGAAACTGACACATAATAGGTTAAAAATTTTTCCGAATTAATCCATTCATTAGTTGTTACCTTAACCATTTCATCATCACTAGCGGGCCATTTATTACAATCCATAAGTTTTTCAAGACCAGTACCCTTAGCTTTAAAATAGTCAAAACCCATATTTTTTAGGTAAGTGTTACGATTTTGAAACGAAGCGTCGTTTGCATGATAGGCTTTGACATCATAACCTTCCCTATTAAAAGCGGTACCCAAACCAAAGGGAAAATAATTAGTTCCTTTCCGAAAATATTTGTTTAAATCATTTAAGTTAGCAAATAGTCCAGTTAAGTTTTGAAATTCGCCTCCAATGGTACTTAAATTGACAGGAGTATAAAAGTTGGTAAAGTTAAACCCTTCGGTAGCAAGTTTATAAAGAGTTGGGGTAATATTTTCGCGAATACCAATGGTGTTAAGGCTTTCAGCCATGATGACAATTAAATTTTTATCTTTAAAAAGACCAGTATAAGCATTTTTTAAAGTACCTTCGGCATTTTGAAAGTATTTGTGCATACTAAGTAAGGTTTTATTTTTCTCATTAGCTATAAGATTTTCAAAATCAATGCTTAAGTTATTGTAATCATATTTTAAAGATGATTCTTGATTTTCTTTACTACTATCATTAGTATTGGTATCAGTAATATCTGGTATTGATGGTAATTCTTCAGTAAGTTTGGCATCATATTTAAAAATCAGCTCTTTAAAATCTAAATATAGGGCAGGAAGAACACCAACTTTTTCAATATTAAGGGCATTGTTATAAGTTATATTAAATAAATGATATATAGAATTTTCTTTTTCTTTAGTTGAATAAGTTATTATTTCAAAAAGAGGAATACTCAAAAACAAACATAATAAATTTAGAGCTCCTTCTTTTTTGTTTAGATAATGAAAATTGATATGTTCTTGAAAAATTAAGGTTAGGATAAATGGTACAAAAAGTCCGATAATAAAGAAGATATTTTTAAATATTTCTAAAATGGCAGTGCCAGTAAAAGCAATGGCTTGGTCAGATAAGCCAAACAAGGATAGACAAAAATAGGTATTAAAAACTTTTTTAAAAATCAAGGCAACATTGAAAAATACAGTTATAACGCTAATTAGACTTAAATAAATAACTTTATTTTTTTTAGAACTTTTTGTTATGTTACCAAGGGTAGCAATAATACTACTTATGGGCAACAATAGTAAGAGTAAAATTAAAGTATTGGGCTGAAAAATATTTTTTAAACCAAAGATACTAATTTTATAGAAAAGCTCTAAATATAAAAAAGTAATTAGGGTAATAAGAATTAAAGGCTGTTTTTTTGTTTTAGATAACTTTTCAAGACAATTAAACTTAATTTTATTTGCTGATTTTACTTTTTGCATCTTTATTTCAGTTTTAGAATTAAATTTGCTCTCTTTTTCTAAATTACTTTGAATATCTTTAGAAAACTTGGCTTTTTCATGATTAGTTGGTTTTTTTAATAATTGCTTTTCCATAATAGTTAGATTATTATTCTTATTTTTAATTTTATTATTACTTTTCTTAGAGTACTTTTTGCTACTTTTAATCATTTTATCACCTTTTCTTAAAATCTGATTTTAATTAAATATTTTTAAAATATACTTCATATTAATATCTTGCATTACTTGTAAAAATTAATTCCATAAACTTTTTTCTAGGTTAAAGGAATTAGCGAAAGACTTACTTTTTGTTTTTCTTTATTTATATCACAAACATAGACTTTAACAATTTGACCTACTTTTACTATATCTTTAGGGTCGCTAACAAAGCTTTTACTCATTTTAGAAATGTGAACCAACCCGTCATCATGAAGACCAATATCAACAAAAGCTCCAAAAGAGGTAACATTACGAACAGTGCCTTCTAATTGCATCCCGATTTTTAAATCATCAATGGTTAGAATATCACTCTTTAAGATAGGAGCGTCTAGTTCTTCACGAATATCTAAGCCCGGATTTTGAAGTTCTTTTAAAATATCGGTTACTGTATAAATATCAGCCTTAAAATCCTTAGCCAATTTCTCGGGATTAGCCTTATCTAAAGCTGTTTTAAACTCTTCGGTGTTGATGTTTTTGATATCTAAATTCAATTCCTTTAAAATATTATTAGCAAGATTATAAGATTCGGGGTGAATACCGGTATTATCAAAAGGATTTAGACCATCTTTTATCCTTAAAAAACCTATGGCTTGTTCATAAACTTTAGCACTTATCCCTTTGACTTTAGCTATATCTTCACGACTTTGAAAAGGCTTAGCACTCATTAATTTAGTAATAGCAGGTTTAGTTAGACCTGAAATGTATTTTAAAATGGAAGGACTAGCGGTATTGACATTAACACCAACCTCATTAACTACCTTTAACACGGTAAAATCAAGACCACTGGCTAATTCTTTTTGATTAACATCATATTGATATTCGCCAACTCCAATTGATTTAGGATCAATTTTAACTAATTCGGATAACGGATCTTGAAGACGACGACCGATGGAAATAGCACTTCTTTTTTCAACTGTAAGGTCTGGGAACTCTTCTTTAGCTAAAGGAGATGCTGAATAAATACTAGCGCCCGCCTCACTTACAATGATGTATTTGCAATTTGTTCCTTTAATGGCATCGCTAACAAACTTTTCGGACTCTCTAGAAGCCGTACCATTTCCGATAGCAATGATATCAATCTTATATTTATCAATTAGCTCTAAAAGTTTTTTAGTCGCTCCAACTTTGTCATTTACAGGTTCATGGGGATAAATAACAGCAATAGTTTCTAGGGTGCCACTTGGCGATAAGACGGCTAATTTACAACCAGTTCTAAAAGCGGGGTCAAAACCTAAAACTCGCGAATTTTTAATTGGAGGAGTTAAAAGTAAATGTTCTAAATTATCTTGGAAAGTCAAAATAGCTTTTTTAGAAGCTTCCTCGGTCAATTCACTTCTTATTTCTCTTTCGATACTAGGAAGTATCAATCTTTTTAAGGCATCTTTAATTGCTACTTTTACAGTATCACAAACAAAAGACTTTTCATTTTTGATAAACTTTCGTTCTTGATTTAACAAAATATTATCAAAGTCATAATCAAGGCTAATATTTAAGATTTTTTCATCTTCACCACGATTCATAGCTAAAATATGAAAATGTTTAGCATATTTAATTTTTTCTCTAAACTCGTAATACATTTCATAAGTTTTTTTCTCATCTAAAGCTTTAGGTTTCTTAGTGGAAACAATAAAACCTGTGTTAGCAATATAACCTCTAATGTATTTACGACTACTTGCGTTATCACTAATCCATTCGGCAATTATATAACCAGCACCTTCAATAGCTTTAGCGCTATCCATATTATACCCGCTAGCAAGGATTTCCATACTGCCCTTTTCAGGGAAGGCCATAATTTTTTTAGCAAGTGGCTCTAAACCGGCCTTGATAGCTTCCGTAGCTTTTGTTTTCTTTTTTTCTTTAAAAGGACGATATATATCTTCAATTTCCGCTAATTTAGTAGATGCCAAAATATTGTTTTTAATTTCTTCGGTCAATAAGCCTTTTTCATCAATCAAACGAATAGTATCTTCTTTTTTCTTAAGTAAATTTTCCTGATAGCGATAAGATTCTTCTATGGTACGAATTTCATCTTCATTTAAATTACCAGTTACTTCTTTACGATATCTCGCAATAAAAGGAATTGTTGCTCCTTCACTTAATAAGTTTAAAACCGCATTTATCTGGGTATTTTTAATATTTAGTTCTTTAGTTAGCTCTTGTATAATTGTTTCATTCATAATATTTCCTCACATAGTTCGATTATATAATAAATGACTCCTAAAGGAAATGAGGAATTGCATAAAAAAACAATTTTTTTAGAAGTAATAAAATGACTAATAAAAATAACATCTATATATAATAAGGAAATATTTCCTATGACTTATTATGTTTATAAGATATAGATAGAATACGCTAAATATTTTAAAAAGGCAATAATTTTCCATTAAATTTTAATTATTTTTGATTTCCATATATTTTTATATGAAAAAAACTAGTTTAGATATTTCTTTTCCAAACTAGCTATTTAATTATTTTCTAATATTGTATTTAACTTAATTTTGCATGGCATGACAAGCGTGTTTGATAGTGCCGGTTACTAAATCGCTCACTTTATCCACAATCACTTTTGGGTCTTCCTGCATATCATTTTTAACCCAGTCAAGGACAATAGCAACGAAAGCATACTTATAAAAATCGGTAATAAATATTTTTTCTTGCTCTTCTATATTTTCTTTCTGAGATATTTTATCAATTTCTGCATATATAATAGGATAAACTAAACGATAAAGATTATCCCGCAAAATTTCTAAAGACACGGAATGATAAATGTTTGTGATAAAAGATTTTTCACTGAGCATTAAAGTAAATACTGATAAAAATTTTTCTTCCCAAGTTTTGTTTATATTTTTAGCGTTTAAAATACTTCCCATTTCTTCTTTACATATCCATTCAACAAGGTCTTCTTTATCAATAAAATGATAATAGAAGGTTTGTCTATTAATATTACATTGCTTGGCAATATCATTAATGGTTATTTTATTAAAGGGCTGTTCTTTTAATAATTCTTTTAAAGCATAATAAATGGCTTTTTTTGTTGTTAAACTACTCATAAATTCACCAAGTTAATTATAACAAGAAAAAAGACTTAATTTACTAAAAATATTTAATTATTGATAAATATTTTATATTTATATTAAACTTTTAGTGTTATTAAATCTTTATTTATGTTAGGGAGTAATAGAATTTTTAAAAATATTATTTTAAATATAAATTTTTCTTTTTATTTTATGACCTTTTAACTTTAAAATATTTATGACTTTTTAACTTTGAAATATTTATGACTTTCTATTTTACAATTTATAATTTATAAACTCTACATATGTCATTTTTAACAGGGGTATATTTTATTTAAAAATTATTTTGATTTAGTTATTGCTTATTTTAATAAACCACTATCTTTTAAGAGTAATTCAATATCGGTATTCTTTATTTTTTTAAGTAAAACTTTTACCATTTCTTTTTCAACAAGACTAAGTGGTAGTTCATCTACACTCTTTTTATCCACAGCATAATAAGCGGCTTTTAGAAGTTCACGAACATCGTAACAACTTCCCCAGACTTCTGGTACTGCACGGTCAACATTTAAAAGGGTATAAACGGCTTCCATACCAGTACGAATTGAGTATTCAGTTGTGAAAATGGTATCTCTTGGGGTTTCGGCAAATTGACCTAAGAAAGCAAAGTTAATGGAACCTTGAGGCACTACTAAAGGACGGTCGCTCTTTTTACGAGGTTGGAAGAAAGCATTGATATAAGGCATATAGCAAGTAGTTGTATTACATTTAGTATTAGCATACTCTTCGATTTTATCAACAGGCAAGCCAATATGATACAACCATTCTTGACAAACCTCACTACCGGTACACTGACACATTGGTTTTTTCATAAAGTTGCCTTTTTTATTAGTATTTAGAGAGTAAACCCAGACTAAAATTAGGCCTTTATCCTGACTTTTGAATTGGGGTTGACGATTAATAGTCCATGAAAGATACCAGTTATCAGTGCTATCTTTTACAGTTACAATGCCACCAGTTGTTACTTTGCCGCTTCGTGGGTCGCGTTTGCAAATATCCATAATGTGTTTAATAATTTCTTCATCACTAGTAGCAATCGTTGCACTCATCCAGTTGGTTGCCTCAGTATCTGCGCAGAATTTCATTGGGTTACCAAATTCGCCGTTACTAGCTTGATTAGCAATATTTTTCCACATATCCCAAGACTCGCCACAACCATTTTTAATATTAGATAAATCTGGAGCGGTGTTTTGATCCCCATAGCAAGAGGTATCGGTACAGCAACCATTAGTTATAAAGACTAAATCATTTTCAGTTAAAGGAATTGACTTTTCTTCATTGTCTTTAATATATATAATTTCTTTAGCTTGTTTTTTCGTACCTAAGGTTTCAATTATAACATTTTTAACATCAATGCCGTATTCAATTTTAACACCATGACTTTCTAAATATTTAGTAAGGGGTAAAATCATGGATTCATATTGATTATACTTAGTAAATCTTAGTGCCGAAAAGTCAGGTAATCCATCAATATGATGAACATAACGGCAAAGATATCTTTTCATTTCTAAAGCCGAAGACCATCTTTGAAAAGCAAACATAGTCTGCCAATATAACCAGAAGTTAGTATTCCAAAAACTACTTGGTAAAATATCTGATATTTTTTTATCTTCTAACTCACTTTCAGGGGTAATAAATAATTTTGATAAAGCCATAGCCGATTTTTTATCTAATTTAAATAATTTATCGGTATGAGCATCATGTCCACATTTTTCAGTTGCTCGGCATAATGAATAATTAGGATCATGCTTATTTAACCAGTAGTATTCATCTAAAACGGATATTTTAGGATTTTCGATAGATGGTACATCACGGAACATATCCCACATACATTCGAAGTGATTATCCATTTCACGACCACCACGCATGAAAAAGCCTTTCGTAATATCCTTTCTACCATCACAAGAGCCACCAGCCAAATCTAGTTTTTCTAAAAGATGAATATTTTCGCCTTTCATCTGACCATCACGAACAAGATAAAAAGCTGCCGATAAACCAGCAAGACCGGTTCCAATAATGTAAGCCTTTTTCTTTTCGATGCCCATTGGTTTTTCAGGGTGAGCAAAAGCCTCATATGTTCCTGCTCCATAATACATAATAATTCCTCCTTTATTTTCTATAATTAGAATTATACATCTTTGATCATTTTATACAATAAACAATTTTTAGGTGGTGTATTATTTTTAGACAAATCTATTTAATTGTCTAAATTTTCTATTTACTTTTGTAAAAACAAAAAAACCTCACTTAAATTGGAGGTTAATTAATAGTTTTACATTTTGATTTTAGGATTTTTTATATTTAATACTCTTTGCCTCTTACTTCATTATTTATCCAAGATAAATAGTTACGACTAGTACTGGTAATAGGCATGATAGCAAATTCAAAAGTTTCGTAGCTATGATATTTACGCACAACATTATAAATCTTAGTTGATAAATTTTTCTTAGTTTTAACAAACACTAAATATTCTTTAGCAGCTTCAATTTCTTGATGCCATAGCCAAGTGGACTGGCTTTCAATCATTTGACAACTACTGACTAATTTTTCGTCTAACAAGGCTTTAATAGTTCTTTTAGTTTCTTCTAAATCGTCAAAGGCAATTTCAATCATACAATATTCATCAATCATTTTTACTCATTCTCACTTTCTAATTTTCGGATTTTTTTCTTTATTAAATGTAATAATTCTTTATCTTCATCTAGTTCATTTAAGATATATAAAGCGTCTTGTAATTTCACTTTTTTAGATACTTTATCTCTTATGAAACTTTTTATATCATCAGCCTTAATATTTTTATCTTTTAAATAATTTGCAGCTAAGTTTTCAATGTTTTTTAAGACATAGGCTTTAAGAGGATATTCGTCCATTAGCATGACACCATAATAAGCGCCAATGATTGTTTTATAACGGTTAATTTCTTCTTCCATAAGGATAATCCCTTTCTTTTATATTGAATTTTTCTGTATCCATTTGGATAATTCTAGATTTTTAGCTATCTTTTTTTAGATACCTTTTTAATCTCTTTTTTAACATTCTACTTAGATATTTTTTAAGTTTTAGACTTTTTTTCTTTTTGTTTTTTATAATCTTTACAATAAGCCTTTAGATTACAATTATCACAAATTGGATTTACTGACTTACAAGTATAACGACCAAATAGGACTAATTGATGATGAAGGCGACTCCATTTTTCTTTTGGCACTTTTTTCATTAATTCTTGCTCGGTTTGATAAACATCAGACGCGGACTTAACAAGGCCAAGACGATGTGATGTTCTGTAAACATGGGTATCAACGGCAATACTTGGCACATCAAAAATATTAGATAGTACTACATTAGCGGTCTTCCTGCCGACACCTGATAGAGTTAAAAGATAATTAAAGTCGTTAGGAACCTCACCATTATAGTCCTCTAACAAACGGGTAGCAATTTCTTTAATATAATAAGCTTTATTATGATAAGTTCCAACTGGATATATAATACTTTCAATTTCTTTTAAAGAAGCACGGCTTAATGTTTGTAAAGAATGCTTTTGCCAAAGGACTTTGGTTACTTGATTAACTCTTGCATCAGTACATTGAGCCGATAAAACCGTGGCAATTAATAATTCATATGGTTTGGTATATTCTAATTCGCAGCGCGGATTTGGAATTAATTCATCTAATTTGTCTAAAATATCTTTAGTTCTATTCGTCATCATCATTTAACCAATCGTAGTCAAAATATTCAGGATTAGTATCGTTATTAGAACTTATTTCTTCAGGGACATTTGTTATTTTTTTCTTAGCAGCTTCCACATCATTCATACTACGATAACCTTTCTTTTGCCAATCAAATAACACTCTATCTATATAACGAAAGTTTTTAACACCACTTAAGACAGCTTCTTTTAAAGCGCCAATAATTAAGTTTTCGCTAAGTCCTTTCTCTAACCAATTATTGATATATTCATATTCCGTTGGGGAAAGACTACGCACTAACTCTTTTTGAAAAATATCATAGATATTATTAGATACTTCTTTTTTATTTTGATTAGCTAGTTTTAGAGCAATACTATTATAAAATTTATCAAGAGAAATAATTTCTTTAATCATTCCATTTTCTCTAATAGTTTTATATTCAATAAAACCTTTAACAATCAAATTATTAAAAGAAGTCATAACATCTTCTTCTGTTAGTCCTAAATTTTTAGCAATTTTAGAGCAATCAAAACATTCACAAGAAGTATTTAAAAGTTTTAAAAAGACTAAAAAGTCTTTTAAAGTCAAATTTTTATCCATATTTTGAATTAAAAGTTCATTAATGCTTAAACTATTAGCTTTTAAAATATCATTTAAGTTTTGCACGGACACCACACCTTTTTATTCTTTAAAACATAATGGGTTAGATGATTTTTATCATTTTTAATTTTGTTTTTAAGAATTAAATTTTCTAAGATTGTATATACGGCATTGATTTTATTTTTTGGAATACCAAGGTTAATTAATTCATCAAAGGTAATATTTATCTCTTTGCGATTATGAATGGGAATATTTTTTTCTTGTTTAACAATAGCTGTTCTTTTTTTCCCTTTAATTAAACCAGTAATCATGGCAAAATACAAGCCGTGTTCATATATAACAGTATTATCTATCTTACCATATTTTAAAATTTTTTGAATAGTTTTTATGTTACTTTGCTCTTTTTTTGTAAATGGAAAGTCTGCCGCTAAGTCAATTTGAGCATACATTCCGCATAAATCATCAACTTTTACTATCTTTTTATAATTAATATCTAAGATTTTTAAGATACCTAATTTTTTCATATAGTCCATGGCTTTAACAGCATTGGTACTCAACAAAATTTTATCAAACTCGCTTTTTATTCTTGTTTTGGATAAAGTGCTTAAAAGTTCTTTATATTTTTTGATGGCATTTAAGGTAGCGGGTTCAATATTAAAACCCAAAGTGGCATGAAAACGCAAGGCTCTTAGCATTCGCAAAGGGTCATCTTGAAATTTTTCGTTGGGATTACCAATACATTTTATTTTTTTATCCCTAATATCCTGTATTCCTCCTAAATAATCTATGATATTACCATTTTTATCCATAAGAATAGCGTTGATGGTAAAATCACGCCTTAATATATCTTCTTTAACATCTTTAATGTAGCAAACGGTGGGATTGCGTTTTTGATAGGAAAGTTCTCTTCTAAAAGTCGTTATATCTATATTATAGGGAGGATTATTAATTTTTAAAGCACCATAATGAGCACTGCTGGCATTCCCGTTTAAAAAGTTACTCATTTCTTTAACGGTTGCTGATGTGGCGATGTCAATATCGTAACTTTTTTTATTTAATATAAAGTCTCTTACATAACCTCCAACTATATAACTTTCATAGTTATTTTCTTCAAGTAAATTTAGTATATTAAAAATCTTTGTATCCATTATATCTCCTAGGTGTATTATAACATTTTATTTGACAATGTACCACTTCTTATGGTAGAATTTACTAGACAAATGAACAAAAGGAGGAATACTCATGGCTGTTAAAATTACAAATAAAAAACCAAAATCTATGAATAGAAGAAGCCACGCTCTTAATAAGACTAATCATTTTCAAAAACCAAATATGATTACTATTACTGTTAATGGCGTTAAAATTAAAACTTCTGCAAGAGAAGCTAGAACTATTCTAAAGGCTAACTAATTAATAGTTTTTTAAATCAATTAAAACTTGGAGACATTTGGTTCTTCAAGTTTTTTTGTTTTACTATTTTTATTACTTTTGACATTTATCTTTTTATTAATCTTATTAAATTTAATTCTTTTAAATGATTATTTTTATTTTAATTAAGAATTTAAGGTTTTTTAAAGGGATTAGCAAAGACAATTTCTGCTAGTTTTAAAAGATCAAAATAAAAAAAGGTTTCTTAAGCAGCTTTTCTAAATAAGCCTAAACCTTTATTTTTGTTTTTATCATTTGGATATAATTCATTTAATACATCATAATTAGTATAATTTTCATAATTTAAGTCTTGGCGATTGACTAAATAAGCTTCACCATCGATTTTAGCAACAATACTTTCTAAGTTAGAATTTTCATCAACAACAATAACATCAGTATCGGGTTTATTTTTTCTAACAATTCCGTAATGATTAGAATGTGGTGAAAAACGCACAACTACTCTTTCACTTTGGGTTCTAATATTACCATAATTATCGGTATAATAATGAGTTGCACTTACCAAATATAAGTATTCAATAAAATTGTTAAATTGTTCTTTATTAAATATAAACATAATTAAGCCCCCTAAAATTACGCTTTATATAATTTTTTGCTTTTAGCTAATTGTTTTCCGTGCTAATTTCTAGCATTTTATAAACACGATAAATGTCGTTTTCTTTCTTATATAAAGCAATCGGTTTATTATTATATAATAAAGTTACTATTTTGTCATCTAAATTTAATGACATTTTGCTACCATTTTTAACTTTAAAGTATTCATTAGCATTTAATTCATAAGACGGATAATCTTGTAATACTGTTTTTAAAGGAATTGATTTGTAATTATCATTTTTAATATCATCTAAAGTATATGAATCTTCAATCTTATAAGAGCCTTGTTTGGTTCTAACTAAATCTTCCATTGTAGCAACCGTTTCCAATTTCTTTCCTATATCCTCAATTAAACTCCGAATATAAGTTCCTTTAGAAACGGTTACCTTAAATTTGATTAAATTATCATGAAAATCTATAAGTTCAATATTAGATATCGTAATTTCTCTAGTTGGTAAGGTTACTTCTTTTCCATTTCTTGCATATTCATATAGCTTTTTACCATTAATTTTAACAGCCGAGTATATAGGAACGGTCTGGGTGCTTTGACCTAAAAAGCTATTTAAAGTTTGAATAATTTGTTCTTTATTTACTCTAAATGAAGCTTTCTTTATAATATTACCTGTAATATCGCCAGTATCAGTTTGAATTCCTAATCGCATAGTAGCAATGTATTCTTTTGTTTTAGAAGTTAAAATGTCGACTAATTTAGTATCGCGGTCTGTGCAAACAAGAAGGACACCAGTTGCTAGAGGATCTAGTGTTCCTGTGTGTCCTACTTTCTTGGTATGTAAATGTTTAGATATTATGTTTACGACATCACGCGAAGTCATATTTTTTTCTTTACATACATTTATAATCATTTTTGTTCTTCCTTATGGATATTAGCCAAAATTTTTTCAATATTGTTGCCATATTCAATGGACTCATCATATTTAAAGATTAATTCTGGTGTATTACGAATTTCAATTTTCGAAGATAAACGACCACGCAAGTATTTTGCTGTGCTGTCGTTAAGTTCTTTTTCTAGAGTTTTATGGTCATCTTGTTCTAAGCTAGTAAAATAAACTTTGCAAAAAGATAAGTCATTAGTTACTTCGCAAGCTGTAATAGTTATCGCTTTTAAAATAGAATCGCGACTTTCCTCTAAAATTATTTCACATAGGGCTTTTTGAATATTACTAGATATTCTTTTTTGTTTTACTTGGTTCATTTTTTTACCTCAACCATGTCGTAACTTTCTAAAATATCGCCCTCTTTTAAATCGCTATAAGATTCTAAAGTGATACCACATTCAAAACCTTTTTTAACTTCTTTAACCGAATCTTTACCTCTTTGTAAACCGGCAATGTTACCATCATGAATAACGATACCATCACGGATAACACGAATTTTAGAATTACTCTTGATTAAACCGTCAGTTACATATGAACCAGCGATTTTGCCAACTTTAGAGAAGGTAAATATTTTACGAACTTCGGCGCGACCAAAGACTTTTTCTTCGAATTCTGGATCCAGCATACCTTGCATAGCCGCTTCCATATCTTCGATAGCTTTATAAATAATATTATATAAACGAATATCAACACTATATTCTTTAGCCATATCTTTAGTTTGAGGAGATGGGGCAACATTAAAACCAATAATTATTGCATTAGAAGCGTTTGCTAAAACAACATCGCTCTCCGTAATTGTTCCAATATCACTTCTGATGATATTAATTTTAATACCTTTAACTTCAATTTTTTGTAATGAATTTTTTAAGGCTTCTTCACTACCTTTAACATCGGTTTTTAAGATGATATTAATTTCTTTTGTACCTTCATCAATTGCTTGGAATAAGGAGTCTAAAGAGATATTTTCTTTTTTGAATTTTTGATCACGGGCAATTAATTTGCGCTTTTCAGCTACTTCTTTTGCTTGCGTTTCAGATTCAAAACTCATAAATTTATCGCCTGCTTCTGGATTGCCTTGAAGACCAGTAATTTCAACGGGAGTGGAAGGTCCAGCACTTACAACATCTTGACCTAAGTCATTTTTCATAGTTCTTACTTTACCATAGTTAGTACCAATAACAATTGGATCGCCAATTCTTAATGTACCATTTTGGATAAGGATAGATGCAACGCCACCAACATGTTTATCTAATTTAGATTCAATTACCGAACCTACAGCATATCTGTTTGGATTAGCTTTTAAATCTAGCATTTCGGCAGTAGCAAGAATAGTTTCTAATAACTCATCTATATTTTGACCAGTTTGTGCAGAAATTTTAACAAACGGATATTCGCCACCCCATTCTTCTGGAGTAATATTTAAAGCCGCCATTTCTTCCATAACTTTATTTGGATTGGCATCAGGTTTATCCATTTTATTAACAGCAACGATAATAGGTACTTTAGCAGCTTTAGCATGGTCAATTGCTTCCTTAGTTTGAGGCATAACGCCATCATCAGCAGCTACAATGATAATTACAATATCCGTTACACTAGTACCACGAGCACGCATAGCTGTAAATGCGGCATGCCCTGGGGTATCAATAAATGTTATCGGTTCGCCATTGTGGATAATTTGGTAAGCCCCAATCGCTTGAGTTATACCACCCGATTCAGTTGAAACAACTTTGGAATGACGAATTGTATCTAATAAAGTTGTTTTACCATGATCAACATGACCCATAATTGTAACAACAGGAGGTCTTTTTACTAAATCTTCTTTAGAATCAACAATTTCGTATTCTTCAAAGTTAGTAATATCTTGAGTAGTATCTCTTTTCAACACTTTATTATATTCTAATGATACAACCTCGGCATCTTCAAAACTAATTGGCATAGTTAAGTTTGACATAATACCATTAGTCATTAATTTTGTAATTAGGTTAGCAGCACTGCAACCGATTGCCTCGGCTAAAGCGCCAACTGTCATATTCTCATGGTATAAAATAATATTATCTTCTTTAGCATTCTTCTTTAATTTAGATTTATTTTTATACATTTCTTTTCTTTTATTTAAGAATTCCGCTTTGGAAGAGGCTATTTCACTTTTCTTTTTTAATTTTTGCTTTTTATCACCAGATTGGTAAGATTTTTTGATATTTGCTGTTTCCATAATGTCTTCTACGGCTTCATCAATAACATCTTCTTCCTCTAGTGATGTATCATCAGCAGTTGATATTAGGTTAATAGCATTATCTAAAATGATAATATCGTCTTCGGAAAGCTCAGAATCACCACTTTTTACTTTAATTCCTAATTCTTCACACTTTTTTAAAATTTCAGCAACTGTATGATTGGTGTCATTTGCATATTCTTTAACAGTCATCATAAAGTACCACCTCTTTCTTATATATTTTTTTCTATTTCTTCATAAATACTTGCTGGTATTTCAACTTCTAAAGCTCTATCTAAGGCTTTATTTTTTTTAGCTAGTTCTAAAACTTCTTTAGATTTTGTAATATAAGCTCCTTTGCCGTTTAATTTACCAGTTGTATCAACTTGTATCTGGCCATCAGGTGTCTTTACAATTCTTAAAAGATTTCTTTTTTCTTCCCTATTTCTTGTAACAACACACATTCTCAAAGGAATTTTTTTCATTATCTATTTCCTTCTTTTTGGATATCTTCCATGGTTTTAACTTCGATTTTATATCTTGTTAGTTTACTAGCTAATCTAACATTAATAGCTTTACGACCAATAGCAAGTTTTAAGTTATCTTCGTTTACAATGGCAAGAGCTTCTTTCTTTTCTTCATCTTTAATAGATACGATAACATCTTTAGCAGGAGCCATGGCATTTTTAATGAACTCAGCTGGGTCATTACTATACTTAACTAAGTCAACTTTTTCGCCATTAAGTTCTTTTAAGATATTACCAATTCTACTACCTCTAGCCCCGATACAAGCACCGATAGCATCGATTTTATCATTGGTTGAGTAAACAGCTACTTTAGAGCGAACGCCTGCTTCTCTAGCTACTTGGTATAAAATTACTGTACCATCGGCTAGTTCGGGAATTTCACTTTCAAATAATCTTTTGACAAAGCCATAATGTTTTCTAGATAGAAGAATAAGTGGTCCCTTAGTGCCGGCTTCAACTTTTGTAACATAGACTTTAATTTGTGAGCCCATCTTAACAGTTTCGTCCGGAATCATTTCACTCTTTGGTAAAATACCACGAGCACGGCCAAAGTCTACATAATAGTTTCTTTGGTCTTCCATAGCAAGCATTCCTACTAACATTTCGTCTTGTTTATCCCCAAATTCGTTAACGATAGATTCTTTTTCGGCTTCTCTAATTCTTTGGGTAACAACTTGTTTAGCAGCACCTGCTGCAACGCGACCAAAGTCATGAGGAGTTACTTCTTTTTCGATTGTATCGCCAACTTTAATATCTGGATCAATTTCTTTAGCTTCTTCAAGTAACATCTGAGCATCAGGATTAATCTCTGGCGGAATTTCTACTTCGTTTCCTTCTTCATCAGTTTCATAAGTTGAATCAATATAATCATCAACAACAACATAGTAACTAATTACTTTAAATTTACCTGTAAGTTCATCAAAATCAACACGAACATTGGTTCTTGAATCATAATTTTTCTTATAGGCTGTCATCAAGGCTTGTTTCATTGCTTCAATAATTAAATCTTTAGATATTCCTTTTTCTTCTGTTACTAGGTTTAGGGCTTTTAAAAATTCTAAACCACTATCTACCTTTTTTTCTGTTTCTTTTTTTCTCATATTTATACGCCTCTTTCTTTACTTATAACATCAAGAATGTATGACTCATCAATAAAATCCATCTTATCGACAATTGGATTAATAATGTTTGTCGCTTCAACAATTTCATCTAGATCAATACCATTTACTTTATCAAGTTCAATTGTTAAAAAATTATAGTTATTTTCTTTATGATAGCAAACATCGGTTACCATTATCTCTTTGGAAGATAAGGCTTCTTCGACATTCTTTCTTAATTTTTCTAACTCTTTTTCCATATTACCTCTTTTAAGTTTTATTACTAATGAATATTTTTTATTCGTTAGTAATACCCAACTGTTTTTTTATAAAATTAAAAGTGGGAATTTTACTGCCCACTCAAATCTGTAATTTTATTATAGCATAATTCCTAGTATTTTCAATATTTTTAGGCAATGTTTTTCAGGGTGAAAACGATTTTTTTTATGTTTTTAAAAATTTTTTTACGCTTATTTTGGTCTTAGTCTATTTTAGGTAAATTTTTGGATAAAATGATAACTTTTTCATAGAGTATGTAACTCTATGAAAGCTACTTTTCCTTATGTATTTTCTATTTATAAGTTAACTATATCATAGATTTTAAGCTTTTTCTAGTAATTATTTGTATCTATTATGGTCAATTTTCTGGTCAATATTTTATGTAGGAACACCTGAAATTACCTGAGATTAAAAAGATTTTTATAGTCATTATAAATGGTTATTTGTCGTCAAAATTTCTAGTCAACTTCTTTTATCTCTTAGGTGTTTACTGAGTTTGGGGCGCATTTTTCATAGAGTTACATACTCTATGAAGCCGAAATTTAGTATTTTAAGGAGTATAATGATGAAAAAATGGTATTTTGAAATTATAATTTTTGTTTGTTTATTAATAGGATTAATGTTATTTAAAAACAAGATTTCTGGTAATAATTTAGTTGGTGTTTATGTGGATAATATTGAAAGCAGTTTACTTCCAGATAAAGATAATTATGTAATTGATAAAGTCGTTTGTGATAATGAAGCAGTTGGTACTTGGGACAATGCAAATTGGAATTTATTAATTACTAATCTTTCTAAAAAAAGTAATTGCAAGTTATATTTTAGGTCTAAAAAGGAAATTACTGTTACTTATGATAACAATTTTGTAAAAAATAATATATTTGAAGATACATATAACACTTTAAGTATAGTGAAAAATCCAGACAATGTTTCGAATACTAATTATAAAATAGCTAAGGAAAATAACTATTATCTTTATAATTTTAATTCGAGCAAGGATATTAATATAGTTGATAATTCTGTAGGATATTACTTTTATGCAAAAAAGAGATTAGCCGAAGGTAAAATTTATACTTTTCAATTTTTTGTAAAAGGAAACACCTCATATAATGCTTTTATTGGTTCCGAGCAAGAAATAATATCTGGTTACAGTAATATGAAAGTTAATGTTACAAATAATTGGCAAAGAATAACCAGAAAATTTACGACAACTAATTACAACCGTTATGCTTTTGTATTTTATGGTTGGGCATCAAAAGAAGAAGATAGAATTTTAGAAGTTAAAAACATAGCCTTTCAAGAAGGAGAATACAACAACTATTCAATTGTGTCTTTTAAAGAATATGATACATTAAGTAATACCTTACCCACTCCAACTAGAGATAATTATACTTTTTTAGGTTGGTATACTGACCCTATTGAAGGTGAAAAAATATCTGCTGGAATACAAGTAACAGAAGATACAACTTATTATGCACACTGGCAATATAACGAATAAAATAAATGAGTTACCTCATCATAATGGTAGCTTTTTTTATGTCTAAATAGTCATTTTTTCATAGAGTTTGCAACTCTATGAAAGCCTATTTTCGGATATCCTATTTAATTTATACATTAAATATATCATATAAATTAGGCTTTTTAAAGGGTTAATTTATTTCTATTGTAGTCAATTTTATAGTCAAAGTATTTTCAATTTTAACCTTTAATTTAAGGTGATTATTAATATTTTTATAGTCAAAAATTCATATATATTTGTGGTCAAAATTTCTAGTCAAATTTCTTTTTTGTAATGATTTTACTTAGTTTGAAGGCTATTTTTCATAGAGTTGCAAACTCTATGAAGACGATATTTCGGCTTTTATGAGGTAATGATATGAAAAAAATAATATTTATTGGCATTTTTCTTGTGTTTTCTTTGGTTATAATTAGTTGTAATTTACATGAGAAAAATCTTAAAATTGATGATAATAATATCCTAGGAATATATTTAAATAATGAATTACAAACTAGTATTCCTAAAAAAGGAGAAGCTGTATTTTCTAAAGCTGTATGTGATAATGATGAAGTTAACTATTATTGGGATATAGACAATTGGGGATTATATGTTAATAATTTTAGTAATAAGATGAAGTGTAATCTTTATTTTGTTAATTATTCCGGAGAAACAACTTTTGATTTTGATTATACAGGAGGAGAACAAACATTTGTTGCGCCTGTTTCCGGAACTTATAAATTAGAAACATGGGGAGCGCAAGGTGGCCATGGTCAGACTACTTATACTGGTGGATATGGTGGATATTCGTTTGGAATAATTACATTAAATGTAAATACTACTGTTTATTTAAATGTCGGTGGGTCAGGTTCTGAATTTGATGGCGGTTACAACGGTGGTGGCAATCGAACTGATAATCATGCCTCTTGGAGAGGTGGAAGCGGCGGTGGTGCCACCCATATAGCCTTAAAATCTGGACTTATTTCTGCGTTAGAAAATTATAAGGAGAAAATTTTGATGGTATCTGGCGGCGGCGGTGGTGCCTGTGGAAATCTAAATGATGTTAGCAATAACGGTGGCCATGGTGGTGGAGAAAAAGGCACTGTTGTTGACAGCATAGCCACATCAGGAACTCAATTATATTCAGGAGTTAATGCTGACGGAAAAATTAGTGCTAGTTTTGGTAAAGGTGCCAATTCTACTAATGAAGGTGCTGGCGGCGGCGGCTTTTATGGAGGTGGAAGTGGCTATCACAATGATATTGGTTATTCAGGAGCAGGCGGTTCTGGCTATATAGGAAATACATTATTAACCAATAAAGTTATGTACTGTTATAACTGTGAAGAATCAAGTGAAGAAAGTACGAAAACCATATCAACTACTTGTAGTGAAGAAACGCCTACTAGTTATTGTGCGAAAAAAGGTAATGGCTATGCTAGAATAACTTTAGTTAGTATAGATAGCTAAAAAAAGAAAGTATAAGCTTCCCTACTCAAAAAATTTATCCATAGTTACACCCAATACCACTGATATACGATATAAAGTATCAATCGAGCAACCAATTGCTCCTTTTTTAAACTCTAATCTTCGCAAAAAATCAAAAGTTGTCATTAAAAAAAATTTTCCTTAAATAAATCTTTTATTTTACAAAACCATTATAAATAGTTTGGGTTTCTCTTAAAGTTATAAAGGCTTTCTTATCAATTTTTTTAATTAAATTAGTTAATTCTTTAATATTTCTATTTTTAACTTCCATAAGTAATAATTTCTTTTCTTTATTATCATAAGTATCATAAACATCAATAGTTGTAACTCCATAACCAGCTGTTCTAATTCTTTCTAAATTAGTTTTACTGGCTTTACTAGTAATTACTTGAATAGAGGTATTACCTTTTATAACTTTTCTACTTAAAGTAGTACCAATAAAGGTTCCTGTTGCATATCCCAGAGAATAACTAATGGGAACAAAAACACTTGTTAATGTAGTATTTAAAGCACTTCTAGCTACATAATACCAAATAAAAACTTCAAAAAAAGCAAGAACAGACGCCGCAAACTTTTGACCTTTTACGGATATTACTGTTCTTACTGTTCCAATACTTACATCAAGTATACGCCCGAAAAAAATTTTTACACATACTAGAAGTGTTGTCATAAAAGTCCTATCTACGGATAAGTGCAAATCCTATTATAATGGCAACTAGTAATACTCCAGCTATTACAAAGATAGCATATCCTATTATATTAGTATTACTTTTTTCTTCATTTTTATTCATTAAATTTTTATTTCTAATAGAATCTAATCTATCAATATAGTTATTATTATTTTTATTTAATGCTTTTTTAATTTCTAATTGTCTACTATCCATCATAGCACCACAGTTTGGACACAGTGTGCTATTAGAAGGTAGAGCATGTCCACATCTTTTACAATTATACATATTATTATCACCACTTTAATGGTATCATAATCACTATTAATTTACTAGATATTAAATTTTATAATTTTACTAGAAAGCTTTTTATCTTTATACTTTCTAACTTTTAAGAATTCTAATACACCCTATTTATAAATCATACTTTTTAGGGAGTGGAGGGTGGGAAGTAATCCTATATTTATAAATTAATCTTCACAATCTTCAATAAAAGTCTTTGATTTATGTGGTTCATCTCTTAACAAATCAAGATAATTTTGCTGTCTTAAGGCCTCATATAAAACGATGGCAACGGTATTAGAAAGATTTAGGGCTCTAACTTTGTCAGTCATGGGAATACGCATACACTTATCAATATAAGGCTTCAATATCTTAGGAGGAATGCCTGTTGACTCTTTACCAAAAAAGAAATAAATATTCTCCAGAGGATTTGAATAATTAAAGGAAGTGTGAGGTTTATGACCATACCTAGTTAGAAAATAATAAGTCCCTTTATTCTTAGCGAAAAACTCATCAATATTTTCATAGACAGTATAATCGCAATATTGAATATAATTAACTCCACTTCTTTTTATATATTTTTCGTCTAGGGAGAAACCTAGAGGTTTAATTAAGTGCAACTTAGTGTGAGTGGCAACACAGGTACGCATGATATTACCAGTATTTTGAGGTATTTCTGGTTCAAATAAAACAATGTTTAACATATTAATTCTTCTTTCTTTATCTATTTATTTATTTTAATTTTAATGGATTTTTTAGAAAAGTCCTATTTAATTGTAACTTAATTTAAAGTTTTTGAGTAATATTTTTTATTTAAGACTATTTATTATTTCTTTTTAGTTATTTATTTTTATTATTTAAAATTATTTTGGCTTTGCCAGATTTCTAGTTCGTCCAAAATATTTTTTTTCCATTTCTTCATCGTATTTTTCTACTTCAGCTATGGGTATTAGAATACTTTTTTCGTTAGTCATGATGGTGATTAATTGATTATAAGGCTCGGTTATTTCATATGGTCTTAGGGTTACTAAGGGATTAGCATGTCTTGCCATATAACGAGAGGCCACATCGGCGTCTTCTTTGAAATTGTGGTTATCAAGATAAATGACCTCCCTAATGCCACTTTGAATTATAGCTTTCATGCAATTGTTACAAGGAAAAAGGGTCGTATATATTCTAGCGCCTTTAAGAAGGGCCTTGTTATTGTTATAGCCTAAAATGGCATTTAGTTCAGAATGGACAATATAAGGATATTTGGTATTTAAATAGTCTCCTTCTTTATTCCATGGAATATCTGTTTCTTTTATTCCTATGGGGGTGCCATTATAACCTGTTGATAAAATGCGGTTATCTTGAGAAACGATAACTGATCCTACTTTGCGGTGCTTATCACTAGAACGCATGGATGTCATTTTAGCTAGGATGGAAAAATAATCGTCCCAGCTAATGCGGGTATTTTGAGGATTTATTATTGATAATTTATTTAATTGTTCGGTTATTTTTGTTTTATCATTTTCTATCATATTTTATATCGTAGTCGCAAAGCGACATTGCCTTTCCTTTTTATTATTTATTATTATTTAGTTTTTATAAATTCAGCTCTTCATAATTTTATTTTTGATGCTTAACTTTAATTATCTAATAAATTTGTTTTTAGTATCTATAATTTATTATATTTTTAAGTATTTAAACTTTAATATTTTTTTTAGCATTTAATTTTAATGTTATTATTTTTATACCTTGAATTATAATAAAGTTTTGCTCTTTTTAAATGCTTGTCATATTGTATCATAAATTTAAGATATGTTATACTGTTTTTATAAAAAGAAAGGATTAAGAGAATGAAAAAGTTTTTAAGTATTTTAGTTATAGGAATTTTAGTATTTTGTACGGGTTGTGAGGGTAGTAAAAATATAGAAAACTTACGAGGAATTGATTTTAATGTCGATGGTAATGAAACTACTCTTACTAATTATGATACCGATAACCCAGTAGTTGCCATGGAAATTGAGGATTATGGGGCGATTGTAATAGAATTATATCCTAAGATTGCTCCCAATACAGTAAATAATTTTATTTCCTTAGTAAAACAAGGTTTTTATGATAATAATTCATTTCATCGTTTAGTGCCAAACTTTGTTTTACAAGGTGGCGACCCAAAGGGTGATGGTACTGGTGGCCCTGCATATACAATTAAGGGTGAGTTTACCAATAATCGTTTTACTAACACTTTAAAACATACTAAAGGAATTGTTTCGATGGCCAGAAGTAGTGAAAATGATTCTGCGGGAAGCCAATTTTTCATCATGTTAGATACCGCTTCATATCTTGATAATAATTATGCTGCATTTGGTAAGGTAATTGACGGGATGGACATTGTTGATAAGATTGCTAGTACTGAAATTGTAAGTGATACGCAAACTGGTAAGTTAAAGAAAAATTTAACTATTAAAAAAGCTTTAGTTGATACTAAAGGTAAAGAATACAGCGAACCAACCAAAATTACTGAGTAATTAACTGGTTTATAAAAATGAAATTGATAAATTTAATTAAAAAACAAATTTATCTTTTTATATTATTAAAAAAATAATTAAGGTTAGATAAAAAGAATTATCGATTAAGAAATATCTTATCAATCTAAAAGTTTTATTAATCAAAAAAATGACTAATAAAGAAGATTATTAATTAAAGGAATTTATTAATAAAGAAAGTTATTAATCCAAAAGAGATGTTAATAAAAAAGATTATTAATCCAAAAAGAGATATTAATAAAGAAGATTATTAATCCCAAAAGTTTATCAATTAAACAAAAGAATATATCGTTTAAAAGTAAAAATAGGGATATATTCTTTTTATTTTTGCTAAAGTTTAAAATTAATTTAAAAAATGTTAAAGATTCCTAAGGAAATGACGCCCATGATAATACCTGCAAGTACGACACCACCCATGATAGCAATGACGCTTTTCTTAAAATCAAGATTTAAAAGAGAAGCTGCTAAAGTTCCAGTCCAAGCGCCTGTCCCCGGAAGAGGGATTCCAACAAATAGAAATAAAGCAAAGTAAACATTGCGTCCTGCTTTTTCTTGTAGTTTTTTGCCGCCTTTATTACCTTTTTCTAAACAAAAAGTAAAGAATTTTTTAGTAAGCTTTTTATCTTTTCCCCATTCTAAAATTTTGCGAGCAAAAAGAAAAATAAAAGGTACTGGTAACATATTACCAAGGATAGCAACAATATAGGAAGGAAGCAATGGCAATTGGAAACCAACGGCATATGGAATAGCACCACGAAGTTCAATCAAAGGAACCATAGAAATCAAAAAAACTATTAAATATTTCAAAAACATAACTTTTTCACCTTAGTTCATTTTAACAAAAAAAAATAAGAAAGGGAATACCTTTCTTAAAAAGTGTGAGTTTATTGTTTATATGTTATCTTAATTGTATAGGGTTTATATATGAATTATCATAATTATATTATGACTTCTTGCTTCTACCATTAACTTCGAATATATCGTTAATGTCCACAAGCGTTTGATTTGGTTAATCATTAACCTATCTTTATATCTTATTGTAAGATATACTGTTTATATAATAATTAAATTTTCTACATCTTTTAATTACCTTTTTTCTTTCTAATCGATCAATCTTCCTTTCACAATTACATAATACCAATCAATTATGAAAAATATGTGATAGAAAAGTGAAAGTTATTTTTTAGTTTGATTTTTATAATTTTCGGATTTTTAGAATCTTTTGTTTTCAAATAATATTTTGTCTATTTGGTAGCATTCCAATTATTTTTTTACTTGAAAGTAAAATGTTGTGCCTTTGTCTTTAACGCTATTAACACCGTATTTGAAATGGTGTTGTTCTAAAATATTTTTAACAATCGATAACCCTAGACCAGTCCCAACAACATTTCGCTTATGATTTTTTTCTTTTTTATAATAGCGATTCCATATATTAGATAAATCTTTTTCATCAATACCTTTACCAGTATCAATTATTTCAATTTTGCACTCTTTAGTATTTTCTGTAATTTTGATAGTAACGGTTAAATCATCGCCAGTATAGTTAATTGCATTATTTATTAGGTTATAGATTACTTGACTAATTCTTTTTTTATCCGCTTTTACCATAATACTGGCTGGACTTTCTAAAATCAGCTTATAATTTTCGGTTTCTTTAATAATTTGGTATCTTTTTAAAATATCGTTAATTAATTCAACAATATCGAATTTTTCGATATTTAAGTTATCTTGATTATTTTGAAGTTTACTAAGTTCTAAGATATCATTAACTAAAATATTTAAACGATCTGTTTCATCAATGATAACATTTAAATTTTCTTTAGTTTTTTCTTTATTATTTAAAGTTATATCTCTAATCATTTCAGCATAAGCCTTTATCATGGTTAGGGGAGTTTTTAGGTCATGAGAAACATTTGCCATTAAATCGCGGCGGTATTCATCGGTTTTAGAAACTTCCTGCTCTAAATAGTTAAGGGTATTAGCTAATTCATCTATCTCTTTAATTCCAGTTGTAGTAAACTGGACATTGTAATTTCCTTCGGCTAATTTTTCGGCTTTTTTGGTCATATCACTAATTGGTTTAGCAATTCTACGCGACAAAAATAAAGCAATTATTATAGAAAATAAAATAGCTAAAAGGGTAACATAAATAAGTTGATTTTTTATTAACGAGGTTGTTGTTCCGATGTCTTCTAAAGAGGTAAACAAAAAAATATAGCCATTGCCTTTTTTTATACAATATAATAAGGAGACGCTGTTGTTGATAGGATTTAAAATCTTTTCAAAGGCTGTTTCTTCACCTGATTGTTTAAATTTTACTAATTCTTTATCAATAATTTTATTGCGACCTAAAAGACATGAGGAAATTTTATTATTGTAATAATATTGATTACCATAATAATCCATATATTCTAAACAAATATTGTTATCTAAAGTTATATCATCCATTGATTCGATTATATTCGTACTTTCAATGTTGATAATTTTATCAACTAATTCATTCATATAGTTAATTTGATATTTTTCGTAATATATTTTAAAGAAGACGATTTGCACAAGCCATAATAACAGAAGAATGGAGATAGAAAAAACGATTAAATATTCCAGAGTTTTAAAGTGCAGAGAGTTTCTTAATTCTCTAATTTTAATTTTGGTATTCAAATTTATATCCTATCGCTCTTACCGTTACAATGAATTTACGGTATTTTCCAAGACTGTTACGCAATGTTTTTATGTGAGTATCAATGGTGCGGTCATCGCCAAAAAAATCATATCCCCATATATTGGTTAATAATTGCTCTCTGGATAAAGCAATATTTTTATTGGTAACTAAATACTTCAAAAGGTCATATTCTTTGGGAGTTAAGTTGATTTTTTTGTCATCTACCCTTACTTCATGAGCTAAATCGTTAATTGTTAAGCCTTCAAATTTGTAGGTATAGGTATCAGTCGTATTTCTTTTTAAGATGGCTTTAACACGAGCTACTAATTCTTTAGGGCTAAATGGTTTGGTCACATAATCGTCTATCCCTAAATCAAAACCAATTAGTTTATCATATTCTTCGCTTCTAGCAGAAAGCATTATAAAGGGAACATCTTTGGTTTTTTTGATTTCTTTACAAGCTTGATACCCATCCATCTTTGGCATCATTATATCCATAATTATTAGATTATAATCATTATTTTTGGCTTTTTCGATAGCTTCTTGGCCATCACCTGCTTCATCTACGGTATAATTTTCCATCATTAAATACTCTTTGATAACATTTCTTATTAGTTCTTCATCATCTACTACTAAAATTTTCATAGATATCACTTCCTTACTTTTATATGGTGTAATTTTTTTCTAAAATTACACTTTTTTATAGTTTTTGTAATTTTATATTTCATAGTTTTGTTGTTCTTTTGATTTTACTTTTTTAATAAATCACAGTTATTTTGTTTACAAAAGACTTTAATTATTGATTGATTTAAGGAGCAAGTTAGATTTTAATGTTTTTCTTAAATCGCTGTTATTTTATTATAGTTTTGTGAAGAATAAATGAAAAAAAGAACTTTAGAAGTTGGCGACATTATGATAAATATCAGTAACATCATCAATATCATCTAAAAGATTATAAAGTCTTTCAAATAACATTTTATCTTCTTCATTAAGTTCTACTTCTTCTTTAGCATACCAGCCAATTTCATCTAATTCATAATCAACATTAGGAACTATACTTTCAATAACATCTTTTAGTTTATGTTGGTCACTTGGATTTACAGAGATAGTCATTACTCCATCTTCGTAAGTTTCTTCAATTGGTTCAACACCAGCGTCTAAAAGAGCCATTAAAATATCTTCTTCTTTATCAGTGTGAAATGAAATAACATTTAGGTAATCATAATTATAAGATACAGAATTATTAACTCCTAAACTTTTATGAACTTTATTAAATGCTGCTCTTACTTCGCCAACGGTACGATTAACATTATCAGTTAGTGTTTTAATTATTAAAGTTGAAGCCCCTGGTCCAAAACCTTCATACATTACTGTTTGGTAATCTTCTTGTCCTGCTCCTTTGGCTTTATCAATTGCTCTTTTAATGATGTCGTTTGGTACTTCCTGTTTCTTAGCTTTTTCTACTAATCTTTTAAGTTTAATATTAGTGTCGATATCAGGATTGCCTTTGGCTGCTAAGTATAACTCTTTAGCAAAGTTAGTATAAATTTTACCACGAGCGGCTCCGGTTTTTTGGATACTGGCTTTTCTTACTTCATATGCTCTTCCCATAAATATTCTCCTTTTCTTTTTTTGTACTTTTCTTATTATATTATAGCCCTAGAAAATTCGCAACTTTTTTAGAAAGTTAAAGATAAGATTTTTCGTTTTCATATTGGTTAAATGCTCATTTTGAATCTTTTTCAAGGTTACTGCAACGCTATAAACATGATATGGGCTAATTTTATAGTAATCCATTGTATATTCTAAGGCTTTAATAATGGCTTCTTTATCGCTTTTGACTTTAAAAAAGTTCCGCATTCTGGTAAGATAGCGTTTTGAAATTTTTCGCGTTAAAAATTTTATTATAAATTCCGGCGTTTTTTTGAAAGTATAACGATAACCATCATATTTTTTTAGCACTCGCAAGGTATCATAATATCCTAGAAGTATGTTCTCTCTTATTTTGTTTTGGTTTAGTTCCAAAATGTTACATATGTTTTTAGAGGGGCGAATAGTTATTACTTTACTTTTCTTTTTAGATACATTGCGGTTACGACCTATACCATTAATTCTAATTTCATAAATGACATCGTATTTTTTATCAATTAGCATTTTAATGGGACAATTATCATAAAAGCCGCCATCTATATAAATGTTATCATCTATCATTGGTGCTAATTTAAAAATTGGTAAAGAACAACTGGCTATTAAATAATCAACAAGTTTTTCAGCAGGAATTTCCTTTTTAGTTATATAAACCGGGATAAAATCATGAAGTTTTACTGTTACTAAGCCAAAGTCTTTATGATTTTTGTACAATTTTTCTTTATTAATCATTTTATCAGCTAGTGCTCTTAATTTGTCTGTTGATATTCCTCTTTGTTTTAGAGCACCTATTACTGTGGAATTTAAGCCTTTTAAGGCTTTAAGAGTTTCTTTTTTACCATTTATATAATCTGCAAACTTTTGATCAATATCCAATAATTTTTCTGGCTCAATTGTTTGCCATAGTTCTAATAGTTCTTTTGATTGACCACTGGCAAGTAAACAAGCATTGAAGGCACCAATAGAAGTACCGACAAAACCGCTTATTTTTATATGGCATTGTTTAAAAGCATAATAAGCGCCAATCTGATAACTTCCTTTTAGACCACCGCCTTCAAGAGCTAATCCTATTTTTTTCAATTCTATTTTCCTTCATTTGTTATTTTGCCAGTTGTCAAGGCAATTTTACCACTAAAAGAACCGTTTAGTAAACTAGCTTGATCATTATCAGTATAACTTAACCATACTCGGAATATGTATTGATGTGTATCCTGAGGAGAAATTGTTATTCCCGTTGTTGTTAAAGTATAGTCTTTGCCTGTTACTGCGTTTGCAAAATTTCCAGTAGCAACTTGCGTTTCACCACTGTCAGTTTTTTTAGCAAGTTCCCATTTAAAATCACTAGAAACAAAGTTATCAGATATTGTAAAATCAGTTAAATATAAAGTGTAGTCAACAGATATTGTTGAAGTGGATTTTGAAGTTATAGCAAATGATGTATAGGGTGCGCTGGCTTGGCGGTCTGAGTCATTAATTAACATCATTTTTGGCTCATTAATGTATTGACTAGTTAAAAATTCAATATCAAGGTTAGCGTTAGTTATTGTTGTATTATTTATTTTATCATCAACTGTGATTTTTGCTAGGTAATAAGCTCTTGAAGCTGCAAAAGTTACCGTTGCTATTATTAAGGTAATTGATATGTAAAGAATAACATGTTTTACTGTTTCATTTGTATTCATAAAGACACCTCCGTACTATAATAAGTATATCTTAAATGAGTGATATTTACAATATGCAATTTTTGCGTTTCAAGAATTTTATCGGATATTTACTTATATTTTTAATGGCTTTTATATTTTTATTTGCATCTTTTTATTTTATTTGTTTACTTCATTTTAATTTTTAATATTTATGTCAGTATATTTTACAATTTATAAAGGGTAATTATAATTTACTAAAAGATAATACCAAATCATTTAGAATTTGAAATATTAAATTGTGATTATACTGAAAAAAGCAAATAATTTTTGAAGATATTTTATTTTTGTGAATGATAAATTCATCCTGTAGTAATTATAATGCTAATGATTTTTAATATAATTCCTCACTTGGATTAGCATTTAAATCAAGAGACGCAAACTCTTTTTTTAAATAAAGCGGATAAGCAGCCGCCCCAATCATGGCAGCATTGTCAGTGCAATAAAGAAGCTTAGGCACGGAAATATTAGCATTATGTTTAGCAGCTAATTTTGTTACTTCTTTACGAATATATTGATTAGCAGAAACGCCACCAGCAATTATAATATTTTTTATATTTGTTTTGTTAATAGCTAGTTCCAACTTGCGTACTAATTGATCAGTAGCAACAACTTGAAAAGAACAGGCTAAGTCTTCTTTATTTATCTCCTTATTGCGCTGCGTTTCATTATGGACTAGATTTATTATACTAGATTTCAACCCGCTAAAACTCATGTTTAAAGTATCATCGTTCATTGGAATTGGTAATTTATAATTTGGTTTACCGTTTAATGCCATTTTTTCAACATTTGGTCCCCCTGGATATTTAAGTCCTAAAACTCTGGCAACTTTATCATAGGCTTCCCCGATTGCATCATCTAAAGTTCCACCGAGAACTTTAAATTTATAATCATCTTCCATATAAACGATATCGGTATGACCACCACTTATGATTAATGCTAATAGCGGAAATTGCATATCATTTTCAAGATTATTAGCATATACATGACCAGCTAAATGATTTACAGCTATTAACGGTTTATTATAGATTAAAGATAATGTCTTTGCGGCTTCTACTCCTACAAGTAAACTTCCCATCAATCCTGGCCCATAAGTAACTGCTATTGCATCCATATCTTCTATTTTCATGTTTGCTTTTTTTAAGGTTTCATCCAAAACAATTGTTATATTTTCTGCATGCATTCGTGAGGCAATTTCAGGAACTACTCCACCATAATTTTCGTGAGTTGATATTTGAGTATTTATTACTATTGATATGACTTCTTTGCCATTTTTTACGATTGCCATACTGGTTTCGTCACAGCTTGATTCTATAGCTAAAATGTATACATCTTTCATTTTTAAATCTCCTTTATCATAAAAATTGCATCTTCAGTGCCATAATATTTTTTTATTCTTCTTACCTTTTTAAACTGTAAGTTCTGGTAAAAGTCTATGGCTACTTGATTATTTTCTCTTACTTCTAGATTCATTTTTTTTAAATTGTTATCATTAATGGCATATTTGATTAAGCTAGTGCCTATATTCCTACGGCGATATTTTTTATCGGTAATAATATCAACTATGTCGGCTTCATCAAAACTAATAGTAAGATGGATAAATCCGACAACAGCATTATTAATAATATAAACATAAATAATTTGATTATTATCATTAATAATACTGGTCAGATTATTAAAATGTGAGTAGTTTTCATTGATTTCTTCACCTAATTTATAAACACTTGGAAAATCACTAGTTATTATTTTTCTTATCATTTAGGGCCTCGATTGTTTTAATATATAAAGGATTGGCATTATAACAATCAGTTAATGTTAAATACTTATAAGTTGGAATTTTCTCAAAGTTGATTTTTTCAGCAACAATTTCATTATTTAATAAGGTTTTTGATTTAACATATGTAATCTGGCCAGTCATTTTATCATCCAAGAATTCTGCCTTGTAATAACCATTATTTTCTTGAACAGCGTAAGTTCTATTTCCAATATTATCTAAGGCTGATAATTCTAAGTAACTGACAGTATATATTGGTATATTTAAACAATATGAGATAGTTTTAGCAATCGTTATAGCAATTCTAATTCCTGTAAATGACCCTGGTCCATTGCAAACTATTAACTTGGATATTTCCTTTAACTCTATTTTTAGCTCTTTAAGAGTGTCATTTAATAATGGTAAGGCATTTTTACTAGTTTTATCGCAACCTTCCATTGTTGAAATTTTTAGTATTTTGTCATCTTTATATATAACTATTTGAATATCTTTGAAATGAGTATCTATAAATAATGTGTACATAAGCGCCTCTTTCTCTTGTGATATTATAACATTATTAAAAAAAATATGCACTAAAAAAGAAATCTAATTAATTATTATCACGAAATTTTTTCACACAAATCAAAAATTAACGCAAAAAAAAATAGGCAACTTCCTATCTTCGCATTCACTATTTTCGGCGTT
>CAKOKQ010000002.1 GCA_934095825.1 uncultured Bacilli bacterium | reverse complement strand
TCATCTCCTTTACTAAATTATACCAAAGAAAAAGTAAACACATCTTTTTTGTGTCTACTTTTATCTTACAACTTCAACCTATTTTAGAACTATCTTAACTTTTCTATCATTTTCCTCTAATTTACCTATATATATTTTTTCTACAAAAGTATCAATTACATTTTTATCAATATATTCGTTTTTAGATGTATCTTTTGTTCTTCCAAATGAAAACAATTCTTTTTTTAATTTTTCTAATTCATTTATTCTAGCTTTGTAAATATCCTTATATCTTTCATGTCTTTCAATATTAATTTTTTCTATTAAATTATTGTTATCACTCACATCTGGTTCTACTAAATTTGATAATTTTCTTTTTAATAATTTTAGTTCTTGATTTATGTATATTCGTCTCATTTGCAGTAAACTTTTATCTAAAGCTTTACAATATTCTTCATTTAAATATTCATTGTTAAATTTATCATAAACATTTTGTTCTAAATACAATTCTAATATATCTCTTAAATTATCATATCTAATTGCTATTTTATTAGGACAATTAATTTTATGTTCTCTGCGTGTATCCATACTTCCACATCTTAAATATCTTGTGATTCCATCTTTTGTTCTACAATTAAATAAATTAAAACCTCTACCACACTCCATACAAAATACCTTTGCAGAAAATTCATTTCCATTTTGAGAATAAAAGTCTGACTGAGTTAAGTTCTTTTTTTCATTAATTCTATCCAATGCTGATTTATATAAAGTTTGTGGTATTATTGCTTCATGAGTTGGCTCATCAGAATAATTATAATAACCAGTATAAACCCTATTTTTAATACATTTCTCAACTAATTTTCTAGTCCATTTTCCATAAATACTATTTTCTGATAAATCAATATAATTTTTTGTCATTCTATAAGTCTTAGGTGAAGAAATATTATGTTCATTTAAATAGTTTGATATTTGCGTATAAGTATATCCTTTATCAAATAAATCAAAAATTAGAAAAACTATATGTGATGTTTCTTTATCAATATATAATATTCGTTCTTTTAATAAATACCCATAAGGTGAATATCTTCCTATATACTTTTTTTCATTCATAAACCTTTGTTGTGCTTTATGAACTCCATCTTTAATGTTTTGTATTTGCTTTGCAGTTCTCATAACATCTTAACTCCCTTCTTTTTAAAATTATCAAAGACAGTTGTTTTTCTAAATATTTTGAATCAGTATTTAATTTTTTATTAAGTTTAGTAGTATCACATTCTACAATATAATTAATTTTTTTCATCTTACACACCCATTAATTGTATAATTATGATTTACTTTTATAACATTACCATTTTTAACTATTGTTTTCTTTTCAATCTTTTTTCTAACAATTTTAGGTTTAGACGGTTTTTTTCTTGCATCAAAATATCCAATAACAACTTGTTTTTTTTCTCTATTAAAAGGAGTTAAATTATCTTCAACTATCTCGTATTCATTTCTAAAAACATTCCACTCAGTTTCTGGAAAATATTTTAATATTTCGTCCTTTCTTAAAAATTCATTTTCAGGATAACTTTTAAAATCATCATCCTTAAGTGCAACATAATATTCTATGTATATATATCCATCTTTTTTAACATTAGATTTCAATTTATTTATTTTATAATCCATACTATATTGTTTGTTTTCTATTCTAGATAAACTTCTACAGGCAATAACATATTCATATTCCTTAAATTCATCTACTGCATAATAGTTTTTAATTTGTACTTCATAGGGTGTATTTATAAATTCTATATTAATTCTTTCTCTTAAACCTTTAACAGACCTTTCAGCAAATATGTAGTCCGTAGTATCGGGTATATTTACTGGCACTTCCATACTTCCACCATTAACAAAAATATTATTTAATTCATATATATCAACATGAATTCCATATCTCAAAGGACACAAACCAATGTGACCATCTTTGTCATCAACTATTAAAATCTTCTTATTTTTTAAATTATTCATTTTATTCCATTTGCAAATTCTTTTTTGAATTACATAAGGAACATTGCCAAACAAACTTCTCGTTCTATTAGATAAAATTCCCATATTAATTAAATCTCCATTCTTCTTCAAATGCCTTAAAATAAAGGCTTTATTTAATTATATGAGTATTTATTTATCTTCATTGGATTGTCTACATTTACTTATTTTTCTCTACTATCGCCAATGTTGTCTACGATGGCCCAAGGCACCATATATTTTAGTTTCGGGATCAATATAGGTTAAGGTACCATTTCCAAGTAGGTTATCCTTAACATAAATCCCTGTTTTATAAGAATTATTATTCTTTTCTAATTTTAATTTTGTTGTGTATTCTTTATTATTACGCGAGTAAGTAATTTCTACTTCGTCATTAGTAGCATATTTTTCAATTTTACTTACTAAATCTTTAATGTTGGCAACATCTTCATTATTAACTTTTATAATATAATCCCCCACTAAAAGATGACTACCATTATAAATATTATTAACCTTGTAAAAACCAACGACTAGGACTCCTTTACTATTAATGGATATCCCGACATTTTGCCCACCCAAAATAACTTCATTAGAATAAGCTAAAACTAAAGTAGGCATTAACCATAACAGTAAAAAGATATTTATATTTTTTATTATTTTCTTCATACACTTCACCATTAATAGTATGGTAATGTTAATTTTCTTTATGGTGGAAATATATGGTAAAAAAAAGCCCCACTATTAAAGTGCGACTAAATTTATTTAGTTTTTATTTTCTTCAATACTAAAGTCTTCTAATGTATTATTTTCAGTTAAAATTTTGTTGATACTTTCTTTGGCGTTATTTAATTTATCACCACAAATTTTAGCTAGTTGCATAGCTTCACTGTATTTAGAAATAGCTTTATCTAAATCAACATTGCCTGCTTCTAATTCTTTAACGATATTTTCTAATTCTAATAAATTTTCTTCAAATGTTTTTTCATTCTTAGTCATTTTTGGTCTCCTTACTTACTACTTTGGCATCTATCGTTCCATCTTTAAGAGCGATATTAATGACATCATCTACATTAACTAGTTTGACGCTAGTAATTACCTCGTTTTTGTTTTTAACAATACTGTAGCCACTGTCTAAAAGTTTCATTGGATTTAAAATAGTTACAGTTTTTAATAAAATATTAAATTGATATTCTTTATTTTCTAAAATTTTGGTTGGTTCTTTTAATAATTTATTATCTATAATTTTATGATACCTTAAGTTATCTTCTTTTAGTTTATTAGCAATAAAAAGTTGCAAGCGGTCTAAAAGATTATCTAGACGCTGTTCTTTTATCTCATAAATACTTAAAGGATTTTTTAAAATTTGCTTGCTAGTTAGAGTTTTTAAACGATTTTCGGTTCCATCAATTTTATTTTGAATAGCTTTTGTAGCTCTAATTTTTAATTGATTAAATAAATTATTTAAATCGGTAATATTGGGAACCGCCATTTCGGCAGCGCCAGTTGGAGTTGGTGCTCTCAAATCAGCAACAAAATCAGCAATCGTAAAATCTATTTCGTGACCAACGGCACTGATAACTGGTATTTTGGATTCGTAAATGGCTCTTGCTACCATTTCTTCATTAAAACACCATAAATCTTCGATGGAACCACCGCCACGACCACAAATAATAACATCTAAATCATATTCTTGGGCTTTTTTTAATTGTCTAGTAACTGATTCTTTAGCTCCTTCTCCTTGAACTAAAGCTGGAAAAAGAATAGTTTTAGCAATCGGATATCTTCTTTTAATTGTACTTAAAATATCTCTAATGGCCGCCCCAGTTGGAGCCGTAATGATACCAATGGTTTTAGGGTATTTAGGTATAGGCTTTTTATGTTCAGGGTTAAATAAACCTTCACTGGCTAACTTTTTCTTTAGTTTTTCAAATTCTAAATAAAGGTTTCCTATACCATCCATTTCCATTGTATTAACATAAATTTGATAAGAGCCAGTGGCTTCATAAACGCTAATACGCCCACTAACTAAAACTTTCATACCATCTTCTGGCTCAAAACCTACTTTAGAAGCATTAAAATTAAACATTACGGCAGAAAGGCGCGAATTTTCATCTTTTAATGTAAAATAGAAATGACCACGGGTATGGTGTTTAAAGTTAGAAATTTCCCCCTTTAAATAGACATTATTAAGATTAGAATCGATATCAAATTTAGCTTTTATATAACGATTTAAATCAGAGATTGTTATATATTTGATATCCATATCATCACTCTTTTATCATTTTATCTAAAACAGCATTAATAATTTTACGAACAGCATCATCAGAATATTTTTTAGCTAATTCAACAGCTTCATTAATCACAACAATATGAGGAGTATCAGTATATTTTAATTCATAGATAGCCATCTTTAAAATAGCTGCACCAGTTTTATCAATACGGCTTATATCCCAATTTTTCATATACTTATTAGCAATACTAACAATTTCGTCTTCATAAGTTATAACGCCGTAAACAATATCTCTTACAAATTCATTATCAATATCTAAATTACTACTAATTATTTCTTCAACATTATAATCAATATGTTGACTTCTATTTATATCAATTTGGTATAAAATTACCATGATTTTTTCTCTTAATTCACTTCTTGATTTCATATATATTTCTTAATCTTAATGATTAATTCCTTTCTTTCTATACTATAACATATTATTTCTAAAATTTTATAACTATTTCATTAAATCTTTTAATTTATATAACTCATTTAAAGCATCTATTGGTCGTAAATTATCAAGGTTTAGATTAGTAATTTCGGTTATCACTTCTTGGTTTTCATTAGTTTGGGTATAAAGAGTTTCCTGTTCTTTAACTGTGTCTTTTTTCTCTTCTTCAACTAAATCAAACAAACTAACTTGTTTAGTATTGGTTTTGTTATCAGAGTCTTCGTATTCTTTTAAAATTGCCGTAGCGCGTTTAAGTAATTCTTCTGGCATTTTGGCAAGTCTAGCAACATGAATACCATAAGATTTATCAATAGGACCGTTGCTTACTTTATGTAAAAATGTAACCGTACCATTTTCTTCGTGAGCTTCAACATGGACATTTTTAATAGTTTTAATTTCATTAGCTAATGATGTTAACTCGTGATAATGGGTTGAAAATAAAGTTTTACATTTAATATTTTTACTAATATATTCTAAAATTGCTTGCGCTAGGCTCATACCATCATAGGTTGCTGTACCACGACCTAACTCATCAAAAAGAATTAACGAATTAGAAGTAGCATTAGTTATCGCATTACAAGCTTCTTTCATTTCCACCATAAATGTCGACTCGCCACTAACTAAATCATCAGAGGCTCCAATACGGGTAAAAATCTTATCAATAATTGGCAAAGTAGCTTTTTTTGCTGGAACAAAAGAACCAGTCTGTGCCATAATAATAATAATAGCCAGCTGACGCATAAAAGTTGATTTACCACTCATGTTTGGACCCGTTATTAAAAGTGTATTAACATTTTCTGCCATCACACAGTCATTTGGTACATATAAACCGTTACTTACAGCCTCAACTACGGGGTGGCGCCCATCTTTTATTTTAATTTCGGCATTTTCAGTTAAAGTTGGTCTTACTAGGTTATATTCCTCAGCACAAACGGCAAGAGAAATCAAACAATCAATCTCACTTAAGATTTCAGCGTCTTTTTTTAAGCTAAAGATATGTTCTTTTACTTTATCTTTTAATTCATTAAATAAATTATATTCCAAATCAATTATACGCTCTTCAGCATTTAAAATTAAAGCTTCTTTTTCCTTTAAAGCAGGTGAAATAAAGCGCTCACAATTAGTTAAAGTTTGACGGCGTTCCCAGCCAAAGTCTTCCATAACCATTTTACTTTGGCCTTTAGATACTTCAATATAATAGCCAAATATCTTATTATAGCCAACTTTTAAATTTTTAATCCCCGTCTCTTCTTTTAGTGTTTCTTCAAAAGAAGCAATAAACTCTTTACCGCCACTTCTAATACTGCGTAGTTCGTCTAATTCTTTATTATAGCCTGATTTAATTAGAGAACCTTCTCTTACTGTAACCGGTGGATTTTCAAAAACAGCTTGTTCTAAGAGATTATAAACTTCTGTATTAGGATCTAATTCATAATTAAAGCCCAACTTTTTAACATCGTCAATGATACTTGGTAAAATGCCTAAACTTTTCTTAATCTGCAATAAATCCCTAGCATTTAGATTACCGGAAATTAATTTACCACAAAGCCTTTGCAAGTCATAAACTTGATATAAGTATTCGCGAAGCTCATCTTTAATAATAAATTCTGTATTGATTTTTTCAATCGCATCATATCTTTTATTTAATTCTTCAATATCTTTTAAAGGATGCAATAACCAGCTTTTTAATTTACGCGAACCCATTGCTGTCTTGCATTTATCTAAAAGCCATAATAAACTGTATGTTCTTTCTTTTAATCGGATAGTTTCAAATAATTCAAGGTTACGGACGGTATGAATGTCCATATTTAAATATTTATCTTTGTCAATAATATTTATTTCCCGAATATTAGAAATATCTTTCATATTAGTAACAACAAGATAATAAAACAAGTGTTTTAACCCCGTAATAAACTTATCATCTAAATCTTTATAAAGATATGAGTAATCATCTTCTAAGTAATGATTACTATAAGAAATTTCAATGCCATAATTATTTTTTAAAATTTGAATTAAAGAAAGGTTACTATTATCAACTAAGATTACTTCTTTAATACCTAAATTAATTATTTCACTTAATAAGGAATCATTATCATGTTTAATCTGACTAACCATACATTCACCAGTTGAAATATCGGCATAAGTTAGAATATAAACATTGCCATAATCAAGAACACTAGCAATATAATTATTGTCTTTAGGTCTCATCATCTCATAATCGGTTAAAGTTCCTTTACTAATTACTTGGATAACCCCTCTTTTTACCATCCCTTTGGTTGTCTTAGGATCTTCTAACTGTTCACATATAGCAACCTTGTAACCTTTATCAATCAATTTTTCAATATAAGGTTTAACAGAATGAAAAGGTACACCACACATGGGTATACGCTCACTTAAACCGGCATTTTTTCCTGTCAAGGTAAGTTCTAATTCTCTTGCTGCTGTTTCGCCATCTTCAAAAAATAATTCATAAAAATCGCCAATACGATAAAATAACAATTCTTCTAAATGCTTATTTTTAATATCCAAATACTGTTGCATCATTGGACTTAATTCTTCATACTTTACTTCATTTCTCTTCATCAGTACATCACGAGACTTATTGTATCAAATTTAGTATTTAAAGTCCATGTTATATCGGCAATGTTTAAAAAAATCTTTATCTTAAAGAAAAAATTTGATCTTCATCAAAAAAGTTTAATCCTAAAATAAATAATTTGAATTGTTTTATTTTTCCAAAGCTTTTATTTTTCCTCAGTTTCGCTATTTATTTTATTGGTAATTGCTCTTTTTCTACTAAAGTCTTCAATGTCTTTGCCATATAGATAGGCACTCAATATTTTTTCTTCTCCTTTTGCGTTTAAAATGAATAACTTTTCATTAGGAACAACTAACCTTTTTACCATCATATAATTAAGCATATCTCCCAATGGAACAAAATCATTGCAATTAGTTCTTAGATTCTGAATTTCTTTTCCCGAGGTTGGATTATAATTAGTTATACATGTATTTACCTCAATATTCATTCCTTCAAAATTTAATTCTTTTAATTCTTCATCAAGCTGACGCAAATAATCATACTGTCTAAAGCTTATATAAGCCGGTATAAATATATAAGCGAGCTTGGAAACTTTTCCATTTTCTTTTTCATTAATAAAATGAATTTTAATATAATTTTTATGAGTATCTGTTAATACTTCACTTGCAAACTCTTCAAGCATTTTAACATCACTTGGTAAAGGGTGATTAAAAATGGTACAAATGATAGCATCCATTGTATCATAATGATACCCCAATCCTTCTACTAGTTTTCCAAACTCATCTAAAGCTGGTAGATTATGGATTGTAATAAATTGTTCTAAGGTTATTAAACCCGTGGCGCCAAAGGAGTAATTGCCATTTTTACTCACGATGATACTTGGCTCCTGATAAAATTCTTTTAAATCTAACTTACGCATATATTCCCACTTCCTGTAATTTTATGTTAGTCAAAAAAACATTCATAAAGGCATATTATCACACATTTTATTTTAAAGTGCAATATAAAAGTTGCTATTTGTGAAGTTTTTAGGCTGGTAAAAACTATTATTTATTAATATCTTTATTTAAAATGATATAAATCTTATGTTTTTTATAAAAAGCATAGAAAACATCACTAACTCCCAAGCTACTTTGATGTAAATTTTCTAAAAGCCAATCTTTACTTTTATTTATGTGTATTAAGGTATCTTCTTGTATAACACCATCGATTATTAAGGCCATTGGATAAGCTGATTTTAATTTCCAAGGGTTATAAGGAAACATTGATAGTTTACCATTAGGCTCCAAAAAGGCATATTCTATTTCTTCAATACTCTTAATACTATTTTGTCTAAGTTGAAATAATAAATCATCTATTGAGTAGCGGGATTTAACCATTTCTTTATAATTAATTTTACCGTCACTTATAATTAAAGATGGTTTACCATCTAAAAAAGAACGCACTTTTTTAGATTTTATGGAAAGGTAAGCCAAAAAAACTTCCATAATAACTAAAACGCCTATGGGAATAACCGTATTTAAAATAGTATCATTAAAATTTTCAATAGAAATAGCTACTAATTCGGCAATTAAAATAGAAACTATCAAATCAGTCGTCCCTAATTGCCCTATTTCTCTTTTACCCATGATACGGTAGGAAATCAAAATAAAAAAGTAAAAAAAGACTGTTTTTAAAGTAATTATTACTAAGTCCATACTTATCACCATCTATATTATGAGTAATTTTCATTGATTTTAAACATATATTTTATTAGGTGATGGTATGGAAAAGGTTTCTTTTTATTTTAAAAGTATAGCAATTTTTATAAGTTATTTAATTCTCCTTAGTTTTTTAAGCTCTATATTTTATTTATATACAGGTATGTCTTATAATGTCAATTGCTTAATTTTATTTATTTTAACGAGTATTGGTTTTGCTATTCTTAACTTTTTTAATGGAAAAAAAGCTTTAAGTAAAGGCTATTTGGTCGGTCTTAAATTAGGTGGAGCTATTCTAATATGTTTCTTTCTCTTAAGCTTATTTTCTAAAGATAGTTTTTCTTTTAGTAGATTTGTTTACTATGGAATTCTTCTATTAATTTCGGTTATATCAGCTTCTATTGGTATTAATTATAAAGATAGTAAAAGTCATTAAAGTTTCTTATGCTTATAAAGCAAAGGTTCTTCAATGACTTTGAAATTTAAAAATAGTCTTGAAACTTACTTAATATAGTTTAATATTTGATAAATAATGATATTTTAATTTAAAATAACAAATTCATTACTATCTAAATTAACATAAGAATTTTTATTAATAACTTCTTTAGTTACGGGGTTAGTAACGGTTTCTAAATAATTATTTTGGATTAAATAATCTAGGGTAACTGTCTTATTGGTACATTTTTTATCTAAATAACAGTCGTGAGCTTTTTCAACGACTTTTTTATTTAAAACTAACCATAGTTTGCTATCGCTTTCCCTTTTGATAGCCGTATAACTCTTATAGCCTACTAAACTGGCCATAGCCAAAACTAAAATAGTTGATACAATTTTACTTAGAGTTTCCATAATAGTTTTTAATAAACTCCTCTCTGTAAGCTAATAAACGATCTTCTTTAATAGCACTTCTTAATTCCTCGGTTAGGTTGATTAAATAATGAATATTATGAATAGATAGTAAACGAGCCCCAAAAGTTTCTTCACAGTTAATTAGATGTTTAATGTAAGCTTTGGTATAGTTTTGACAGGCATAACAAGTACAACCTTCTTCTATCGGTGTAAAATCTTCTTTATATTTAGCATTTTTAATATTTATTTTACCATAGCGAGTTAAAGCATGACCATGACGCGCTAATCTAGTTGGGGAAACACAGTCAAAAATATCAACACCATTGCAGACATTTTCAACGATATCGATAGGATCACCTACTCCCATTAAATATCTTACTTTGTCTTTAGGAAGATAAGAGGTTGCATAACGAACCATTTTATATTGAGTTGGTTTATCTTCTCCAACACTGGTACCGCCGATAGAATAACCATCAAAATCCATTTTAACTAATTCTTCAACGCAATGACGGCGCAAATCTTCATATTCACCGCCTTGAACAATGCCAAATAAACTTTGATTAGGATTATTAAAGACATCTTTACCACGCTTAGCCCATCTTAGAGTTCTTTCAACGGAATTTTTACAATATTCATAAGTAGCAGGATAACCAATACATTCATCAAAACTCATAGCAATATCACTGTCTAATTTATTTTGAATCTGAATAGATTTTTCCGGAGTTAAAAGCAGGGCATCGCCATTGTATTGATTTTTAAATTTAACACCTTCTTCAGTAATGTCTTTTCTTTTAGCTAAGGAAAAAACTTGAAAACCACCAGAATCGGTTAAGATTGGTCCATTCCAATTCATAAATTTATGCAGTCCACCCGCCTTAGCAACAATATCTTCCCCCGGTCTTAACCATAAATGATAAGTATTTGCTAAGATAATACCAGCATGGTTAGCTTTTAATTCTTCTGGTGATAGTGTTTTTACTGTTGCTTGGGTTCCAACTGGCATGAACATAGGTGTTTCAAAAGTGCCATAATTGGTGTGAATAAGGCCAAGTCGCGCTCTGGTTTTTTTATCTTCTTTTAGTAATTCATATTTTATTTTCATAATAGTACCTCGCTTTCAAATTATATCAAAAAAACAGACTATCGTCTAGCAAGATATAATCTGTTTTTAGCATATTCACTTAGAACTACATTAAAGTTTTCATAAGTCATTTGAATATTATTTTCTTGTAAATAATAATAAATAGCTATTTTTTCCTCACTAGTAAGTTTGCGGTATTCGCTACCAATCTGACGCTTTATAGTTAGATCATTTAAAATGCTTTCTAAAGTTATATGCAAGGTTGCCCTACCTTTAGTAGAATTTTGAGCAACAAAAGTATAAAATAATTTGCTATCTTCATAATTAAGAAAATTCAAAGCTTTAACACGATTTTTTAATTTTTCTAATGGATAACTAGTTACGCCATAGTAATCAATAATACTAAAGCTGCGTCTGGTATTATTATCTACAGGCACTCCATTATGTAAATAATAGCAAATATAGCCTAGCACTTTTTCTAAATATTCTTGCTCATATTCATATATTTTTTGTATATGGATTGTTAACTCATCTTGGCATCCCGCTTCGATACTTGCTTCTTTTAATATCTTTTGCATTTCTTTGAAACTAATTTTAGAGTTGTATTTTTCGTAATAATAATCGCAGAAATCTTCAACAATCATATTTTTTTCTAAGTATTCAGTAAGTATTTTCTTTCTTTTTTCTATAGCCGCAGTATTAACTGGCTTTTCTTTAGATACTGGTACTTTAGACTCGGCAAGTAATTCATCAATAATATTAATTATCATTTGCTCTTGATTAAATAAAAAACTTCTAATTTCATCGTTATTAACGCCATTTAAGCGATTAGTAAAATATTTTATGATAGCATTTTTAGTTCGTAATAAAATTTTACTATTAGCATTAGAAACAATACTCTTAATCTTTTTAGCTTGATTTTCAGAATCATTTTGAATTACCTTAATAATCTCGTGAGCACAAACTCTAACTTGCATTTCTTCATCATTACTAGCTAATAGGCTATTTAACTTTTCTTTTTTTATACGATAAAGATTTTTTTCACAAGCAGGAGCACAGTTAACGGCGTAAATTTCGCCGTATTTTTTTATATCCTCAGCAGATAAACCTGTATCACTCGTTACTTCTTCTAAAGCTAAATCTAATGGCATTAGGCGGTTATAAGCATTAATCAAAGCTTGAAAATATTTCTGATATTCATCTTTCATCCGATTCTTTTTCAAAATTTCTGCAACTTCTTCTTTTGATAATTTATCCTCTTTAACAACTAATGTTGGTTTTTTATCTTTATTAGCTTTCTTCTTAGCTTCTTTGGCCGCCTGTTTTGCTTCATCTCTGGCAATCTCTTTAATTTTTAAGAATAAATAATGTACTTCTGTCAATCTTGGTGGCATTTCTTTTTTGTTTATTTTATCACGATGATAATATACATCACCTATAATTTTGGCTAACTTTAGAATGTCCATATCTCTTTTTTTAGCAAAATTTTTGGCTATTTCTATAAGTTCAGCCTCACTTTTTTTATCTTCAATAGCAGTGCCTATTTCATAGAAACATTCCTTAGCAATTGTTCTGTTTTTTGTCATTTTAACTCCCCCAAACATGCTATATATACTAACACACTGTAAAAGAAAATAGCAAGGCTTTTTTGCATTTTTTTCTCTTATTTAACGGTCAATTAATTATCAAAGTAAATTTTATTAAATAGCTTTTTTTTAAAAAGAAAAAACTTAGATTACTCTAAGTTAAAAGTTATTTTATCGTTTGATATTTGACTGCCGCCAGCAGCACTTGCAAATACAACCTTACCACTACCAACGATTTCATAATTAATATTTAAAAGCGTACATAGTGCAATTAACTCACTTTTAGTATACCCTGTAACATCTGGTAGGGTAAAAGCACTGTTAGTCTTTAAAAACACTCTGGAGCCAATTAGAACTGCAGTTTCTTTATTGGGATATTGTTTAGTTACGGTAGTACCATTTCCTAAGATAACAGCAGTAAGACCAGCCGTCTTTAGTTTTTCTTTAGCACTTTCAACATCAGTATTAACAAAATTATCTAAAGTAATGATGTTATTTGAAGTTGTATTTTCTAATTTTTGCTCTAAGTTTTTATACTTAACTATTTCATCAATAATGTTAACAACAGCCGCCGCCGCATTTTTATAAGGTCCTTCGAATTGTTTAACTGAAAAATATATTATATATTTAGGATCTTCATAAGGAAATAGCATAGCAAAAGATCTAATATAATCATAAGTGCCACTTAAATAACCACGACCATTAGGATTAGGAATTTGAGCAGTACCAGATTTACCAATAATATTAACAAGATTTGAACGGAAAAGACGAGCATCGGTTTTACCAGAAGTTACTACATTATGCATCATTTCTTTCATTTTATCAGTGGTACTTTTTTTGACGACCTGACCTAGTTCTTCTCTTTTGGCTTCGTATTTTACTTTTTTAGTATTACTATCTACTATTTTAGAAACGATATACGGTTTTAACATGACGCCATCGTTTGCTATAGTGGTTAGGGCTTGAATATTTTGAATAGGCGTAGTTGTGATACCTTGACCAAAAGCCGCCGTAGCAATTTCAGTTGGATAATTAAATTTAATCGAACCATTTACTTCATCAGGTAAAGTAATACCCGTTTTTGTTCCAAACCCAAACCTTGCGTAATATTCATTTAACTTATCTTTCCCCAATCTTTGACTAAGAATAGTTGCCGCCACATTAGAAGAATAATTAAAACCTTCATCAAAAGAAATACGCCCCCAACCAACATTATTAAAATCTTTGATAGTGGCATCACTAACTTCTATAGTTCCGGACATATAAGTTTCATCACCATCATATAAATCATTATCAATGGCTGTCATAAAGGAAAAAATCTTCATGGTTGAACCAGGTTCATAAGCATAAGATACTAAAGGGTTTAAATAGCTTTGCATGTTTAATTTATTAGCATCAAATGAAGGCGAAGCCCCACTAGCTAAGATAGCCCCCGTTTTAGCATCAGCAACCGTTAAAGTTAGCCAACTAAATTTATAGTCTTTAGCTAAAGAATTTATTTCTTGTTCAACAAATAATTGGATATTATTATCAATAGTTAGATAGATATCATCCCCAGATTTGGCCGCTAGGACATTTTCCTCAGCATAAGGAAGTTTGTAACCATAATTATCAGTTTGATATTCACTAAAGCCATTTTCACCTTTTAACTCATCATTATAATATTTTTCGATCCCCATTTCACCAGCTATATCACCAGAGTCATTTCTTTTAGAGTAGCCAACGATATAAGAAGCAAAATCCCCCATCTGATAATATCTTTTAGAACTCGTAACAAAATCTAGACCTGATAAATTTAATTTTTCAATTTCTAACTTTAAAGTTTCCGTAATGTCTTTAGCGTAAGCAAACTCGACTTGATATTTATTAGATGTATTTAAACGATCATAAATGTAATCATAAGTCATATCTTTATAACCATTTTTTTGAAAAACTTCACTCAATTTTTGAGCAGTAGTTTCTTTATCAACTACATGTTGTGGCTTGTTAGGATTGGTTGTTCTTGACTCACTAAGATAAGCAATTAGTGTATAAGAGTTAACTGTTGCAGCCAAATAATCACCATTATTATCATAAATGGTACCACGATGGGCATAAAGCGTTTTTTTAGTTGTATTTCTTTTTTCAGCATATTCTTTTAAATCAATGCCATCAATATTTTTAGCTAAAGATAGATAAATTAATTTACCAATAGCCCCCACAAAACATAGAATCATAAGAAAAGTAATTAGCTTACTTAGTTGAATATTTTTTAATTTTTTTTTCTGCATAAATACCCCTAATTTTTCTTTCCATCAATACTGGTAATATTATTATTTTTATATGATAAACCATTTTTATCAGCTATTTCTCTTATTTTATCAAGAGAGGCTAATTCATTTATCTGCATATTAATAGATTCATTTAACTTTTCTTGTTTTTCTATATTATTTTTAAGCTTTTCGACTTCGATATTAACTTCACTTAACTTAGCTCGGGTTATAACTTGTAAAAGGGGGGAAAAAACAAGGATTAAGACAATTAAAATAAATAGATGTTTATCCCTTTTTATATTCTTTTTATTATTCATTTTATGGCTTCCTTTTTTATTTGGTTTTTATTTATATTTTTTTATATCTAATTTTAATTTTGGTATTTGATTTAAAACTCAATCTTATATTATATTTTTTCGGCAACACGCAATTTAGCACTTTTGCTCCGCGAATTGGCTTCTAATTCTTCACTACTTGGTAATATGGGCTTTTTAGTTATTAATTTTAACTTAGGTTGGTAAGCAGCAGGAATTTCTGGTAAACCTTTAACTAAATCATTTACTTCACTTTCTTCTTTCATATATTTTTTTACGATACGATCTTCTAAAGAATGAAAAGTAATTATCACCATGCGTCCATGGGGTTTTAAAATATCGGTTACATCCGGCAAAACATCTTTTAAAACCGATAATTCTTTATTAACTTCAATACGGATAGCTTGAAAAATTTTCCGTTCAGGATGATTTTTATAAAAGTAGTTAGCCCCCACGGCCTCTAAAATAACCTTAACAAGTTCTAAAGTAGTCTTTATGGGTCTTTTAGCCACTATTTTACTGGCAATTAAACGACTTTGTTTTTCCTCACCATAATTAAAGAAAATATTAGCTAGTTCTTCTTTTTTATATTCATTTACAACTTGCTCAGCCGTTAAAGGACTATCAGTATCCATACGCATATCAAGTAAGCCATCTTTACTAAAACTAAAACCACGACTCGCAGTATCTATTTGGGGAGAGGAAACCCCTAAATCAAAAACAATACCATCAATTGCTGTTACCCCTAACTCTTCCAATTTAGCTTTTAAATTCACAAAATTACTTTTTATTATTGTATAATTAGAATTTATTTTAGCTAGCCTTTTATCAGCATAATCAATAGCCATTTTATCTTCATCAAAAGCATAAAGATGCCCAGTGGTTAATCTTTCTAAAATTTTACTAGAATGACCACCCAGTCCTAGGGTAGCATCAACATAGATACCATCTTCTTTGATATTTAAATTTTCAATTGCTTCATTTAATAAGACACTATAATGTTCCATAAAAACCGCCTTTCTAAGTATTTGTCCAAGTTAATCTTACTATAATTTAGAATTTTTGTAAATAAAAGAGCCTAAAAAGTTAGGCTTAGACATTATTTTTACAATCCTTATTAATTTTTATTTTTTTAAATAGATAAAAAAGAACCTATTTATTTAGGCTCTTGATGAATATTTACCGTCTTTAGTAGAGATAATTATATGCTCTCCTTGGCTAATAAACATTGGTACTTTAACAACATAACCAGTTTCGATTGTTGCATCTTTTAGGGCATTATTTGTAGTGTTACCCTTAGTTGCTTCCGTAGTTTCTACTACTTCAAATTCGATTTTTTCTGGTAAGTCGATACCAATTATTTCACCTTCATAGAAATTAATAACGATTTCTAGATTTTCTTTTAAATATTTCTTTTCTTCTTCTAATTTAGAAGCAGGTACTTCAATTTGCTCGTAACTTGCCGTATCCATAAATACATAATTATCACCAGTACTATATAGGTATTGCATTGGTTTTCTATCGATATGCGCTTTTTCTACTTTAATATTAGTATTATAAGTATCTTCAACGATAGAACCTGTCTTAAGATTTCTTAATTTCATCTTAACAAAAGCAGCACCTTTACCCGGTTTTACATGTTGGAATTCAACTATTTGACATAGTTTACCATCCATAATAATTGTCATACCATTTTTAATATCGTTAATATTGATGTTCATAATATATGCCTTTCTTTATTATTTTTTTTCTTTATGTGTTGTTTTTCTACCGCAATTACTACAAAATTTCTTAGTTTCTAACTTTTCTGGAGTATTTTTCTTATTTTTACTTGTAGTATAGTTTTCGTGCTTACATTCTTGGCACGCTAAAGTAACATAATTTCTATTTTCATTTTTAGCCATAAGTATCCCTCCTTTGCTTCACTCCTAAGTATTTTATCATACTTTTAACCATTTGCAAACAAATAATTAGTTATTTCTTTACTAATTAAACGGGATAAGGGCGCATTATATTTAACTTTAGCATTTTCTAAAGAAATGTTAGGGTTCATAATAACCATAGAATACTTCGGATCATCTTTAGGCATAAAGACTGCAAAAGTGGTATTTATAGTGGTAATATCTTTACTATAATAACTTTGAGCCGTACCGGTTTTACCGGCAGCCCTATATTTTTTATCGACATAATTATTAGCCGTTCCCCCATTTACAACCTGATAAAATCCTTCTTTAATCCGATTAAAACTATCTTCATCTAAATCAATTGTATTTAATATTTCTTTATTTTTCTTTAAGAAAGACATTTTATAACGAGTCCCCCTACTAGCAATGGTGTTGATATAATTTAAAATTTGTAAAGGTGTATAAGTATCATATTGCCCAATTGCTAAGTTAAGATAAAGATCACTAGAAACATTAGATCCTTTTATACCAATATTTTCTTTAGGAAAATCAATACCCGTAGAACTACCAAGACCAAACAGGGCAAAAGTATCACGGTACAAGTTAAAGTTAGCAATAGTTACTGGTAAGTCCATATTATATTTATAGGTATTACCAGTAAGTTTTATAGCATTTATAAATTGGAAGTAGTTACTTGATTGTTTAAGAGCTGTTATATCATCCAAGTAGCCTAAGTCTTTAAAGGAACATTTTTTAGGAACATGATGAATTTTAACGCAACCATCTTTAATTTTTTTACCCTTTTCAATTACATTATTTAAGTAGCCAACACTATTGGAAGCCCCTTTTATTACCGAACCTACCGTATAACTATTAAGCATGATATTACTACTGACATCACTAAATTTACCATCAGTAATTTTAAGACCACTAATTGCTAAGATTCCTCCGGTTTTAGGATTACTGATAATACCGTAATTGGTATCAAAGTATTCAGTATTTGCCATTTTTTTAACTTTCAGCATATTATTTTTTTGAATTTCTACTAGTTTTTCTTGTAATTCTAAATCTAAATTTAATACAATATCCTTCCCTTTTTGACCGGCTTCGACGAGCTCTAAGGAATTATCATCTTTTAAAATATATTTATTTCTCGTTCCATGTAATGTTTCTTCATAATAAGATTCCAATCCCGAAACCCCAACTAAAGTATCACTTAAGTAACCCTTTTCTTTATAATAGTTATAGTCTTCTTTTTGAATGCTTGCAACCGTTCCAATGATAGAAGGAATGATATTATATAAATTTTCTCTTATATAGGTATAATCACAAGAAAGACCAGTAATGTTATACTCTAAAACTTGCATACAAAGATTATCACTTACATTACTAATGATTTTCTTTGTATCATAATAATAACCACTAGTTAAAAGGTAATAAGTATGAATAGCAATGCGCTCTTTTAAGGTGTATTTATTAATTTCAGAATCTAACCGCTCCATTTTCAAGTTATAAATATCATCGTTATTAAGAGTACGATATTTAATTTTTTCTTTATCTTCTTTAGTTAAAAGATAGTCCGTATTTTCAGTTAGAAGGTAATATTTTTTTAATTCTTGGGAAGTTGCTTCGGTATTTAAGTTTAAAATATTCATTAATTTAGTTGCTAGATTAATTAAATAATCAGTACTAGGATTATTAATGAGACGAAAAGTAATAACATTAACCTTTTTATTATCGATTAAAACCCGCCCATTAGTATCAAGAATTCTTCCTCTTTCTTCTTTAATATCGTAGACATATTTAGTACTAATTCGGTTATATTCTTCTAAATAGTAAGCGTTATTTTTAAAACGCAAATCATAAAAACGATAAGTAAACAAACCAAAAGTTAAGATTATAAGAAAAAATAAAATTACGCTTTTTCGCATAAAAACCACCATTATTAGTATAGTTAAGTACTCTTAAATCATACTATTTATGGGGTGATATTTTGTATAATTTAGTTGAAGGGGTTGTAAATAAATTATCTTTAAATGATGTATTTAATTTTGCTAGAAAAAATAGGGTTAATCTTTCTAATGAAGAAGCTAGTTTTATTTTAAATTTTTTAAAAAATAATTGGTATAGTCTATTAAAAAATCAAAATATTGAAATTATAAATACTTATAAGGATAATTTTAGTCCGGATAATTTTCAAAGAATTAAGGAGTTATTAGAATTTTATAAAGATCGCTATGGCAGACTTTTTAGATAAAAACAAAAAGTATTACTAGAAATCAAGTTTTCTTGGTAATACTTTTTACTTGGCATGATAAAATTGTTTACTTTAAAAATTCAGTTAAATCTTCTTTAGTCATAAAGCCAATATTCTTAGCAACGGCTTTTCCCTCTTCAAAAATCATTAAAGTAGGAATTGACATGACGCCAAATTGTCTAGCAATTTCTGGAAATTTATCGACATTAACTTTTAAAATATTTTCATCCATTGTTTCTAAAACAGTGCCCATCATTTTACAAGGTCCACACCAATCGGCATAGAAATCTACTAAGATGCGCCCTTTTTCTATTTCTTCAGCAAAATTATCTTTTTCTAAATATTTAATCATTATGTGTACTCCTTTATTTTCTATCTCTTTTACTTTTTTAACTATTTTTTTCGGAAACTTGATTTTTGAAATTTTCTAAAATACTCTGGGCATTAGGAATTTCAATTTTTTTCTTACTTATTAATTTTTTGGCTTGGTCTTGGGAAATAATATTATATTTAATTAAAATTTCAAAGGCTTTAGCATTATACCCTTCTTTATCATTTTTATAAGTATTACTTAAATCTAAAATCTCATCTATAGCAGCTTTTGGTTCTTTAAATTGTTCCGTTAATACTGGTGTATTATTTAAAATATTAGTAGCAAAGCTCGAATCTTTAATAAGAAAAGCAGTGTTAGAAAAACAGTTTAACATGAAAAGACCAGCAAATATTATAACATAATATTCAATAAAGCCAAAGAAAAGACCTAAAATTTTAGAAAATAAACCAAAAACAATCGTTAGACGCAAAAGACTTTCTAAAATGCCACTAGCAAACACAACCACTTTTAGTAAAACTTCTAAAATAGTAAAGACTATTAAAAAGGCTATTCCTTCATAAATTAGAATGTTAAAAACGGTTACACCAGCAAGTTCGCCGCCAAAGTTAAAAAATGGTAAATGCAAATATAAAAATTCGGATATAGGATTTTTTAGTTGAAAAGCTAAGAAGATAATCAATAAGGTTCCTAGAAAAGAAACGGCACTTTTGATGACTCCAGATTTAAAACCTACAACGGCTCCAAATAACAATAGGATAATTATTATTGCATCAATTATACTAACCATAAATAAATCAACTCCTCTACTTTAAGTATATACTAATTAATTTGAAAAAGAAAGTCAAATATGTTAAAATTTTTTATGGGAGTGATACTTATGACTATTGTCTTTAAAATTAGTGATAACCTTAAAAATATGGTTATTAAATATTATGAAAAATATATGCCTTTAAAAACGCCACCTTATGCAATTTTTCAAGTTAAAAATTATGATACAACTATTACTTTATACGAATCCGGCAAAATTATGTTTCAAGGTTTATCAGCTGATATCGAATCCTCACTTTGGATAGAACAAGAACGCATTAAAAATAATCGTTATATCGATGTTACTGGTAAAGAAAAAAAGACTTCAAATAATAAAAAAGAACCCGTAACTTATAGTAAATACCACAACATGGCAACAATTGGTAGTGATGAGGTTGGAACAGGTGATTATTTTGGGCCAATTGTAGTCAGCGCTACTTATGTTTCGAAAGAAAATATTGGCTTTTTAATGGATTTAGGTGTTCGCGATAGTAAAAAAATCACAGATGAAAAAATCATCGAAATTGCTCCAGCGATTATCAAAAAAATACCATATGTTACTTATATTTTAGATAACGATTCTTATAATAAATTACCTTTAGAGAATCGTAACATGAATAAAATCAAAGCTATTTTGCATAATAAAGTCTTAGTTTCTTTACTTAAAAAGGATACTTTTGATTATCAAGCTATTGTTATTGACCAATTTGTTTATCCCAAAAAATTTTATGAACATATAAGCGACGCTAAAGAAAAAATTAATAATGTTACTTTTATGACAAAAGCCGAAGATCAAGTGTTATCCGTTGCTTGTGCCTCAATTATCAGTCGCTATGTATTCTTAAAAGAAATGAAAAAAATAAGTTTGGAAATTGGAACCCCAGTTATCTTGGGCGCAAGTGATAAAGTGGATTTACTAGCTAAAAAAATTCTTGATTCTAAGGGTGAGGATTATCTTAAACATTATGTTAAATGGAATTTTAAAAATACTGAAAAAATAAAAAATCTTTAAAAGTAAAAAGTATCACATCAATAATCTTGATATAAATGTGATACTTTTTTTATCTAAATAAACTTCTTATTATAGGCATTTGGTTAGCAAAAATATTGTTATTATTTAAAGCATTTAATTTTTCTTTAGGAATGATTTTTATTTCAATAATAGTTTTAGTATCTTTCAAAGTACTTACTACAAAATACATATTTTCTAATTCTAAAATATTTTGAGGTTTTAAAAAGTAAGAATCGTAATAACCACCATGTAAGTTGGGTTCAAGATTTAAAATCTGTTCATCTAAATTTTGTTCATAAATGCCAAAAGGCTCTATAGCAAGATTATAATCAAGACTACATACTCTTGCAGCACTACTATAAATAGCTAGCATATCATGCTCGATTATTTCTTCTTCCCTGTCATTTAAATTTTTATAGCTTAAATCAGGAAAGAAAATATTATACTTTTTACTTAAATACAAAAGATAAGCCCGATACTTAATTAATAATCTCTTATTACTACAAATAATATTTCCTATTTTAATAGCTTTATTTTCATCATAAAACATGGCACTTTTTAAAGCGTAAAATAAACAAAAGCTGAATACTTTACTGGCCCTCATGTAAGCTTCGCATGATTTTTGATACTCTTTTTTATAAAAGTATATTTTTCCTAAGACAAGGTTAGCATAATTACCACGGCCATTTGGCATATTTGCAAAGGGTTCTAAAGCAATTTGAGCCTTATCATAATCTTTCATTAAAGCACTAACAAGACCAATTTTTTCGGCTGCCTCATCAACTACCCTTTGATTATGACTTTTAAGATTATTTTGAAAAAAGCTTAACGCCACGGCATATTTTTCTTCCATAACAGCAAGATTGCCGAAACATTTATTAATTTCTTCTTTATCTTTGACATTTTGTACTACTACTAAATTTAAAGTCTCTTTTGCATCTACAATTTTTCTTTGTTTAGTATATGATTTAACAAGACCAATATAAGCCATATTTTGATTTCGAAGATGTTTATATTCATCTTTTTGGAAAACATTTATTGCTAAAATCTTTTTAAAGTAATGTTGAGCCAACTCTTGAGACTCTGCCTCATTTTTACTCAAGTAGTAATTAGCAACTTCGGTTAACAACCTAAGATCATTAGGAATATATTTTAAGGCTTCTTGATAAAAGTTAAACATCTTAACATAATTTTTTTGATTACGATAATAAAATCCTAGTTCCATATAAGCTTGCCCTTTAAAATTATCATCACCATATTTAATAACAAAATCAAAATAAGGCTTTATTTTGGAAAACTCACTACGAAAAATACCATAAATTTTTTCTAAAAAGAAAGCAGCTTCCACTTGTTCGGGTAAAGTTCCTACTTGATAAACTTTTTGAAATAAAGTTTCTGCTTTTACTAAGTCTTTAGCTTGATATAAATTTTTAGCTAATTTTAAATCATTATTATTCATTGCTTTGTGTAATCAGGATTTAAAAAACTGATTAACTTTCCTTTCTTTTTTTAGTTTCTTCTTATTGATTTCTAGTTATTTAAGCATTTAGTTAGTTGAAGAGTTATATTATCTAAACAATTTACGAACATTATAATCACTTTTTAATGTTGCCACTAATGACTCTTGGTCTAGTTCATTTTTACTTTTCATAACAACTTCTATTGGTGTAGTCGTACTTTTAAAAGTTTTAACAACAATATAATCACGATAGTTCCAAGCTACAAAAGGAACATGAATAATATAAGTATCATAAATAATATCAGGTATAAAAGTAACATGTGGATTATTTTTCCTATTTTCTAAACTACTTTTAATAATGCCATTAAAAATATAATCCCAAGTATAACCTTCACGGTAATTTAATTGATTATTATAAGTAGCGTTATCGGTTACTCTTTTTTCATCATGTTCCAGAAATTCCTCTGCTAAGGAAGAGATAGCTGTGTAATTGGCATCGATAAAAGCAATGTTATACTTTTTGCTTAAATAAATCAAATAAGGCATATATTTAGCCGTTTTAACATCTGTTAAAAGTAAAAGATTGATAACTTTTATAGCTAATTGTTCTTTAAAGTGCATAGCGCATTTTAAAGCATCAATAAAATACTTGGGATTATCATAGCCAAGGCTTAGATAAAGACCATAAGCTCTTGGGTAATTGCCTTCTTGAAAAAAAATATTTGCTAAGGCAACGCTTCCCCCTTTTGTTAGAGGTTTGTCTGGATAATTTCTTTCTAAAATATATTTACTTTCTTTATGATTACCATTTAGAGCTTGTAAAACGGCTACTTTTTCTTTGGTATATTCTCTTATATAAAAAGATTTACTTTTTAAACTTCTTTGATATTTAGCAATAGCTTCGGGATATTTTTCATAATAAAACATTAAATCAGCCTGAATATCATCAACTAATTCAGCGTCTTTTTCCGTTACAATTTCTACTTTATTTAAAAAGGCCAAAAACATTTTAATATCGCCTTTGCGTAAATTTATTTTAGCAAGACCAATATAAGCTGTGTTAATACCAATAACTTTTTTCGATGGTACTCTAGCATTTTCACTAGCTTTTATTAATTTATAATAAGTTTGTTCAGCTTCTTTAAGCTTTTCTAATTTTAAATATAGACTGGCCAAATTCATCAAACAATATGTATCTTCAGGAAATAGTTTTAAACATTTTTGATAGTAGTTTATAGACTCTTCATTATTTTCTAATAGACGATATTTATTAGCTAGTTCAAAATAAGCTTGCTCTTTTTGTCTAGAATTACCACTCATAATAACATAATCTAAATAGTTTTTAGCATCAAAAAACAATTCAGCCTCACCTCTAAGGGCAATCTTACCTAAATAAAGAATAGCCTCTGTAACTAAAAAATCACTACTCTCTTCTTTTGCTACTTTTAAAAATTCTAATTTGGCTTCAATGTATTTTTTCTTATTATATAATTCAATTGCTTGTTTTAAAGTTGTGCTATATTTTTCTGTCATTTTAAGTCCCCATTTCAGTCAGAAACTATAGTATAAATGATTAATGCAAGTCTTGTCAATATCAGATTGAGACTAGTCCAAGACTAAATTGGATTTAAAGATACATCTTTCTACTACTTGCACTTTTTTATTATAAAGATGATAAAATGGTTATTTGTCTTTAAAAAACATTAAATTATCATGATAATTAGAAGCTAAATTGCCCCTAATTGGTCATTAATCAAAAACTCCTGCATAAATTATTTTAGAAGGGTGAATATATTATGAATTATAAAGAAATTGTTACCAAAGCAATTATTGCTAAGGGAAAGAAAAATAGTACCAATAATTATACACTACAAACTGAGGAAACGCCAAATACAATTTTAGGTTGCTGGGTTATTAATCATACTTTTAATGGCACCAATTTAGGAAATAAAGTTTTGGTTAATGGTAATTTTGATGTTAATGTCTGGTATTCTTATGATAATGACAGTAAAACCGCTGTTAGTACTCAAAAGTTTAGTTATACGGATACTATGAAAATGAATGTCGATGAGGCTAGCGGCTCAAATGAAGTTATCGTTAAAAGTATTCAACAACCAACCGTTAGTGATGTTAGTATCAAAGATGGCATTGTTAATTTAAATATTACGAAGGAATTAGGAATTGAAATTGTTGGCGATACAAAAATAAAAGTTCCCGTTGAAGAGTTAGATGATGATTATATTGAACTTACTGATGATGAGGACACCATCCAAACTGTAGACAAAGTTGATACAAATTATTTGAAATAACATTTGGTGTAATGCCAACTGTTTTTTTATTACTCTCTATTTATTTATATTTTTTAATCTGATAATTTTAGATTAGTAGGTCTAATAAATTGTCGTAAATTTTTAATTTATTGTAGGCGGTAATATAAGATTATGGTACAATAATATATAAATTAAAAGGAGAACTAATGACCATCTATAAATTATTACAACAATGTTTAAGTAAAAATCAAAGTATGAAATTAGATGTTTTTAATAAATATCAAACCTATTTTTTTCATATATTTTTCTTTCAAGAAAAATACTATTTGTTTTTAAATGATAAACCAATTGATTTAAAACATTTTATTAGTTATATTTTAACTTTTGAAATTTGCATTGCTACTGATTCTAATTTATATAGTGATTGTGCAATTAATTATGAAGTAGAAAAAGTCATTTTAAAAGATAAGGTAACACCAATAGATGATAAATATTATGATCAAAAATATTTAGGCTTAAAACCAGCAGCAGTAACAAGTTTTCTCCAAGAAAGTTATCAAAAAATTGGCTCCATTAACAATATTTTAAAATTGCAAAATATATCAAGTATTAGTGCCTTAGAAGCAAACATCTACTCTCTTTTAGATACCCCGTCCAAGACTTTTAGCAATGTAAAAATTAATAGTAATTTCTTTAGGCTACTAGCACGGAAATTAACAGAAAATTTTTATCAAAATCGGTCTAATCTCCTCGAATTATTTGGTAACGCTATTCTTAATAATCAAGATTTAATCGTTTATTTTAAGTTAAAAGGAATCTTTTATGAGGCTAGATTTTCATTTACTGATGTTAATAATTTAGAGGTCAAATTAGAAAATTTTAATGAAGTTTATATTGGTTCGAAAGGTTTTGCTGTTCTTTATATTGTTAGTGTCTTATATAACGAAGATTATGAAAAAGCCTTTATAGTACAGCAAATTCCCAGCAAACTTACAAGATCTAATCGTCAAAGTTTACTTGATGCCTATCTTTTAAATGAACTTATAAATCAAAATAAGGAAAACAGTGATAAGCTTTTAGAAATAGTTCACAATTATTATCATCAAAAGGGCTTAGTTCAAACTAATTTGTTATTTCTAATCCACGATATTGAAAAAGTAATTAATGGTGATAGTGAATTTCAGGACTATTCTCAGGATAAATCGGTCGTCTACGACTGGTTAAAGGAAAATGCCGATACTCTACTTGGAACATACAGTTTAGGAAATGCTGATATTAAAAATGATAAAGAGATTGTTAAAGAAATTAATAAAGAAAATGCTAACTATGACAAAAGCTTCGAATTAACTCTAAAACCCAAATTAATATATTGGCCAACAGACCAGAAATAGTGCTATAATGAAATCGGAGGATAAGATATGGAATGTTTATTTTGTAAAATGATTAAAGGCGAAATACCTTGTAAAAAAATATATGAAGATGATAAAGTTATTGCTATTTTAGATTTATATCCTGATAGTGATTGTCATACCCTTTTGATACCTAAGAAGCATATAGCGGATTTAAATGAAATTGATGATGAGACTTTGCTTCATATTAATGAGGTTGCTAAAAGATTGATTCCTGTTTTAATGGATAAGGCTAAGGCGGAGGCTTTAAGTACGAGAGTAAATTTTGGAACTAGTCAAGCTATAAAGCATTATCATATGCACTTACTACCAAATTTTCACATTAAACCATGCACAATCAGTCAAGAAAAAGCTTATGAATTATTAAAAGATGCTTTTTAAATGGTCTTCTATTACGGAATTTATAAAATTGACGATTTTAATTTAATTTAAATATTTTTTCAAAAAGTCATTGACTCTCCAGTTAACTGGAATGATAACTTAGTACCCGAAAGGGGAAGTTTTCATGTGTGGGCAATGTGCTTTTTTAAAAGAAAAATATTATAAAGAAGGGAACGGCGGTGGCAAAGAATATTATTGTGAATACTTAAAAGAATATGTATGCGGTTCTTGTCAAGGTTGCTCTAATTATAAAAAAGATGAAAAAAGAAGTAACGACAAAGTTAATAGTATCATAAGTGATGGTAAATCTTACGATAATGGTATTCCTGTTGAAATGTATTTTCTACTTTTATTAATTCTTGTTATTTTAGGATTGATATTAGGAGTATTTCAATAATAAAGGCAAATATGTTATATAAAATTGGTGAATTTTCTAAACTAGTAAATGTCCCAGTCAAAACTTTAAGATATTATGACGAAATCAATCTGTTTAAGCCACAAGAAATTGACTTATTTAGCGGCTATCGGTATTACAGTGAAAAACAGATTAATGATTTAGAAGTAATTTTGAGTTTAAAAGAAGTTGGCTTTAGTTTAGAGGAAATAAAGAAAAATAAAAATAATTATACTGAGGCATTAATGCAAAAGAAAAAAGAAGAATTAATGCTTGAGCAAGAAAATTTAGAAAATAAAATTAGAAAACTCGATTATCTGCGCAGTAAGATTAAAAACAATCACATTGTTATTAACGGTGAAGTTAAAGAAGAGATAAAGAGATTAGAAAGATTGAGGTAAAAAATGAATAATACATTAATAGTTGGTAAAAGTGGCTCGGGCAAAACGACTGGTTATATGTTTAATGAGATTAAAAAACTAATAGATAAAAAAGAAAATTTAATAATTATTGATAGCAAGGAGGAATATTTCCATACCTTTGGCAGCATTTTAGAAAATAATGGTTATAAAAATTTAGTTATTAATTTAAATGAACCCGAAAAGAGCGATGGTTTTAATATTCTCTGGTTACCATATAAGTTATACAAGGAAGGAAAAAAAGATTTAAGTTTAAGAATGCTTAATTCGATTTATAAAGAGATTTTATTTAATAAAGAATCTCATGAAGATAGTTTCTGGATTAATTCGGCTGCCAATTACTTAGTTGGCCTTACCCTCCTTTTGTTTGCAAATGGTAACGAAGAAGTTATTAACCTCGGTAGTATTTATGTCTTAATGATGGAATATGAGAAAAAAAGCTTTGATAAACTTAAAAATTATTTAGAAAATTTATCCGTAACTAATAGCATTTACTCTTATCTATCCGGAACGGTTCTAGCTCCAATAGATACCAGAGGAGGTATCATGGCTACTATTAAGGAAAGATTATGTTTGTATATTGGCAGCGAAAGTATTTTGAAATTACTGTGTGCAAATGATATTAAATTAGATACTTTAAAAGAACCCTATGCCCTATTCATCTTTGATAATGAGGATTATACAGGAATTACTAATGCTATTATTGACGAAATTGGTCTAAGTTTAAAAAATTATAATTTAATTATTGATAATGCTGATAACATGAACAAAATTATCCGATTAAATACAATTATAGAAAATAGCACAATAAATAATACTGCTCTTTATTATATAACTAGAAATAAAGAAAATATTAGAAACACTTATGGTGATATCTTAGTTGATAAATTTAGCAAAAATTTTGATTGCAACACGACAACTTTCAGGCTAATACCAATTGGCAATTACTCTAAATATCCTGTTTTAAAATCGACACCTGCTACTTATATTATCCCTAATAAAATTAACTTAAATTAAATAAAAAAGATTAGATTTCTAGCTACAACTTGTAGTTAAAAAAAACTAATCTTTTTATTTACTTTTTTATTAAATTTTCAAATTAATATTAGTCTTAGTATTCACATGAACCCGGAGTACGAGGATAAGGAATAACATCACGAATATTTTCCATACCAGTTAGATACATAATTAATCTTTCAAAACCCATACCAAACCCAGAATGGATTGTTGTTCCGTATTTTCTAAGGTTTAAGTACCATTCAATATCTGCTCTATTGACATTAAATTCCGCCATACGACTAATTAATTTTTCATAATTTTCTTCTCTTTGCGAACCGCCCATCAATTCACCACAACCGGGTACTTCTAAATCAACAGCGGCAACCGTGGCATTATCATCATTAACCTTCATGTAGTAAGCTTTAATGTCTTTAGGCCAGTTTTTAATAAATACAGGACCCCCAAAGTATTCAGTAATATATCTTTCATGTTCTTTAGCAATATCTTCACCATATTCAGGAGTAAATTCCCACTTAATTGGAGCTTTCTTCAAGATATCAATAACATCTTTATGATCAATTCTTGTAAATTTACTAGTTGTTAATTTTTCTAATTTTTCTTTAAGTCCTTTAGAAACAAATTTATCAAGAAATTCTACATCTTCAGCACAATTAGTTAAAATGTAATTAACGATATATTTTAAGAAATCTTCTTCAATATCCATAAGACCATCTAAATCGCAGAAACAAATTTCGGGTTCAATCATCCAGAATTCGTTAGCATGAGTCTTGGTATTAGAGTTTTCAGTTCTAAAGGTTGGCCCAAAAGTGTAAATTTTCTTGAAGGCATGAGCAAAAGTTTCTCCATGAAGTTGACCACTACCAGTAATAAAAGCAGTACGGCCAAACAAGTCTTTAGACATATCAGCTTTGCCATCTTTCATTGGCACCTTATTTAAATCAAAAGTTGTAAGTTTAAACATTTGATCAGAGCCTTCACAATCGGCTGTTGTGATTAAAGGTGTGTGAACATATAAATAATTATTTTTGTGAAAATATTCATGAATGCTCTGAGCAGCTGCACTTCTAATTCTAAATACTGATTGGAAGGTATTAGTACGAGGACGAAGGTAAGCTACACTTCTTAAATATTCTAAAGTATGTCTTTTAGGTTGAATTGGGTAATCTTCTGGGCAGTCGCCAAGTAAAATAACATCACTAGCAACTAAATCAATATCTTGTCCCTTCCCTTCGCTTTCCTTAACAGTTCCAATAACTTTAACAGAAGAGCCAATATGTATATGACCAATTTCCTCAAAGCCTTTTAAAGTATTATCATATACTACTTGTAAGCTATTCGTACAAGTTCCATCAAATAAATTAATGAAGCCAAAAGTAGCCTGTTTACGGTGATTTTTAACCCAGCCACATATGGTAATTTCTTTTCCAATTAAATCTTTTGTTATATCTTTTATATCCATTTTTATCTTTCCTTTCATAAATATTAATTTTTTATGGTTCTAAGCGGTTTGGACCTCTAAATAAGAACTCGGTTTCTTTAACTGAAGGAAGTCCAAGTAAAAGCATAGTTAAACGATCAACGCCAACGGCAAAACCACCATGAGGAGGACAACCGTATTTAAAGAATTCTAAATAGAATTTAACATCTTCGCCTAAACCTTTTTCTAAAGCTTGCGCTTTTAAAATATCATAACGATGTTCTCTTTGTGCTCCCGTTGTAATTTCGGAACCACGCCAGATTAAATCATAACCTTGAGGAATATCATTTTTACGCATATGATAGAAAGCTCTCTTAGTCTTAGAATAATCCGTTATAAATAAGAATTCACTATTGTATTTTTCCATTGCATATTTATAAGCTAATTTTTCAGCCTCAGCATTTAAATCGCCAACATCCTCAGTAGGAATAACAAAACTATACTTTGCTTGTAATTCATTATATAAATCTTGTAACTTTATTCTTGGGAATGGTTTAGTGGGAACTATTACTTCTTTACCAAATATTTCTTTAATCTTGTCGCCATATTTTTCTTCAACTTTAGTTAAACCAGCAATAAGTAAATTTTCTTCCATGTCCATAACATCTTCGTATGAATCAATATAACTAAATTCTAGGTCAAAAGAAGTAAATTCCGTCGCATGACGATTAGTGTTAGAATTTTCTGCACGGAAAGCTGGTGCTACTTCAAATATTTTACTCATCCCAGCCGCCATAGCCATTTGTTTATAGAATTGTGGGGATTGAGCAAGGTAAGCTTTACGATCAAAGTATTTAACTTCAAAAACTTCACTACCAGATTCGGAAGCAGCTCCAATTAATTTAGGAGTATGAATCTCCGTAAAGTCTTCCTGATATAGATAATCACGCATAGCGCCTACCATACAAGATTCAATTTGACGAACTAACATATTTTTCTCATTTCTTAAATCCAAGAAACGGAAATCAAGTCTCGTATCAATTGAAACCCCGTCTAAATTATTATAATCAAATGGCAAAGCCTCAGCTTTACTTAAAACTTCGATTGTATCAGGGATTAATTCCATACCCCCTAGTTTAACAGCTGAATTTTCTTGTAAAAGACCATCAACCTTGATAACAGAATCAACGGTAATATTACTCATTAATTCTAAAAGTTGGGCATTCTTTTCTTCGCTCTTTTCAATTGTCATTTGTAATTTGCCTTTAGAATCTCTTAAAATGACAAACATTACCCACTTTTTATCTCTTATGGTATCAACAAAACCTTCAAAGGTTATTTTTTCATTTAAATGTTCATTCAATTCATTTACATATAATTTTTTCATGTTTTCCTACTTTCTATTTCTAAAAAGAAAAAATTTCTATCTTTTGTAGGAGCGTTTTTAACGCGGTGCCATCCTACTTCATAGAAATTTTCTACCTTAATTAATCTTAACGCGATTTAACGAAATATTTTTTTCTTGGCTGTTTTTCGTAAAGGGATTTAATTTGCTTCCACCAGCCGCAAACTCTCTATTTAAATCATTATTTACTACTCTTTCCAAAATATTTATATTGTTATTTTAATGCTTATTTTCTTGCTTGTCAATTAATCTTCAATGACAGCTTTAATTCTTCTAACGCCAGCACTAGAAGCTTCTTCTTTTTTAATTTTAAATTTACCAATTTCACTGGTATGTTTAACATGAGGACCGCCACATAATTCGCGAGAAACATCACCAATTTCGTAAACTGTTACAATATCAGGATATTTTTCAATGAACATACATTCGGCTCCACTCTTAACAGCGTCTTCCTTTTTCATTTCTTTGCAAACAACAGGTAAATCTTCTTGAATCCATTTATTAACTAAATCCTCGGTTTTTTTCTTTTCTTCCTCAGTAAGTTTATGATCGCAACTGAAGTCAAAACGCATTCTTTCATCAGTAATGTTAGACCCTTTTTGATGAACAGTTGGGCCAATTACTACTTTTAGAGCCGCATTAAGCAAATGGGTTGCCGTATGATATTTGGTTTCAATTTCACTATTTCCAGCAAGACCACCTTTAAATTTACCGGCAGAGGCAGTTCTAGATAGTTCTTGATGAGCTTTGAAACGAGTCTTATAGTCTTCAATATCAACGGTCATATTTTTTTCTTTAGCCATTTCACAAGTAAGCTCTAATGGGAAACCAAAAGTATCAAATAAATGGAATGCAGTATTACCATCAATAACTGTTTTACCTTCTGTTAACTTAGCAAATTCTTTTAAGCCTTTTTCTAAAGTACGACTAAATTTTTTCTTTTCACTGTTTAAATTATCAAAGACAGCTCTTTCATTATCAATTAATTCTTGGTAATATGGTTGATATTTCTTTAAAATAATTTTAACAATTTCCGTATCCCAGTCGCTATTAATATCGATATTTAAATTTCTAGCATGACGAATAGCGCGGCGAATTAATCTTCTTAGGATATATCCTTGATCCGTATTACTTGGTTTAATACCAGCAGGGTCAGCCGAAATAAAGACTGCTGTACGCAAGTGATCGGCAATAATACGCATTGATTTTTCATTACCTGTATAAGTTAAACCGGAAATTTCTTCGATTTTTTTGATAATATCAGTCCAAATACTAGAAAGATAATTATCATTAACACCTTCTAAAATGGCAGTTGTTCTTTCAATACCCATCCCCGTATCAACATTTTTTTGCGTTAATTCAGAAATGCCATTCTTATCTTTATAATATTGCATGAAAACATTGTTCCAAATTTCTACCCAACGATTATCTTCTAAATCATAAGTATCAGGTACTTCATCATCACTGCGGAAGTAAAAAATTTCAGTATCAGGGCCGCAAGGTCCTGCCTCCCCAGCAATCCAGAAGTTATCTTCTGTAGTTTTAACAATGCGTGATTCTGGTATACCTAAACTTAACCATTTATTATAGCTTACTTCATCAAAGGCAATGTCCTCATTACCAGCAAATACAGTAACAGCAAGTTTATTTACTGGAATATTTAAAACTTTAGTTAAAAATTCAAAACTCCAAGAAATAGCTTCGTCTTTAAAGTAATCACCTAAAGACCAGTTACCCAACATTTCAAAGAAGGTATGATGAGTAGTATCGCCTACTTCTTCTAAGTCATTAGTACGAACACATTTTTGATAGTCGCATAATCTCTTGCCATAAGGATGAGCCTCCCCCATCAAATATGGTACTAGAGGTTGCATACCCGCTGTATTAAATAACACAGATGGGTCATTTTCTGGTACTACGGGAGCACTAGGAATTTGTTTATGCCCTTTACTTACAAAAAAATTAATATATGCTTCTCTTAAATTCATTTTACTTCCTCCAATATACTTTCTAGTTCTTTATTTAATTTATCTAAAGAAATATATCTAATATTATAATCAAAATCATAGTAATCATCAAGATTTTTTTCAGTTACATGGTTCTTTTCTTCTTCAGTTAAACCATTATCTTCATTAGATTCAATATAAATTGTTACGCAATCAGGATACCTAAATTTGCTTTCTTTTATTTCTTCAACTAATCTAGCATCATCAATGACAACATTATCAAAATAATCTTTAAATACTTCAATGTCATCAAATACTCTTTTAATAAAGAAATCATAACCAAACTCACGGCGAACTTTTTCCCCCATATTTTGTAAAAACAAGCGGGGTTTATGTTCTAAATCCCAAGGCCAAGAAATCATTTCATAGGCATACAGTTTTAAATATTTAGAAAACTCGGTAATTATTGTCTTTTCACCTAATTTATTATAATGTTCTTTAATCATTTTAGCTAAAGTTGACTTACCGCTACCACTTTTACCCCCAATTACAAATAATCTCATCTTTATCACCTTCATTTATTTTACACTTTTTTTATTAAGTTTACTATTCTTTTTTACTTCTTTTAAAGCTTTTCTTCTTAAAATTTAATAATAATCTATCTTTTTTTAATTTTTTTATCTTCTTACTCCATTTTTTACTAAATTACTACTATTTTTAAGTAATAAATAATTATTTTGTCATCTTTTTTATTTTAGTATAACTTTTTATCTAACTTTTTTCTTTTCTTCTAAATCAATATAAGCTTCTACTTCTGCAATAGTTTTAGAAAAATCTTCATAGTTAGTATTAAACCATTTCACATTCATTTGATGATTAAACCATGTATATTGTCTTTTAGCATAATGACGACTATTTTTCTTAATTAAATCGATAGCTTCTTCAAGTGAATTTTCACCTTCAAAATATTTATATAGTTCTTTATAACCTATTCCCGTCAGTAAAGCTTTACTAAATATTTTTTTATCATAAAAAGATTTAGCCTCCTGAAGTAGACCATCATTAATCATTTTATCTACTCTTTTGTTAATTTTATCATATAAAATATCTCTAGTAGTTGTAAGACCAATTGTATAAAATTCATAAAGAGGTTTACAAGGGACCTCAGTAGTATCTTCTTTAGTTAGAAAACGCTCTAATCGCTTACGATTATTAATATGAATATTACAATTTTTATCCTTTTGTAAGCAAAGATTTAATAACTCTGCATTAGTATAATTTATAAAGTCAAACTTAGGGTTATTGTCTTCTGGATTAAAGCGATAATCATATAGGACACTTTTAAGATAAAGTCCCGTTCCCCCAACAAAGATTATATTGTGATTTTTATTTTCAGCGATTATTTTTCTAGCGTCTTTCTGATAATCAAAAACCGTATAATTAGTTTCGACAGGAACAAAATCTAATAGATAATGGGGGACATTTTCTTTCTCAGTTTCAGTAATTTTAGCGGTACCAATATCTAGTCCTTTATAAACTTGCATGGCATCACAATTAATTATAATAGCATTATATTTATGAGCTAGCGCTATAGATAAAGCCGTCTTGCCAACCGCTGTTGGTCCTGTTATACAAATAATCATTTTTATTACCCTAACACCAAAGTGTTCCTTTCTTTTCCATATTTATTATTTTCAGTTTCACTAATTCATGATGCGTTTAAACATTCTATTTAAATCATAACTACTAAAATTAATAATTGTAGGTCTACCATGAGCACAGTTGTAGGGATTATCACAAAGTGCTAAGTCGTCTAGTAAGTGTTGCATTACTTCTAGAGAAATACTCATATTGGCTTTAATTGACATTTTACAGGCAAGCATAGCTGCTGCTCGGTCGCGAAATTTTATAACATCAAAGTTAGCCCCACTTTTAATAATCATATCAATTACTCGTCGCAATCCTTCTTCTTCAAATCCTTCCTTAAACCAAATTGGATGCTCTTTAAAAACAAAAGTATTTAAACCAAACTCTTCTAAAACAAAACCCATACTTTTTAACAATTCTAGATTTTTTTGAACTAAAATAAATTCAGTTGGCGTAAGTTCAATAGGTAGAGGCACTAAAAGAGGAGTGGTAATAATCTTTTCTTCTTGAAAATATTTTAAAACTTTTTCATAATTAATGCGTTCATGGGCAGCATGCTGGTCAATTAAATACAATCCATCATCACCTTGAGCCACAATGAAAGTTAAATTGATGGCTCCAATTGGGTGTAAATTTAAGGACTTTATTTTATTTTCAGGTTGTTGTTGACTATCAATTTCTGAATTTTCTTTTATTTTTTCTTTCGCGTTATAATCGACTGTATCTTCAAAAACGCTAAAATTAAATTCTCCCTGAGCTGGCAAGGTATTAGCTTGCAGTAAGGAATCGTTATTAGAAGTATTATCCATAGTACTTTTATTTTCAAGAGTTATTTTATCTTCAATAATTGAATTGATTTCCTCTTTAGAAATAATATCATTAGTGGCTTTTAGTCTTTCCATCGCACTAGGTAACAATAAGTTTTGGTACAAGGCGTCTTTAATAGTTTTAGTTATTAAATTATAAAGTTGATCTTGCTTACTAAATTTAATATCTTGTTTAGTGGGGTGAATATTAACATCTATCAAAGTGGGGTCAGTTTCAATATTTATAACAACAATTGGATATTTACTATCTGGTTTATAAGTATAATAAGCATCATTAATAGCTCGATTTAAATCGTTGTTGCGAATAACTCGACCGTTAACAATAGTAGTCATATGATAACGATTAGATTTTAGGATTTCCGGTTTACAAATAAAACCTCTAATATCATAGTCATCATTGCTATTTTTAATTTCAATTAATTTTGATGATACTTGCAAGCCATATATTTCATGAATAGTTTTTTTCAAATTACCCGAACCGCTTGTTTTAACAACTGCCCGTTCATTATTATTAAGTGTAAATTTAATTTTAGGATAAGAAAGAGCAATTTTTTCAATGTAAGAAACACAACTAGCCAGCTCGGTTGGCTCACTTTTTAAATATTTAAGACGCGCGGGAGTATTAAAAAAAAGATTTTTAATGCTAATTCTAGTCCCTACTCTTTTATCAGCAGGTTCATCTATTTCTAATTTTCCGCCTTTAATGTGCAAATGAGTACCAATAGTTTTAGCGCAAGTTACTAAGTCAACCTCAGAAACAGAAGCAATAGACGGTAAGGCCTCACCACGAAAACCAAGGGTGGAAATAAAAAACAAGTCATCTTCTCTTAATAATTTGGAAGTAGCGTGTCTTTGAAAGGAAAGAAGAGCATCATCATGTTCCATACCACAACCATTATCCGTAATGGTAATACCATTTAACCCACCATTTATAAGATCAATTGTAATAATAGAACTACCAGCATCGATAGCATTTTCGACTAATTCTTTAACGACTGACGAGGAGCGTTCAACAACTTCTCCCGCCGCTATTTTATTGGCTAAGTTATCACTCATTACATGAATCTTAATCATTGTCTCCTCCAATTAAAGATGGTCTAAATTCAACTAAACCTTCAAGATTTTTACTAATTTTTAGGGTACATGGTTTCTTTACATTAATAAAACCTAAGTCTTTAATAACGATATCAGTATTAGCCATTATTTTTGTCTCAAAATAGTCTTCATTAGATTTAAAATCTCTTTTAACTAAAATATTATTATTAAAATAAGTAGTAACACTATTTAAGTCAAAGTTAGAAATGCGATAATTTTCTTCTAAAACAAGACTTGTTGTTTCTTTAGTTTGATAAGTTATTGGTTTAATTCTTTCTTTATAATCGATTTTTTTATAATACTTTTTATCCGTAATAAATGGGGTGGTAGTCGTTACGAACCCTGGGGTATCGGTTAATATTTTATCTTCGATATAAAGATTAATAAAATCAAGAGTCGTATTAGGAATTCTACTTGTTGTAATAGTTTTATTGTTTAACATGGTATTAATTAAAGTTGATTTACCAGCATTAGTGCAACCTAAAATGTAAGCTTTTTTTAAATTCAAACTATCCATTATTTTAAGTATCTTACTGACATTTACTTTTTTAGTAGAGCTTAAGAAATAAACTTCTTCTTTAATATTATAGATATTTTTAAATTTATTAATGTAATTATTAACGGTAATATTAGCGGGTAAAAGGTCTATCTTAGTAAGAAGTAAGCATTTTCTAGTCTTAATATTTTGATATATACTTACGGCTTCCTTAGTTATGTTAGTAGCATCAATTAAAAAGAAACTAAAAGTCGATGAGTTATTTATAACAGTTATTATTTTATCGTTATCTTTTTCCGTTTCTGTTTCCGTTAAGTCATTATAATTAGTAAGGCGAAAACAACGCATACAGTATTTATTTTCTAGTTTAGGAGTATAGCCATTTTTCTTTTTATCGGTATTTTGCAAAACAGCTCCGCAGCCAATACATCTTTTAGTCATAATAAGCTCCTTTCATAAATCTTTTTTGACGCTGAAAATGTCTTAAGATAATTTCTTCTACTACCCGATTTAATTTCGTCCATTTAAAATCTTCTTTATTTAATTTATCTAAGAAAATAGAAGTAAATCCCATTTTATTAGCGCCCCAAACATCAGTCATTATTTGATCGCCAATACAAGCTACCTCACTCATATCAAAGTTATATTCCTTAATAAGTTTTTTATAATTTTTCTTTAATGGTTTCATTGAAAAAGAAAAACATGGTACTTTTAAATCTTTTTTAAATACTTCTACCCTTTTCTTTAAAGAATTGCTCATCAAAATAATTATAAATTTTTGCTTTTTTAAAGTAGCAAATAATTCTTTTACTCTTTCATCGGCAACACTGGATTTTACTGGTACCAAGGTATTATCAAGGTCAAAAACTAAACACTTTATACCTTTATTTTTTAATTTTTCATAATCTATTTCAAAAATATTTTTCGCATATATATCGGGATAAAATATATTCATTACACCACTCTTTTCTTTTTCTTATCAATCAAAAAGTATTATAGCATATGATTAAACTTTTTAAAAATAAAAATGGCAGAAAAATCTCCCAATTTCAAGTTTTTTTCAAAAGTGTTTACTAAGAAGAAAGTAAGTTATTGCAAAAGTTAATATTGATATAGCTAGAGTAAAAAGAATACAAGTAAATGTATCAATTACACCTCTACTTTTAGTTTGATTATCCTTTGATAAACTGTTATTTTCTAATTCTTTTCTTCTTTTTATTTCTTGTAAAATCACGGCATACTGTCCAAGTAAGTTTTTTCGCTTTTGAATTTCAGCTATTTTATCCTTAGTAGTTTTTGCAGGAGCAATTTTCTTTTCTTCTTGATGTTGCTGTTTTATTCTTTCTTGAGGTGATAAGACATATTCTGGAGCATAAGTTTTGCCACCATACTCAAATGTTACGGTATTAGTTTTGGTCTTTTGATAAAGAGATGTATATCTAAAGAGTTCAGTAAGTTCATATTGTTTTAAGAGTTCACCTGTTTTATCAATTTTATTTAAAACTTGACGATAATCAGTGTTAAATAATTCACCGTTAGATATATTTAAAGCCTTTTCGACTTTATCAACTAAGGATATGTAAATATTATAAGCATAATTAGGCTGACTAAATAGTTTGTGTTTTCTTGCAAAGTCCATAGTGCATTTATCAGTAAGCCCTTCTTCAAACATAAATCCTGCATAATTTTTACCAGCAATAAGTTCACCATCAACTGCATAATTTAAGTCAACGCCAACTCGCCATCTATGTGTTTGATGAAATAACTCATGAAGCAAACCGTTTAAAGACCGTCTAGTAGCAACTATAATATCGGTCTCTGGAAGTAGCATGTCTATTGTGCCATCGGTGTGAGCTTGACCTCCTGCTTTAGTGCCATTTCTACCTGTAGTAGCCATTTCTTCAAAACTTTTTACTTTTATTTTACGCTCAGTTATATAAGAATCTAATCTTTTGATAGCCTCTTCATTTAAATAAATGGCATAGTCTTTCTTAATTAAAGGAATAACTTTAGAAGCATATTCATATAAACAATCTTCAAAGAAAGCTTTATCGTCAGTGTATTTGGCATATTTTTCTTCTAGCTTACTGTCAGTTAAAGCTAATATTTTTTCAATATCATAACCATCTTGATTTATCATTTTGGTCCATTCTTCTTTTGATACCATGTTTATCATATCATCATTAGTTCTAATTTTTTCTAAAATTATTTTTATTTGTTCTATATCATTCATAAAATTTAATACCTTTCATTATTTAAATCTAATTTTAAAAGTGTTTACTGAGAAGAAAGTAAGTTATTGCAAAAGTTAATATTGATATAGCTAGTGTAAAAAGAATACAAGTAAATGTATCAATTGCACCTCTACTTTTAGTTTGATTATCCTTTGATAAACTGTTATTTTCTAATTCTTTTCTTCTTTTTATTTCTTGTAAAATCACGGCATACTGACTTAACAAAGCTTTTCGATCTTGAATTTTTGTTATCTTTTCATTAGCAGTTTTTGCAGGAGCAATTTTCTTTTCTTCTTGATGTTGCGGTTTTATTCTTTCTTGAGGTGATAAGACATATTCTGGAGCATAAGTTTTGCCATCATACTCAAATGTTACGGTATTAGTTTTGGTCTTCTGAAAAAGAGATGTATATCTAGAAAGTTCCGTAAATTCATAACACTTTAAAAGTTCACCTGTTTTATCAATTTTATTTAAAACTTGACGATAATCAATGTTAAATAACTCACCATTGGACATATTTAAAGATTTTTCTATTTTATCTACTAAATCCACATAGAGATTATATGAATAATTAGGCTGACAAGATAATCTGTGCTTTTTGGCAAAATCGATAGCACACTTGTCGACAAGGCCCTCCTCTACCATAAAGCCGCCCATATTCTTTGAACATAATGCACCATCAATTATATAATTTAGGTCAGCACCAACTCGCCATCTATGCGTTTGATGGAATATTTCGTGTAATAAAATGTCTAATTGCCGTCTAGTTTCACTGATTACATTATTTTTGGGAGCCAGTAATTCAATAGAACCATCACTATACGCATATCCGCTAGATGGATTTCTTCCTCGTTTTGTAACTGGCATTTCATCAAAACTTCTTACAATTATTTTATGGTCAGCTACTATACTATCTAATCTTTTGATAGCCTCTTCATTTAAATAAGGGGCATAGTCTTTCTTAATTAAAGGAATAACCTTAGAAGCATATTCATACAAACAATCTTCAAAGAAAGCTTTATCATCAGTGTATTTAGCATACTTTTCTTTTAATATTCGTTCAGAATTACTGATAGCTGTTTCAATATCATACCCATCTTGATTTATCATTTTGGTCCATTCTTCTTTTGATACCATGTTTATCATATCGTCATTAGTTCTGATTTTTTCTAAAATTATTTTTATTTGGTCTATACCATTCATAAAATTTAATACCTTTCATTATTTAAATCTAATTTTAAAAGTGTTTACTAAGAAGAAAGTAAGTTATTGCAAAAGTTAATATTGATATAGCTAGTGTAAAAAGAATACAAGTAAATGTATCAATTGCACCTCTACTTTTAGTTTGATTATCCTTTGATAAACTGTTATTTTCTAATTCTTTTCTTCTTTTTATTTCTTGTAAAATCACGGCATACTGTCCAAGTAAGTCTTTTCGTTTTTTAATTTCATCAAGCCTATTATTGAAACTAATTCTTTCTTTTTCTTTAATATCCGCCCTCAAGGATTTTTTCATTTTTTCATCAAATTTAGGAAAAGAATTACTCATATAAGTTTTACCATTATAGTTAAAAGTTACAGCATTATCCTTAGTTTTCTGAAAAAAAGATGTATATCTATATAATTCGGTAATCTCGTATTGCTCTAATAACTGACCTGTCCTTTCGATTTTATTAAACACTTCACGATAATTAGCATTAAATAACTGACCATTTTCTAAACTTAAGACTTTCTCTATTTTAGAAACTAACTCGACATATAAATGATAAGTATAACTTGGTTTACAAGGTAAATTATGTTTTCTAGCAAAGTCAATAGCACACTTTTCAGTAAGTCCTTCTTCCATTAAGAAACCACCATAGTTTAATTCCTTAGCTTTAGTCCCATCAATCGTATAATTTAAATCAATCCCTGTTCGCCACTTATGCGTTTGGTGAAATATTTCATGTAGTAAAACTCCAAGCTGCTGTCTGGTCCCCCGAATAATATCACCTTGAGGCATAGAAATATCAATTGTTCCATCACTATGAGCCCCACCACCATAATAGCCTTTATCTTTTTCAGAGATATTTTCCATCTTTTCTCTATCTTTTATGTTAATTCTATTTTCACTTATTAAATTATCAAGACGCAAAATGGTTCCATTATCCAAATAATTTTCATACTCTCTTTTAATTAAAGGAATAACTTTAGAAGCATATTCATACAAGCAATCACGAAAAAATGCCTTATCATCAGTATAGCCCTGATATTTTTCTTCTAATTTACTATCAGTTAAAGCTAATACTTTTTCAATATCATAACCATCTTGATTTATCATTTTTATCCATTCTTCTTTTGATACCATATTTATCATATCAGCATTAGTTCTAATTTTTTCTAAAATCATTTTTATTTGGTCTATATCATTCATAGGTTATTTTCCTTTATTATAATTAGTATAACACTTAACAAGAGTAAAATGAACTTAAAAATAATTACCTACTCTTAAGTTCTTTAAATATTTAGTTAATTTCTTCATAACTTACAGCTAAATCTTTATTTACAATTACTTGGTATTTTATATGTCTTTCTTCATTATTCTCTTCATTTAATAAAGTAAAATCAATAATAGTTTGCCCCTTTTTATTTGGAATAATAAAATAATTAAATTCGGTAGTAGCCCCGACAATTGTTACATTATACTCCTGCAATTTTATATTGGAATTATCTAAATTAAAGGTTGGTTCTTCACTATTTGCAGCTACAACTTTTAAAATAGAATACTTATTTTCTTTTATTATATAATCATTATCCAAATAAGCTTCATCTTTTAAGAATGTTTTATCTATCTTACCAGCAATAATATCGGTAATTTTATATTTTTTTGTAACATCAAAGCCTAAGATATCTTCAGTATATTCGATATATAAATCGTCATTATTACTGCAAGCATAGTAATATCTGTAATAATCGTCTTCGGTAGCATAAGCTTTACTACTTATACAATCAGTTTCTTTAGAAATACTTATCCCATACCCTTGCTTTTTAAACCAATAATCATAAATCAAAATATAGAAAAGCCCTAAAAAGAATATGCCAGCAAGACCTAAGACAATATAATCTTTTTTGGTGATTTTTTCTTTTTTAAAATAGAAAATATTATCCATAATTTTACTAATACTACCTTTATTAAATAAAGGATAAAAGATAATTGGCCCTAAAGTATTTAGAATAATATCATCAATATCAAAAGCACCGACACTAAAAATAAACTGAAATATTTCTAATAATAAAGAAGTTAGAAAACAGGCTAAAGCAGTTTTGAAAAAATTATTATTTTTAATATTTCGTGGATAAAGATATGCCAGAGGCACTAAAAGGAAGATATTACCTAAAAGCAAGTTCAAATTGATATAATCTTTATCAATGAAAATAGCTTTTAAATCAGCAATTGTACTAGTTAAAGGAATAAGATTTATATTACTAAAATACCAATTTTTAATATTTAATGATAAATGATGACCCCTAAAAATGCTGATTGCTAAGAAAACTAATACTATAAATAAAATAAGGTAGATTCTTAACATTTTCGAAGCACTATTGTTATTTTTCGTTTCTTTATAAGTATAATAACTAGTTAAATAAGTCATAATGCAAACTCCTAAAACATTAAATATTAAAAAGTAGATGTTTCCTTCAACAATTAAAGTTGCCATTAAAATGTAGATAGTAGTAAATGCTAACCAATATTTAGTAATTTTATTAAACAACAAACTCTTTTTCATAAAATTCCTTAAGCATTACGATTGATAAGATACATTTCCAAAGCTAAGTATTTATCAATCTTTCCTGTTTTAATATCTAAATCAATATTTGCTAAATTAACTAATTCACTCTCTATGGACGCTTTAGAATAGTTAGCACCGTTTCTTAAAAGTTTATCTTGTTGCCATTTTTGTAAATTAAGAGTTGTTAGAATAGCATTTTTTGTCTTAGCATTACTAGCAGCCTCTTTTATTAAAAGCATGTTACGATACTCACGAGCCAACATATTAAAAAGAATAAAAGGTTCAATTTTTTGAATTTTAAAGTCTTTTAAAATTTTGAAAGCTTGATTATAATTACCAGTAATAACCGCATCAACAAATTTAAACTGATTATCTTCAATGGAAACGGAAGTTAGTTCTTTTACATCAGTACTTTGTATTTTGCAAGGGCTATTATAATAAAGACAGATTTTATCAATATTATTCATAGCGATATCAAAGTTATTTAAAGAAGTATCAATAATGTATCTAGCATCTTCATAGGAAATCGTAAATCCTCTTTTCTTAACTTCTTCCATTATTTTAGAAGCCGCATCATTGGCATACATAGTTTTTAAAATAATAGCATGGTATTTTTCTTTCATAGTACTAACTATTTTTAAACGCTCATTTACTTTTTCACAAACAAAAATTAATGTTGTATTGGGATTAGGATTTTCTAAATATTTTTCTAATTTTTTCGTTGCCGTCTCATTTTTTTCCGTAAAAAGATTGGCATTTTTAACAATAATATTTTTTTTACTGCCAAAAAGGTCATTATAGCTAGCTTCTACTATAATTTCATCCATAGTCGTATCTAAATAATCTATTTTGGTATAGTCTTCATCTCCAATTATCTTTTTAATTTCTTCATTTATTAGGTAGTTTGATGTCCCCGCAATTAAATAATTCATAACAAGTTCCTTTCTTTTTATCTTTATCTTTTAATACTTATTTTTTTTGCCCATTCTTTAGCTTGATTAAATATAGTTTTACTATTTTCTATTAGATAATTTGGTTCTTTAACAAAGTGCATAACCTCTTCATGAGAATAATTATTAAGTAAATAATTAACAATAGTATAAGCATAACTATAACTACCACTGCCATAGCCATTAAAATCACATTCTAACTTTTCAAAATCACAAGTTTCTAAATCGGTTATTTCATAGTCTTGATGAGCTAAATTAGTTGCTAACCCTTCATGAAACCAAATCGTTTTTCTAATCCACATTTTAACCTCATCATTACAGGCATGGACAAACTCGTGCATTATCATTTTTAGTATTTCATCTAAATTAGCATCCGTATGCGTAGTAAATTTTCTTTGGTCATTCAAGTCCATAATTCTAATGGTTCTCGTATCAGCATCAATATCTCCTCTAACATAATTTTTAACACAACCATACTTAGCCTGTTCAAACTCTTTAAAAGATTTATAATCAAGAATTTTAACTTGGTACTTTTCTTTTAAACCAGATAAACTAAAGAAATCCAATATTTCTTTTTCATTAATTTTAATATAATTAATTATCTCATCAAAATAATCTATACTTACATTACTTTCTATAATCACATTGTCTAATTCTTTATACATAGCATTCTAACTCCTCTATATCTTTTTCAATACGATGATACTCTTTAAAAATACTTTTTCTTCTTTTAATAATATTTTTAAATCGTGATATTCTACCTATTATTGGACCATGTTTTTCAATTTCTAACTTTAAAAAGTAAGAAGTGGGATAATCTCTAAATACAGCTCTCAAGAAACATTTTAAAACTCCCGTTCTTTTAACAATAACTGTACCTTTTAATTTAGTAATCGGTTCAATATCATAAATGACATTACCTTCAATAATTAGTTTCTTTTGCTTCTTTTTAGCAAAATCAACTATATCTTCATAGCAAACACTAAAATCTTTACCCGTATAAACTTTACCATATTTTTTAATTAATAACTCTTTTACTTTAGGTAGGAATTCATCTTCTACTTGATTATCTGTTGGCATATCATATAATCTATCACAATTGATAACAATATAATCAGTATTATCAATATATTTATTAGCGCTCGTAGTCTTGCCCGAACCCTTAGTACCAATCACATTTATAATATCATCATTAGATAGTTTCTTAATATAATCAGGTCTATCTTTTAATAAATATATTTTGGCGTTTTTCTTCATAAAAGCCACTCCTTCCTTACTACATCTAAAATGGCTATATATTATAAAACTTTTTGCTTTTTTTGCTTTATAATTTGTTCAATTAATAGCGGTATTTTTGACCAATCATCAGTTTGTAATCCTTCATAATTTTCATTATAAGGCCCATATAAAATGGTATCTATACCTTTTTCATTAGCAGATTCAATATGTCTTAATTCATTATCAATTAAAACATCGTATTTATGGTCAACTAAAAAGTTTGTTTTTGAATAGAATCCTAAATGCATATGACTATATATAAGGTTATTTTCTTCAAAATATTCAGAAAGTTTCTTATTTAAAGATGCATATTTATTCAATGGTCTTGCGCTCAATAAATCAACTATATAATCCTTTTTCATCATTTCTTCAAAGGCTTCTGATACTCCATCTTTAACTTTTCCAAATGCCATATCTTCTCGATGCTCTTGCCAAAACAAAGTAAGTTCAGAATCCCCCCAACGATACTCTTTTGTTTTGTCAATCTCTGGATGATTATTTAAAAATATATTCCAATAATGTTCCTCAAGTTCTTTTGTGGATAAAATGGTATCATCTATGTCTACGGCTATTTTTACTTTAGAATCATATTCTAATTTAAGCTGCTTTAATTTTTCAAGTTCTTTCTTAACGAATATAACCGTTTCATCTAAGGCTTTTTCGATTGATTCATCATCATAAATTAATGATTCTTCCACATCCTTACTCATAAATAGAGTTTTGTTGACATAATCTATTGTGCCGTTTTCACCAAATAATCCATTAATATTTAATTCATCAATATTACAGCAAAAATATAAATATTCTTCTTTATTTATTGGCAAATAATCTAAATCATATTTCAGGGCTAACCTTTGTTGCATTTTTATTCCTTCATAGTAGCTAAGCCAATTTTCATCTTTTATTAAATTTCCATTCTTATCCACTGCAAAAGATTCGCCATTTACTTTTTTTACATATCTTGGGTCAATGTAACATTTCCAATATTGATCTACTATTAAGTGCAATAAATAGCCAAAATAAAATGGATTATTCATCTCTTTATAATATTTAATATAAAAATTAGCATAGTCATTAGCTTGACCATCTTTTATTCTAAAATCCCAAAAATGAGACAAATATTTATCTCTTATTCCCGAAGTTTCAGGAACATTTCGCCAGCAATCTGGAGAAATTGTGCCTATTCTTAATAGCTTTTCATCATATTTATAATCATTGTTAATTTTTTTGGCTATTGCTTCATGCACTCTTGCTGATGGCATAATAATCACTTCCTTTGTTAATTATATCACATAAGTTCGTATTCTCTAACAGCAATTCTTTCGTCTGAGCAATATTCTATTACAAATTTATTTTCTCTTTTACATATTAATATCCCCATTGTATTGTAATTACTAATTTCTTTTACATTCTTATCTATATAATTCATGTATTTTTGAACTTGCGATATATATTCTGCCTTAAACTCAGCAAGTTTTAATTCAATCACTACATAGCAATTAAATCTTATATTAAATAATAATAAATCAATATAATGATTTCGTTCTCCTATTTTAATTTTATATTCGCTGCCAATAAAGCTAAATGAATTACCGAGTTCTTTCATAAATGATTCAATATCTTCTAATATTAAATTATGCAAGGCTTTCTCAGTAACTATTTCGATATTATTTTTATTTTTAATTAATATAGGATCAGGAACTAAATCTTTTATTTCCATCTTATCATTAAGCATTAATTTGTTTTTCGTTGTACTTGGCAATCTTTCATATTCTTTACTTTTAATTTTTTCTCTTAATTCTCTTTTAGATAAACTATTATTCCTAGCAACATTTATATAATATGACAATTTATTACCATCTTTTATTGATAATAATTCTGTATAATGGCTCCATGTCAATTGTGTCGCCAGTGGTGACACTTTTTCATCACTAAACATATTATAAAATTGTTTCATTCTAAATAGTGTTCTTCTATTATATTTTTTGCCTACTTCCATAACTAACTTTTTAGAGTATTCATCTATAATATTATCACCGTATTTTCCACCTGCCTCATTTAATAATTTGCCTATTTCAAAATAAGTGATAACTTTGTGCCTTTCTTTCGAATAATCTTTTACTTTTGAATATATTTCATTATCTATCAGCTTATTTTTTATCTCATTATAATAATTCATATTCCTCCTACTATGGACTATAAGTCTCAATTTCTAATTTATTATCTTTAATTTTAAGCATAATACTACCATTTTGGTCCGTTCTATATATTTTTGAATTATCTAAATTATTTAATACCTTTTTATTAGGATGACCATACTTATTTTTTCTTCCCACACTAATTATAGAATACTGAGGATTTATTTTATTTATAAACTCTTCGCTACTACTCGTCTTCGAACCGTGATGCCCAACTTTTAAAAAATCTATTTTTGTTAGTTTATATTTCTTAATAATATCTTCTTCTTTTAATATAGAAGCATCACCCATAAAAAGAAAAGTATAATCTTGATATTTTAAATAAGTAACTAAAGAGTTATCATTTTCATTATCATAAAGTCTAGTGTTTAGAAATTGCCAAGTAAAATACTGGCCTTGTAAATTACTATCTCCCTTTTGAAATTCTATTTTTTTATCTTGAAGTATTTTTATAAGATTAGTTTCTAATTCATTAAATTCATTATTATTAAAAATAACTTTTTCAACCTTAATATTATTTACTAAATAAAAAGCATTACCAATATGATCAAAGTCCCCATGTGGTGATTGTCAAAAAGTAAGTCGAATTATTTATTTATTTTATAATAGTTATGATATAATTAATGTGGTGATATTATGGAAAATAAAAATATTTGGTATATAAATAGAAATGATTATCTTGAATATAATCATGGTTCTTCACTTGATAGAATGCTAAATGATTATTATCAAGCTATTAATGAAAGTGATAAATTAATCACTCATTCAAATATCGCAGGTATGAATCAAGTTGTTGTTTCAACCTCTGATAAACCAATTATTGGTACACAAGCTTTAGATACTTGTTTTGGAATCCTATTATACGATAGAAAAAATAAATTTGGAATTTGTGGTCATGCCGACCCTAAAAATATTTTCGGTATAGTTGTAAAAATGTTAAAGCAAATTCCTAGTACTACGGAAGGAAATGTTGAATATGCAATTATTTCTGGATATCGTGCTATTGAACAAAATAATTTCAAAGGTGTTGATGAAATACAAGATATTTTAAGAAATTATATGTCAATAAATCCTAAAATACATTTCACTTCATTAAAAACATCACTCTATCCATCAATGCCAAATGGCTTGTTATGTTACGATTTTGCTTTTGATACAATATCCGGAAAAGATGTTACAAGCATTGTATTTATAAATTATGCTGAAGAACAAAGGAGACACCATATTTAATAAAGCTGTTTAATTTTATATAATAATGATGGCGTTTATTTTTTACCAATTTATTTGTTAATCTTCTAGAATATTCCTTTATTACATTTTTTCCATACTTAGTATCTACATTTTTAAGTAGTTATCCAACTTCTAAATATGTTTTTATTTTTTCCTTTGCTTTTGAATAATCATTTACATTTTGATATATTTCATGATTTAATATCTTGCTTTCTATTTGTTGATATGTTTTATTTATTTCTTCCATCATATCTACTTCTTCCTATGGGCTACAGGTCTTAATTTCTAATTTATTAACTTTAATTTTAAGCATAATACTACCATTTTGGTCCGTTCTATATATTTTTGAATTATCTAAATTATTTAATACCTTTTTATTAGGATGACCATACTTATTTTTTCTTCCCACACTAATTATAGAATACTGAGGATTTATTTTATTTATAAACTCTTCGCTACTACTCGTCTTCGAACCGTGATGCCCAACTTTTAAAAAATCTATTTTTGTTAGTTTATATTTCTTAATAATATCTTCTTCTTTTAATATAGAAGCATCACCCATAAAAAGAAAAGTATAATCTTGATATTTTAAATAAGTAACTAAAGAGTTATCATTTTCATTATCATAAAGTCTAGTGTTTAGAAATTGCCAAGTAAAATACTGGCCTTGTAAATTACTATCTCCCTTTTGAAATTCTATTTTTTTATCTTGAAGTATTTTTATAAGATTAGTTTCTAATTCATTAAATTCATTATTATTAAAAATAACTTTTTCAACCTTAATATTATTTACTAGATAAAAAGCATTACCAATATGATCAAAGTCCCCATGACTTATAATTAAATTATCGATTTTTTTTATATTAATACTATGAAGAAATTTAATTATATTTTTAGCTGTATAGTAGTTTTCATCAGTTGTAAGTCCTCCTGTATCAATCATCGTTACTTCTTTTTTTCTAGGACTTATCAGGATACTAGCATCACCTTGTAAAACATCTAAATAATAAGCCATTAAATTTTTATTAAGATTATATTGCCATGGATAGATAAGAAGTATTAGAAGATTTAGTAAATGAAAATAGATCTTTTGATATTTAGATAAAAGAAAAATATTTAAATAATAAATAATAATTATACTAATACTCATTTTTGGTAAAATAATATTAAGACTAAATCTTGTAAAAAAGGTACTCAAATTTTCTAATATGACAATTAATAACTTTAAGATAGGCCCAAACGAGGGAAAAATAAAGGTCAAAAGACATACAGGATAAAAGATAAAACTAATAAAGGGAACATAAAAAATATTAAAAACAGGCGATAAGAGATTATAGGTATAATTAAGAGAAATATTAATAGGTAGCGACCATAAAGAAGCAATATAAGTAGTCTTTAAAGATTTTAAAAAGTAATTTTTAGTCTTATCATTATAATAAATAAGACCAAAAGTACAAAGACTTGAATAAAGAAATCCAATATCATACATAAGATAGGAATTAATTAAAAGAAGGATAGCAATACTTAAAAGTAAAACTTCATAAGTTTTAAGTTCTATTTGTAATTTGTTTTGAATAATTTTGGCTATTTTTAATAAGATATACATAGTTAAAGCGCGTAGGACGCTAGCTGGAAAACTAATAAGGGCAGCATAAAAGGATAGAAAAGCAACCACAATTATTGTTCGAAGATAATTTTTTAAGGGTAACTTTTTTAGAATTTTTTCCATAACAAGAGTAAAAATACTTATATGCAAACCTGAAATAGCAAAAAGATGGACAACTCCTAGGTCTTGTAAGGCACTATAAATATCCGCATCGATGGCTTTTTTTCCATAAATAAGCATGGTTAGATAACCTTTATTATCAATTTTCATGCAGCGTTCATAAACTAAGTTTTGTAATTTATAAAGAATATTAGAACTAGGTTCAAGTTTAGCAATTTCTTTAACCGTAAAAAGATAATAAACTTCCTTATAGTAAAGATACTTTTTATAATTAAAAGTATTAGGAATAGTATTATTTAAAGGCTCTTTTAAACTTCCTTTTAAAGTAATACTATCCCCTATTTTTATTAAAGTTGAGACATCACTTGCGAGTCTTTTGTCTTTTAAAATAGCACTGTCTTCAAAATTATAGATATTAGCAATAATTTTTTCTTTTTTACCATTATTGATAGTTAAAATAGTCATAGTAAGTTTATCACTTGTTTTTTTATAATCAATAACAGTTCCCTTAATAGTTGCTTCATTACCATTGTAACTAGATTTTTTAACAAGAAAATTATTCTTATAGAAGCTAAGGCCAAGACTAAAAATAAGTAAAAGGTAAATAAGTCTTTTAAACCGTAATGTAGTCTTTGATTTTTGCATATAAAGCCTCACCGATGCCACTAACTTTTTTAATATCTTCTATCGACTTAAAGTTACCATTTAAAGTTCGATAATCAATAATATCTTGTGCTTTAGCATCACCTATACCACTAAGAGTTGTTAATTCTTGAATAGTTGCTGTATTGATATTAACAAGAGTCCCGTTTGGAGTTTCTGGGATACTATTATCTTTAGAAATAGAAGAATCAGACTTGTTATTATCACTAACAACAGCATCATTAGGTATTTCTTGATCTTTAGTAACAGTGGTGTTCGTTGTCGTTTTTATTACTTCATCTTTTTTAGGTATATAAATAACCATTTCCGAGCTTACTTTTTTACTAAGATTAATTGTTGTAGTATCAGCATTCTTAAGAAGACCACCAGCTAATTTTATACAATCATTAACGATATTATCCGCGGTTACTTCATAAACCCCCGGCTTTTTAACAAAACCTTTAATGTCGATATAGTATTTGGCTACTTTGCTTTCTTTGTTTTCTTCTAAATTTGCTTGGTTGTTAGAAGAATTATCATTAGAAGTATCAGAATTATTATTAATTTCTAAATTCTTTTCTTCTTTTTCAAGTAAAGAAATAACTTCTTCTAGATTTTTAAAAGTCTTATCTTGAAAAAAGATATCGTAAACATCTAAAGTAAGAATACTTATAAGCATTAAACAGATAAAAAGTGGTAAAAAATACTTCTTTCCAAACTGTTTTACTAAGTCAAAATAAAAATTCATAATTTATCACCTCCTAATTATATATATTGGTAACAACTTACGAATTTCCTTCAAAAATTTTCATTTTTTATTAATTTTCTGCAATTTTTTCTTAGATTTTTACTTTAAATAAATTATTTGACACTTTACTTGACACTTTTTTAAGTTATGACTTTTTAACTTGGAAGTATTTATATCTTTCTATTTTACAGTTTAATTATAAATTTATTATCTTATCTCTTAACTTTTTACTTTGACTTAAGGCTGCAATTTTTTCGGTAATCCCAATCATAACAATAGCATTAAGGGCAAATGATCCACCATAACTAAAAAATGGAAGCGGAACCCCCGTTAGAGGCATTAAACCAAGGACACCTAGTAAATTAATTAAAATATGTAAGGCTAAATATGAACAAGTTCCATAAGCAATTAAACTTGCACTGATGCTAGGAGCTTTCTTAGCTATTTTTAATATTCTTAAAATAATTAAAACATATCCTAAAATCACTAAAATTCCTGTTACGAGTCCTAATTCTTCGACAATAATAGGAAAAATAAAGTCGGTATGGGCTTCTGGTAGATAAAGATATTTTTGAGTTGAATTGCCAAAGCCAAGGCCAAAGAGACCACCATTTTTAATAGCTATATAACCATTACAAACTTGATAACCTAATCGTTCGTTACGCTTTTCATCACTACAAGGCGCTAAAAAAGAAAAACGCGATAACTGATAACCAGTAAATATTTTATCTTTAAAGATTATACAACCACAAAGACCAATAACAGCTACGGCTAAAATAACTAAGTTAGCACGCAATCTAGTTTTTTTAGGCATAGGAACAGCAAGAAAAATAAGAATAGCTAAGACCCCAATTATAATAGCACTTCCTAAATCAGGCTGTTTTAAAACTAAAAGTGCAATAACTTCTGCAAAGAATAAAGGAATAAAATAAATGAAAGCTCGGGTTTCTTTTTTCTTTACAATATCTTCGTAACTAAAAGCTAAATAAACAATAATAATTGACTTAGCAAACTCGGCTGGCTGAAAATTAAAGAAGCCTAAATCATACCACCCCTTCGTTCCGTTAGTAATTTTTCCTGCTAAAAGTAAACCAACTAAAGAAGCTCCAATCAAAATCATTAGTAAATAAGATATATATTTATAAGATTTTAGGGGAAACCGAGTAATAATGATAGTAGCAATCGCACTAATTACTAAGATAGCACACTGCCGAATAAAATAATAGTTACTAGCTACCCCCTGTTTTAAAACAGTTAAGACACTAGAAGCACTAAATATCATAACACACCCCAAGACGGAATAAAGAACTGTTAAAAAAAGTAAAAGCAAGTCCCCTTTGGCTATTTTTTTCTTCATTTTGACCACCTATTATAATCATATCATAAATTCTATTAGTTTTTTAGGTATAAATTTCTACTTGTGTCAAAATTTACATCAACCCATAAAATATATTAGATACATAAAGGAGGTATAAATATGTATTATTACGGAAATAACGGCTACTACGGTGGCTACGGTTATCAAAATCCTTGTAGTACTTATGTTGGTACCACTGCTGGCTACGGTTATGGATATGGTGCTGCTATTTGGATTGTCTTATTTATTCTTTTAGTAATTATCATTGGTGCTGGCTGGTATGCTGGTGGAAACACTAATCGTTAAGAGAGACTTCTCTCTTTTTTACTTTTAAATATATTTTTATTTTGATACTCTTTTTTATTTTTGATTTTTATTATTTAAACTTATCTTTCAAATTATTTATATTTAATACTTTATCTTATCTTTATTACTTTAATTCTTTATTACTCTAACTAAATTTTTAGGTTAAACTTGTGAAAATTACCCCTTTCTTTTTAAGATGTTTTTTGGTAAAATACCTATGAATGTGGGGTAGAATTATGAAATTACCAGATATAAAAATATTAGATGAAAAGGAAAAGATTTTACATAAAAAGGCATTACCAGTTACTGAGTTTCCCTTATCTAAAGAAGATAAAAAAAATATTGATGATATGATTAAATATTTAACCATGAGTCAGATTGAGGAATATTCCCAAGAGTATGATTTGCGTCCTGGTATGGGTCTTGCTTATCCACAAATTGGAATTAGTAAAAGAATTTTTGTTATTGTTGATGAGATTGAAAAAGGCAAATTTGAAAATTATGTTATTATCAATCCCAAGATAGTTTCCCAAAGTGAAGAGCTTATTTATGTTGGGGAAGGCGAAGGCTGTCTATCAGTAAATCGTGAAGTTGATGGTATCGTACCACGCTCCGCTAGAGTTACAGTAGAATATAATGATTATAACGGTGATACTTATCGTATTCGCGTTCGTGAAGATATTGCGGTTGCTTTTCAGCATGAAATTGATCATTTAAATGGTATACTTTTTGTTGATAAGATTGATAAGAAAAATCCTTTTAAAGACAAAGAATTAATGCGAGAAATATAAAATATAATAAGAATCTAAAAAAAATTAATCTAATATTTAGGTATTTAAAAAGTAGTGAACAAATTTAATGTCCACTACTTTTTTGCCGTAATTTTACTAGTAATTTCAATATCATCAGTAGCAAGAATACCGTCTGTATACTTACCATCTTTGTAAAGATGTTTATCTAATGTACCACTACTCTTACCGTCTTTGTAAAGTTTATAAGTGCCTTTACTTAGTGTTTTAGTACTGATAATTAAGGAGTTAAAATCATCATCGCTTAAGAAAGTTAAAATTTCCTTTTTATCACTATTAATCAAACTAAGAACACTATCTTTTTTAATAATATCTTTTAATTTAAGACAAATAGTATAATTTTTAGAGCTAGTAACTGGCGTCTCATAAATATCTTTACCTAAAGCAATTAAAGTGCCACCATTTATTTCATAGCCACTTGTTGTATCTATGGGTGCATCTTCTTCAGTACCCGTAAGATAGGTAAGACCACCATCTATAATTATGCTCTGCTTTGATTTAAGGTTAGCTTTGGTACTGTTAATAGTTAAAACCCCATCAACGATATTAATTAAGCCACCATCTTCACTCGTAACTATCCCATAATTTTTAGCAGTAATATTAATATTTCCACTTGTTAAGGTAAAATCATTACTTACTACATTAATACCAATATTTTGATTAGCCGTAATATTTAAAGTACCACTTCCCTTTAATTCGACTGGTCCGGTTGAATAAATAACACTATCATAATAAGATGTTCCTTCATCAGTTAAATTATTAATGGTATTTTCTAAAGTTTCTATTTTTAATTTACCCGAGCCTTTATTAATAATATTTGCTATATCTTTGGTGTTTATTTCTACATTATTTAAAGCTAGGGTTACATCCCCACTACAATTTACAATTATGGTATGATTAAACTTACCCGTCAAATTATAAGTACCACCTCTAGTAATAGAAATATCTTCATTATAATCACTTAGGTTAATATCTTTTTCGGTAATTTCTTTTCCCTCTAATTTTGGTATATTTTTATTATTATCATTATCTTTATTATTGCTAGAATTATCTTCTACAATAACATCATCGGGTAAAAAACTAATTGGTTTAATAGTATAATACAAAATACCAGCTGTTAAACCTAAGCTTAGAATTAAATAAACGCCTATTTTAGCTAAAGGAAAAAATGTTAGTTTAAAGTTAAGATAATTAAAGCCCGAAAATAATAGATAAAAGAAAAGTTGAATTGATATAAAAATCAAAATAGAAGTTACAATTGTTGTAATAATCTGCTTTTTTCTAGTAGTATTGGTAGTTGTACTATAACTAGAATTATTATTATCATAACCATAATTAGGAAAATAAGAGCCATAGTCATTACTGTAATCATAGTTGTTATTGGTTTCATTATAGTTATCATTAACATTGTTAGTACTAGTTAAGTCATGATATAAAATAAGACTAAAGCTAGTAAATGTTAACAAGATTGTTATTAATATTATATTTTTATTTTTTCTTCTCATAAGTTCTCTCCTACACTTTTTTATTTTAAATATTAATTGTGAAGAATTAATGAAAAAAAGGCATTTATTAAGCCTCTCTTATGCAAATAATTTATTTAAAACACCAGCCGCTTCTTCTTTGGTTAGAGGTAATAAATCGTCGCCTTCTACCCTTCTAAGAAGCAAGTCATGATAATCCATTTCATTTGTTAGATAAACATATTTATGATTATTGAAATCTATTTCTTTAACAATTAAATAAATTTTGCCATCTAAAGTATAAAAATCTACCATATCTTTCATATTCATAATGCTTTTCCACTTTCTTCTTGTAAATCTAAATTATGTATTCTTTCCTCTAAATTATATATACCATCCTCAAATGCTATTCCCTTGCTACCTTTTTTACCATCATTGGCTGGATTGGGAATAGGTGCCCCAACCTGAATGTAATTAATATAACTACTTGTATTTATTTCACTGCCTGGGCCGTGAAAGTATTTTTCTAAAAGTTGAGCATATGTTACACCATAATATGTTTCGTAAAGGTTTTCAGTTGCACCACACGAACTTATAGCATAAATTGCTTGATCATCATTTAAGCCAACACCAGACTCATTCTTACTATATTCAGTCAAATATTTTCTTAAATCATTATAGCCTTTGGCATCACTTGACTTAATTTTTATTTTGTCATTCTTATCTTGTTCAACTACAAAATTAGGATTCAATTCAAATACTGGGTCTATAGTAATAATATATTTGACCAAATCATTTATATCGTCCTCGACTTTCATGAAGCCGAATTCATTACTTACTGGTTCAATCACATATTTTTCAACTGGTTTTGAAATTGCTACTAGAGTTGTATAAGATATACCTGCTATAGCTAGAGCTTTCATTATTTGTAATAATTTATCGCGGCCTATTTTTTTCTTACCACTCAAAACATCAAAAAAGCTTTTTCCATCAAAATCAATATTGCTTGCTTTTAAAATTTTTTCTATATTTTCTTCTAATTGTTTTTTTGCTTCTTCATCTTCATGTGCCCTTTTCCAATTATAATGCGTCATGACTTCATTTTGCTTAACAGCTGTCGAATCAAATTTATCGTATACAGTACCATTTTCTTGTTTTTCCATTTAACTATCACCTACTATAATAATAGCATTCTTAGACTTTTTTCGCAACTAAAATTATATTGCCATTGGCACTTTCATTACAAGTTTGAATATATAAAAATTTTCCTAAATTATCATACTTGTCAGTTATACCAACTATTTCATAGGTTAAATCATATCCCTTATAATTAATTGTTATAATATTATTACTATTAAAAAAATCTTTATCTTGATATTTATATAAAATATTAAAAGGAAGATCATAATCCTTAGAACTATGACCATAAATATAACAGTTAGTATCATCAAGTAAACTACAGCGATAATCAACAAATATAGCTCCAAAACGATCTTCTTTTTTCTCATAATTATGAGATAAATAGTAGTTATTATTATCAGTTTGGGTTAGAAGAAAAGTTTTATTACCTAGATTAATGCTGCCAATTATATCGCTATTTATTTTCTTAGTATAAAAATCTTTATATTGATTACTAGCAGTATTACTATACTCTAAAACCCCAGTATAACTAAATTTTATTCGAACTAAACACATAATTATTAAAATGAAATTTAAAATTAATAATAAACTTAAAATACTTCTAATTTTCTTATTTTCTAACATATTTTATCTTAGCTCCTATCAAAAAAATAAATGAAATTATTAAAGCATACAAGTTAAAATGATTATCTGTTACCCCAGTATAAATGTCATCACTAGGAACAATATTATAGACATTTTTTGCATTATCAATATCATACATATAATAAACTTCTTGTAATTTTTCTTTAAATATTCCTTGTTTTGGCCCATCAACACGCACTAATTTATAACCCTCAAAACTTTTTTCTTCCGTAATATAAGCTGTATCGATTTCATTACGCATAGTAATTTTATCCGTAAGTAAGTTACCTAAAGTATCAATATAGTAAACATTAACAATCCCGTACTCTAAAACTTTATTAAAAGTCATCCCCATTTCCATATCATAAGTAAATCCCCCATAACTATTTCTAGTTAAAGGTCCATTTAACTGGAAGGAAAATGGTTCTAAAGAGGTTTTGCTAGTTTTAGGCAAAGTAATATTTAATAAAGTAGCATTTAAATCTTGATAACTTTTTTCTTTACGAAAGTAAGCCCCAATACTATAAATGTTATTATCTAAATCACTTTTAGAATTATAACGCATGGTTAATAAAAAATTATAAAAGTTATTTTGATAAAATTTAATTAAGTTAGTATTTGTTTCTCTAGTTTTACCATTTTTACTTTTATTGGTCCAAATTTTATTAATATAAGTAGTAGTTAAATCTTCTAAAGAAACAAAGTTAGTATTATAATTTTTATTAAAATAGTCAATATAGTATTTATCTAAATCTTGAATACCATTGGTATAACCTAACTCTTTTAATTTAGCTGCGATATTTTCATCTTTTAGTTCTTCATCGCTTAGATTATAACCATCATACAAAGCTTTTAATGGTTCACTGTTATATAAGCGATACATAGTAAAATGAATAGGAATTTTAACCTTATTATAACTTATTAAATCGGAATAGGTCTTATCATCTTCAACAGGTTTTAAATATAGAGAATTATTTTGATAAGTATAATCATTGTTACTTAAGTTAATAATCTTTAAACTAAAGTTTCTAATTTCACCCGATATAGGAATATATTTGTCATTAGCAAAAATACTAGGTTTTAGCTTTAATTCTTTATCTTTAAAATTAGCTGGAATAATTATTGTCTCAACACAATCTTCTTTGTTACAAACTATATTACATTCAATAGAGTTTTCTACGGTAGTATTGACATAATGAGTCTCACATTTTCCTTTAGCACTTACATTCACAATGGTTAAAGCTATAACTACTGACACTAAAATTTTTTTCATATATTTTCACTCTTTTTTTCTTGAGATAATAATATAATAGATACCATGTCGAATTTTGCCAAATTATAAGTCTAAATTTCTTTTTTTGTGTAAAAGAAAAGAATGTCTTTCTTTTACTTGGACATTCTACCCTTTAGTATCTTCTAAGATTGCTTTTAAAAATGCTAAACCAACTTTTTTCTCTTCTGCTGTTTTTAGTTCTAATAATTTAATCTTTTTATCAGGATATTCTTCATAGATTGAATAAAACACTTGTAATTTACCATCTTTAAAATTGTTATCTGTATAAATCATGTAATTTTTCTTAGTATATTCTTTATCATAATAAGTGGCAATTACATGGTATGTAATCCCATTTTCAATAAAACTAAAATCTTCCATATTAATCCTTTCTTACTAGTCTTACTTTAATCTTAAAGTTTTAATTAGTATGGCATCATTTAAATCATTGGAATCAACTCTTTTATAGATTTCAATATTTGGTATAAAACGAATATTGGGTTCCATGTATGGAATATTTGACTCCGTTTTATTATTAGATGGTATATTATTGTCACTATTTAAATAAGCCTTATGGTCTTTATAGTGAATACTATAATTTTCATTTGGGGATTCATAATAAATCTCACTATATTCTGCAAAAATTCCATCTCTTATATTATCCTTATCTATATCAATTTTTTCAACTTGATGTTGATAGCCAATAATTTTAGTAAGTAAGCAAATTCTATCGTTGTGATTTACTGTATGTTCATTAATTGCTACAATGCCTCCTAATGTCAATGCAGTCATCAAAGCGGCACTGCCCACAAATTTTTTTATTCTTTTTTTCTCAATTTTCATTGTGTCTTCTCCTTCCTGTAGCTTCTTATTATAAGTTAACTTTTTGTAAATTTCAAGAAGGTTTTTTATATTTCACAAGAAATTCACAATTAATTAAATTTTTAAGGATTTTTAAAGCTTTAAACTAGTCAAAATGCTTAAAAATCAGAACCATTATTTGTTAAAACTGGCTAAGAGAAAAATGAAGCTAAGAAGACAAATGTAAGAAAAAAAGATACTGGCAATTACCTAATATCTTTAAATTGAATCAATATTTAATTTTACTCTACCTAAGTTTAAAATATAAGCATGAGCTTGAACAAGGGTTCTAATAGCATTAGCCATTTTGCCACCTTTACCAATTACCACACTGCGGTCAGTATCACTTACTAACACTTCAATTATTAGATCATCTTCTAATTTAAATTCACTAACACGAACTCTATCTGGATTATTAACAATTGACTTAACTAGATATTCTGTAAACTCTTTTAATTCCATAAATTAGTTTTCTTTCTTTTTTGATTCAGCATATTTTTTCATAATGCCTTCACCAGCAAGAATGTTCTTAACTGTATCAGTTGGAACAGCACCGTTGTTTAACCATTTGATTGCTTTTTCTTCATCTACTGTAATAATTGCAGGATTCTTAATTGGATTATAAGTTCCTACTGTTTCGATAAATCTACCATCTCTTGGACATCTTGAATCAGCGGCTACAATTCTATAGAAAGGTTTTTGTTTAGAGCCCATTCTTTTTAATCTTAATTTAACTGCCATTTGTATTCCCTCCTCACTTAATAACAGTAATTATCTTATCATAGCTAAGCAATGCTGTCAACCTTTTTTGGTTAACAGATATACTTTTAATTTTTCTAATTTTCTACCGTCTTTTATTTAAAGATATTTTTATTATCTTACCCAATAATTATCTGTAAAAATAATATTAAAAGATTAAAAAAGGAAGATTACTCTCCCTTAACGATATTGATAGCCTCACGCATTTTCATATCATATTTAACCATATCAAGACCGCCAAATTCTTTTAATAAGTCTTCTTTAGTCATGCCATAGTTTTCAGCCATTTCTTCGGCTCTAGCTTCAGCATCTTTATCACTAATTTCAATTTTTTCTTCCTTAGCAACTTCTTCTAATAAGAATCTTTCTTTTACTCTATCAGTAGCAGTTTCTTCATATTGTTTATGTAAGTCTTCATGAGTCATACCCGTAAATTGCATATATTGTTCAAGGGTTAGACCATTCATCTTTAATTGTTGAGATACTTGATCAATAATTCTATGAATTTCATCATCAATAATTTCTGGATTAATTTCTACCGTCATTTTTGATGTAGCTAATTTTAAGCACTCATCAATGTATTTGTTTTCAATTTCAGCTTCTTTACGAGTCTTAATTTGTTCTTTAATTTTAGCTTTTAATTCATCAGCAGTTTTAACATCGTCATAACCTAAATCTTTAAAGAAATCTTCATCTAGTTCTGGTAAAACTCTTTCTTTAATAATATTTACTTTAACTTTAAATACGACATCTTTACCTTTTAGTTCTTCAGTATAATTTTCTGGGAATTTTAAATTTAAATCTTTTTCTTCCCCAGTACTCATACCAATAATGCCTTCTTCAAAGCCTGGAATAAATGTATTTGAGCCAATTTCTAATGGATAGTTTTCACCTTTACCACCTTCAAATGCCTTACCATCTAAGAAACCTTCAAAATCAATAATAACAGTGTTACCATTTTCGACTTTGCCACTTTCTTTTACCACGATTTCAGCATATTTTGCTTGAAGTTTAGCAATTTCTTCATCTACTTCTTTACTAGTTACTTTCGCAGTTTCTTTTTTAATACCTAATTTCTTGTATTCACCTAATTTAATTTCTGGTTTAGAAATAAATGTATATTCAATACTAATTCCATCTTTATTGATATCTTTAATATCAACTGTTGGTTGAACAACTGGCATTTCTTTTACTTCATCTAAAGTATTTTTATATTCAGTTGCAAGTAAAATATCGATAGCATCGTTATATAGTGGTTCAACACCATTTTTACTAACGAACATATCAAAAGGAACCATACCTTTTCTAAAACCATCAACAGTTACATCTTTTTTAATTTTATTGTATGCATCTTTAATAGCCTTAGTCCAAATTTCACCTTTATATTCTTTTACAACTTTTTTTACATTATTCATAAAATTCTTCCTTTTCTAACTTTTATATTATAGCTTAAATTGAGCATTAAAGCTACTAAATTAAGCAATTTTTACAATTTTAACATCATAAGAACCAGTTGGTGTTACAACATTAACAATTTCCCCAGCTCTATGGCCTAAGATAGCCTTCCCAATTGGGGACTCATTAGAAATTTTGTTAGCAAATGGATCAGCTTCCATCGAACCAACAATTGAGTATTCCTCTTCTTCATCATCATCTATATAGTTTAAAGTGACATTAGAGCCAACACTAACAGTTTCTTTAGATGCTCCGTCCATTACTTGGCAATGTTCTAATTTAAATTCTAATTCTTTAATTCTTGCTTCTACTTGTGCTTGTTCGTTACGAGCAGCATCATATTCAGCATTTTCTGATAAGTCGCCTAAACTTCTTGCTTCTTGTAAAGCGGCAATTACTTCAGGTCTTTTCTTTAATTTTAAGTCATTCAATTCAGTTTCTAACGCCAAATATCCTTGTGGTGTTAATAGAATTGTTTGTTCTTTTGTCATTTTTATTCTCTCCTCTAAAAAATATCTATCTAAGAATACTACAAATTATATTAAATGTCAAACACTTTTATTCGTAGCATATCCATCTTACTTAGTGGTATTTCACACTTAAATTTAACGAGTTGTTTAGGGTGTCTTGCTACTTCAAGCTCATTACCATCGCAATCATAAATCTTAGGGATAGTTAAAGTCTGGGTCGTGATATTAGGACCAAAAACTTCAATAATATCACCCGTTTTAAAGTAGTTTCTTTGCTCTACTGTTACCTCTTTTTTATCCTTATCATAAGCAATTACAATACCTAAAAAATCTTGATTGCTAATTTCATTTCGATCTAAGAAATATTGTTCATTTACACTCGGCAATTTATCAAAAAATTGGGGTACAGAATCACGATTAGCGCATCTATTTAAGACATTTAGGGCATAAGTTGTATACTTTTCCGTCAAAGTATTATCCTTAATTTTATCGATTAAACTCCTGTAAGTAGATATAACCGTAGCAATGTAATAGATACTACGCATTCTTCCCTCAACTTTAAAGGAGTTAACACCAACCTCAATCATTTCTTTAATAAAAGGCACCATATTTAAATCTTTAGGCATCATTGTAAAATCAGGTTCATTATTATCAGCTTTAAAAACATAACGACATACTTGACTACAACCACCTCGGTTAGAATCACGATTAGTTGCATAATTACTCATAACGCAACGACCGCTTACAGATGTACACATAGCTCCATGAATAAAACATTCTAGGTCTAAATGTGTTTCATCTTTAATTCTTTTTATGTCCTCTTTAGATGCTTCTCTTGCTAAAACCACGCGTTTAGCCCCTAAATTTTTATAAAATAAAGCCGAGCTGTAGTTGCTAGTTGAGGCTTGCGTTGATATGTGTAGTTCTGTTTTTAAGCCTAATTTTTGGTGTAAAGACATAATATAAATATCACTAACAATAATTCCATCAACCCCAATTTCATCTAATTTTAAAAGGTATTCTTCTATGCCTAAAGTATCAGCATTATGAGGTACTATATTAACTGTTACATATACTCTTTTTCCCAGATTATGGGCAAAATCTACTCCTGTTTTTAAATCATCAAGACTAAAGTTTTTAGCATTAGCTCTTAAGGAATAGTCAGTTCCTCCTACATAAACCGCATCTGCACCATATAAAAGTGCTACTTTTAATCTTTCTAAATCGCCAGCGGGCGCTAATAACTCTATCATTTGATATCTCCTATCTTAAAGACAGTCTTTTTTTCTAAAAAGCCATTATCGGTATTTTCTAAAGACTTACCATGTAAAAAAGCCATTACGGTATCTAAATTTAAAAAGGCCGTATTAACATAAAAATAGTAAACATTTTCTAAATTTTGACAATCCAAAACAGCACATTTATCTGATAAACCTACTGTACTATTATTTTCTTCATAAAGAGTAAATTTAACGCTTCCCATCTTATCGGTAATATGCAAAGGATTAGTATGGGGCAAGTGATAATAATCTTCATAATTAGAAACTAGTTTACGCTTAGAATACATAACTTGATTATAACCAAAAAGATGATAAACAACTGGCTTTACAACATTCTTATCAATCTCTTCTAGTTCTTCTTTTGTAAGTTCATTAGAAACAAACACACTGTTAACATAATTTAGCCAAACATTTATGGATTTATAATTACAATTAAAATGGTTTATAAAAAGAATTATCTCTTTTTTTAAATCTTTTAGTAAACCAATAAGACCAATGTCTTCAATAACAAAACCCTTAACATTTAATTCTGGCAAAATAACTTTTAATTCATCAATTTCTTTATTATTTAAAACTTTATTAATCAAGCAATAAACATTATTTTCTTTAGCGCTCGCATTTATCTTTTCCATAGTAAAACTTGCTGGATAACCCACAGTATAGCCTTTTAACGGCAAAAGAAAGGTAAAAACCCCTTCTAATTTATATTTTTCTATTTCTTCTAAATTATTTACACTTAGTAAGATTTTACTCTTCGTTTTTGCGTTTACTAACACTTATACCATCTCCAATATTCAGAAATTCTGTAGTAAATTCTTCATTATTTTTTAAGAATTCAATATAATTTTCAATTTTACCAACTAATTGTCTTAGATTTTTACTTTCGATAGTATCACTTTTACCTACATAACCATGAAAATTAATATTATCGGTTATAATTACGCCACCTTTATTCAAAAAATACTTATATTTTTCAAAGAATTTCGTATATTGTCCTTTCGCGGCATCAATAAAGATTAAATCATAAGATACCCCAGTTAAATTAACATCTAAAGCATCTTGATAAACAACATTTATCTTTTTATCTAAACCGCATTTTTTAATATTTTTTAAGCATTCCATATAACGAGTTTCGTCGCGTTCAATAGTGGTAACCGTTGTTGGCTGGTTACTTGAGGCCATTAAAATAGCGGAATAGCCAATGGCACTACCAATCTCCAAAATATTTTTAACATTATGTTCTTTAATGTACTTCATAATATAACATATTGATTCTTTTTCAATTATGGGTACATTATTTTCTTTTGCATATTTTTCTATTTCTAAAATTTGTTCTTTCATAATTCATCACCTTTAATTATAGATATACCAAAGTCCTTGCTTTTTTAAATCAGCTATAATCGCATTAAATTCACTTTGATTTTTGGCATAATATGTCTTTTTGTTTTTATCTGCTACAAAATAATAATAGTCAGTACTTAGAGGATTTATAGTAGCAGCGATACTTTCAAGACCACTACTGCAAATAGGTCCTACGGGCAAACCACTTACACAATTAGACCTAGTATTATATGGGTTACAAGTATCTAAATCATTCTGGGTTAATTCAACTGAAAAGTCTTTTTTTACGGCATAATAAGTTGTTACATCACTACCTAAAGTCCAGCCATCTTTTAAGCGGTTATAAAAAACACTAGCAACCCCACTTCTAGACTCGTTATTTACCCCTTCTAATTCCACAATTGAGGCTAGGGTTAGAATCTGATGAGCCGTATAACCACTATTTTCAATTTGCTTTTTATAAGGAGCTAGTTTATTTGCTAAACCATTGATTAAAGTTAAGATTATCTCTTTAATACTTGCTTCTTTACGGAAGTTATAGGTATCAGGAAAAAAATAACCTTCCAAAGGATAATAGATATTTTTATTTAAAATATCCTCACTTATAAACCAGTAATTAGTAATAAGTTCAGTTAAAAATTCTTTATCAGTTAAAAGGGCGTTTACTTCCTCGGTTGTATAATTAAAATTCTTCGTAATAACCTCAACATAATAAGGAATTCTTTTACCCTCAACAAAAGTTATAGTTACCTCATCATCTATTACTTTGCCATCTTTAAAAGACTTTAAAATTTCACCAGTTGACATAGTCTTATTAAGCTCATAAATACCAGCCTGAATATTCGTTATTTTATTTAACTTCATATAAATTTTAGCGGCCGTGATATTTTTAATTAAGCCTTGATTCTTTAAAGAGCTTAAAACCTCGTTAGAAGTAGTCTTATAAGGAATTTCAAAAGTAATAGCAGTAGGATCCTTACTTACCGGGCTTAACATAACATTATAAGTTATGATAACCCCCAAAACAAGAATAAGGATAAGACCAGCTATTATACTAACTATTTTACTTATTTTCGTTTTAAGCATGATGTTCTTCTTCCATCTTTTTTTGAATAGATTCTAAGATATTAAAAATTAGATTCCATTCTTTTTCCGTTTCAATTGGATAAAGATTCATGTCTTTACCCGTAGCATCATAAATAGAAGCGTAAACTTTTTCTTTACCATCTTCATCTTTTTCATGATTAGTATAAACAATATAACTCTTTTTAGTTTCTTCACTATCAAAAGTAAATAATGGGTCAAATAAACATTCTTCCCCTTTATCATTGATTAATTTAATTTTATTATTTTTCATTTGCTTTCCTTTTCTTTAAATAGGTATCAAGTATAATCATTGCTGCTGTAACATCAATTACATTTTTTCTTTTTTTTCTAGACATGTCGTTTGCTAACAATATGTTAGTTGCCTCTACTGTACTTAGTCTTTCATCAACTAAAGTAATGGGAACATCAACATATTTTTCTAAAATCTTTTTAAAGTTTTGACTTCTTTCCGTCGCAAAGCCACATGAATTGTTCATATTTTTAGGAAGTCCTAAAGCTATTTCGGTAACATTTTCTTGTCTTACAATATTGGCAACTTCTAAGGCTAATCTGCCGTATTCCTCATTATTATATCTTAATAATTTATATGGATTAGCTATAATTCCTGTTCTGGAAATAGCAACCCCTAAAGTTTTAGTTCCTAAATCTAAACCTAGTGCTATCATCTTCACCTCTAATAAAATGACTTTTAATAAGTCATTGTTTTCCTTAACTTTTTTAATTTCTAAGAGAAAGTTTAAAAGTCATTAGTAATTTATCTCGATTATTTTACATCAGGATTATTTTTTTTATAATCATAGATTTTCTTTTTGAAATCTTTAATGCTATATGATTTATAAATAAAATAAGTGCCGAACACAAATAGGGATAAAGTTACTAAATACATATACCACCCTTCTTTTTTATAAACATTAAAAAGAAGATAAATAAGACCAAGAGCAAGACAAAGGATGCCTTCAATTCTTATTTTTTTAGATTGGTGTCTAATAAATTTTCCTTCTTCGGTTGTAAAGTAATCACTAGTTACATTTTTTTCTTTTTTCATAAAACCACCGAACTCATTATATCATACGATTTTATTATTGCAAAGTAAGACACCAGAAAAAAGTGTGTTTGCCGTGTGCTTAAAACTTTTTTGGCAAAATAAAAAGCCCGTTTAACCGGACCTTAATATCAAAATTGGTGACCTGTACGGGATTTGAACCCATGTATGTATGCGTGAAAGGCATATGTGTTAACCGCTTCACCAACAGGCCAGTAAAATAAAATGGTGGGCCTGGGGGGACTTGAACCTCCGACCTCACGCTTATCAGGCGTGCGCTCTAACCAGCTGAGCTACAAGCCCATTTCCTTGCTGACTTCTTAATTTTACTAAATATTGCTTTGTTTTGCAACTGTTTTTTGCAATTTTTAGCAATTTTTTTTGTAAGCTTGCAAAAACGGCTGTTTTTATGATTAGAATTTACTTTTTGATAACTCATTTTCTTTATTTAATCAACTATGTAAAAAAATTCTATTTATTATAGAAGCTTTGATCTATAGATATGAATCAATTTTAAACAAAAAACAAACACCACCCCAAATATATTATAGGAATTACAACTGTATTTAAAGATTAAATAATATCTGAAACTAACACTTTTATTATGACTTCCTACTCTACTTAGCAATAAATTAGAAACTATAAATAATAAAATCATTTTTTAGCACTTGCTTTTTAGTTTTTTTCATATAATTTACTATGAATAATGATAAAATGAACACAATAAAACGAATTAATATTGAATCATTTATTTGGATAATTTATATTTTTTTAGTGTGTTTTAATCTTTATTCTAATTATTTAGAAAAATTATATTTAAAAACTAATCAAAAATTTTATAAGCAAAAGTTTCGTCAGATTAACAAAACAGTTCTGACAGTTATTCTTTTTATTTATATTTATTTTGCTTATGTCGCTTTTAAAGATGAAACTACACTTACGCGTTATAAAAATACTAACCCAAATAAAAAGAGACTAACAGATTTAGTCTTTGTAGCAGCTATCCTATTTTTAATTGGTGGCGTCATTAGTTTATATGTTGCGACAAAAGATGATGACTTTGATGAGGAATTGCCTTTAATCTAAGAACAATTACTTTTTATTTAATATTAATTTGCATAACGATAACTTTTAGTATTTTCTAATGTTTTGCCATTTATTGCAAATAATTTACTAACGGTTACAACTTTATAATTATTTTCTTTTAAATATGGCAAGATAAGTTCTAAAGCTTTATAAGTAGTAAGATAAGTATCATGCATTAAAATGATATTATTTTCTTCAATGCTGGTGGTTAGACGATTATAAATTTTCTTTGCATCTCTTAGTTTCCAATCTAAAGTATCATTATTCCATAAAATATAAGGACCATAACCAGATTTACGAATGTCATTATTGATATTTCCATAAGGTGGGCGCACCAAAGTTGGTGTATAACCAGTTAAATTATATACATATTTTTTACTTTTATTAATTTCATCTTCTAGTTCTGGCATTTTTAGTCTTGTAAAGGATTTATGGGAAAAGCCATGAATGCCTATCTCATTACCGTTTTTAAGACTTTCTTGTAAAATTTCTTTATAATCGATATTTAATTTATTACCTAAAATAAAGAAGGTAGCATTATAATTATATTCTTTAAGTAAGGATACTATTTCCTTAGTAAAACCACTAGGTCCATCATCAAAAGTTAGAGCCACATATTTTTGTCCAGTACTATCTTGTTTATCAGTAGCCTTATCTTCTATGTTAGCCTTATTAGCATTTTCTGAAAAGTTTTTATTATCTTCGGTACTTTTCCGGTCGGTACCGTTATTATCATTATTGTTATTATTATCATTATTTTGAGTACTTGAATTATCTTGATTATTTTCACTATTTTTATTAATACTATCAAGGTCATAATTAGTATTCTTAGCTCTACTTTCTTGAATATTTAAAGGAATAGTTAACAAGAAAAGTCCTAAAATTAAGATTAAAATAGTATAACCTGTATTATTTTTCATAACATCACCATTTTTAGTATGGCAAAATTTTATGGTTTTATAAGTTTTTTTGAATTATCCACTTATCGGCAGGTTATTCTATAATCTTGTTGGATAAAAAAAAGAATGCTTTTAGACATTCAAATTATGATTAAGTTTTAAAATGCGACCATTTTTGGAAGAAGAACAAGGTTTATTTAATTGCATAACGGGTTCAATTAAAATTTTACAAAATTTATGGTCGGTTGTATAAAGATAAATAATACTGTAATCTCCGGCATTTAAATCAAGTCCCCAGATATCGGCATAATAATCTTTTAAAATATTAATTATAGTTCGATAATCAACGACAGTCAGTTTGCGATTGCTAATATTTCGAAGGTAAAAACAAGTCTCGTCTTCATTGCTACTTGATAAAACAAAATCATCTGTTTTATAAACATCATTAAATAAATGAAATTTACTTTTTAAATCAAAAATAGTATTTTCAATAAAAGTGGGCCTTAATTCAAGGATATCAATATTATTTTGCAAATATGAATAGACATTAGTAACATTATCAGGAACACTAAAAGAATAATATTTCTTATTTGAACAATTACCAAGACCAAAAAAGTAAAATTTACCTTCATAATCACTTATATTAAACCGTAGTTCTTTTTTTATAATAGCCTCTTTTAAAGAATTAATTTTCTTACTAGTATTTTCAACTTCTAGTATATATTGCATATAATCACCTAGTAAACTATATGTAATAACTAAAATTTCATGTCTTAATTTAATTCTTCAAAAGCTTTAATATTTTCATAAATATTAACGACAATATTGTATTTATTATAATCTTTAAGATAATCTTTTAAAATAAGCTTGCCCGTATTGTTTTTGCGATAAGGAATTTCCTCATACTTTTTTTCTAAAGCATTGCAAACAAAACGAATTGATTCTTCATCAGTAATGAATGTTTTAGTTTCAACTTGCATAATACCAAGCTTACCTACTTTTTTAAGACGCCCAAAAAGAAAGTTATCTAGGTTGCGTTTTAGTTTAGGTGTATTATAGTCTTCGTATATTAAAAGTGCTAAAGCCAACTCTTTAACTGGTATCTCATAATTCTTAAGAATATCTTTATACTGTAATTTGTATTTAGCATAACTACTGATAATATAATTTTTATCTTGTAAGGCATTGTATGTATTCTTACCATTTTCATGAATCTTAATAAGTTCTTCTACTAGGTTATATAAATAAAGAAGAATTATGAACCAGATAATTGTTTTAACCATTTCAATATTAGGTAAAATACTACTAACTTTACTAAAAAGATAGTTTTCTAAAAAGACACTAAAAATAATTAAAAAACTATATTTTTTCAAGAAATAATTGATATCAAAGCTTGCTTTATTATCTCTTAGGGTATAGTTATAGAATAATTCAATAAAAAATTCAAAAAGAATGATAATAAAAATATAATTATAAGCCAGATTATGTATTTCTAGATAAGAAGCACAGATAAAGAGATAAAATATGGGAAATAGCAGGCTATCTTTTTTCTTAAATTTTAAAAAATTAATAAGAAAGAAAAGAATTAATGCCATTAAAAGATAGTAAAAAATTAATATTAACATCATAAATCACCTTGCTAAATATTATAAGGATATTTTCTTAAATTACAAGAAAAAAGTAATCTTTTGACCAAAGAAAAAATATTGACAGTTTGAATTATCAATATTTTAATGATTTTTATTTTAAATTTTTTATATTTTTGATTTTAAATTAACCTATTTTTAAATTTTATATTTTATAAGTGGTACTCTATTTTTAACTATTTACTAACTTTATGAAGTCTAATACCAACATAATTAGGAAGTTCTTTAATATCTTTAAAAACACTAACAGATACTTTTTTATCCATAGAAGTTACTATCCAGCCTTCAATATAATGAGGAGGAATAACCGTTAAAGGAAACATATGATATTTGATACTATCAAGAATGCGCTTATTTACCATTTGGGGAAAATATTTTTGAGCGTTGATAGCGGCTTCCTTACCATGAACAAAGCCATGTAATTCCGTAAGTTTTTTATGTTTTTTAAAATATCTGGTTAAATAAGAGGGATCTAAATTATAAAGTTCTTCACTATATTGCCAAGCTTGAGGGTAAAAATCGTGCAGTAAACCCGCTATGGTGGCATCATAAACATTTAAATTATAAAATTTTGCTACCAAAAATGATTTAAAGGAAACCATAATGGAATGATTCCAAACTGAAGATTCATGATGCAAAAAAAGTTTTCGGCGTTGGAATTCATCATTTAAAAGAATGGGTAGAACAAGCTGGTACCATTCATTAAAATAAGAACATTTATTTATAAAGTCTAAATCATCATAGACATTAGGATTATAATATTTAGGCTTCTCCATTTTCATAATTTTTTCAACTCCTCTATTGCTTCTTTTAGGGTACCAACACTTATAATTTTGATACTATATTTGTTATCTTTAGCAACTTTTAGGGCTTCTTCATAGTTTTCTTTCGGACACAAGAAGATATCGGATTTATTTTTTACGGCTCCTATCAACTTATATTTAACGCCCCCAATTTCCCCAACATTGCCATCAATATCAATGGTACCGGTCCCAATAATTTTTTTACCCTTACTAATATCTTCCTTAACTAAAGAATTATAAACACTAAGAGCCATCATAAGACCACCCGAAGGTCCTGATTCATTAGATTTTATTTTAATCTCTACTTCGGGATCTGTACTTACTTCATAGACATTTGTTAAAGATATGCCAAGAAGCTTGCGCCCCTCTTTTTCATAAACCTTAGAACTAACAGAAATTAATTTATCATTTCTTAATACCTCGATATTCATTTTAGCACCAATTTCTTTAGAGTCAACTATTTTTCTAATATCTTCTAAATTATTTATATCTTTACCATCAACAGTTTTAATTTCATCAAAAAGTTTTAGTTCGGTATCATCACTATCTAAGTAAGTTATAATATGGCGAATATTTTTAATATCATATGGGGCCTCAGCCTCTTTAAAAGCTGCTATTTTCGCATTACTAACGGCTTCTTCCATACTAATTTTATCGCGTTTTTCAGATTCTTTTAATGTTTCATCATCATACTTAACTTTGTCTTTACTAATAATATCCCAGTTTTTGTTTAAATAACTAAGTCCAAGAAAGGCCGGACTTGCTTTAATGACACTAACATAAGCCATCCCAAAGGTTCCAGAAGTTTTATTATCGGTTGCTACTTCTAGCCTCTTACTTAAATCAATATAATCACCAGGGGTATAAATAAGATACGGAGTATCTATAAAAAATAAAAGAAAAATAAAGACAAAAGTTAATAAAAACTTGTAATTTTCTCGTATGAACTTTTTTACACTTGCATAATATTTATTAATCAAATGAATCACCTTATTTAATTATATCAAAAAAGGATATGGATATGAAAAAAAATATAACAATTATTTGCGTATCACTGGTATTAGTTTACTTACTCTTTACACATAATGTTTTAGTTGGAAGTTCAATTTTAAATTCTTGCAAACTTTTTTTGTCAAAAGTCTTTATATCGCTTTTTCCTATGTATATTATAAGCAAAATTTTAATTAATTATAACTTTCCTTATTATCTTTTTAAAGTAACTAACTCCCATTATTTATATATTTTTATTATGAGTTTACTTAGTGGCACCCCAAACAATGCAGTAATTATTAAAGATTTACTAGATAGAAAAGTAATTAGTGAAGAGGCCGCTAACACTTATATTATGTGCAATTTTTTTATTAATCCCCTATTTTTATATACTATGTTACAATGTTTTTTTAGTCAAAAGTTAACGATAGCAATTATTATCATTAGCTATTTTAGTAATATTATTATCTATAATTTTTGCAAAATTAAACAAGCTTCTTCCATTGTTAAAGGAAAAGAGTTACCTTTTTGTGAAATTTTAGTTCAATCTGTTAGCAGTGCTTCCCAGATATTTCTTAATATCTTAGGAATGATTATTATATTTAATTTACTAACTCTAGTAATTCCCGATAATTTTAAGGCTTTTACAGGGATAATAGAAGTTACAAATGGCTTAGCTTTTCTTAAAATATCCGAAATTTCTACTTATTTTAAAACGCTTTTAAGTATAATTTTTATCAATTTTGGTGGTTTTTGTATTTTAATGCAAATAAAAACGGTTCTAAGTAACAGTAAAATTAAAGTAAGTAACTACTTATATGGACGCTTTTATGCCACCTTTTTAAGTAGTAGCCTTTTCTTACTAGCTACCCTATTTCATATTATCTAACTATTTTAATCAGATAATATTAATATGTTTATTTAAAGGATACTCCAAATTTTATCATAATTTTAGTTTACTTAAAAACAATCACCCTTAGTTAAGGAGTATAACCTTCAACTTTAATTTTATAATTAGCATAATAATCAGTTAAGCTAGAAGATTTAGGAATAAAAAGTTTTAATTCATAAGTATCCGTGGAAGAAGCCGAAATTACTTTATCATTTAGAATGTAACAGCCATTTTCATACTGGTAATTATCTAAATTTTTAATACTAGTATTGTTAATATTTAAACGCAACTGAGCATTTTTCCTGCCACATAAAAGTAAACGATAATGACCATCTTCATTATTATTGGTAATGCCAACAATATTTCCCTTTTCTTTTAAAGTTTCAACATCAGTAAGTTTATCTAAATCCTTTTTTATAGTATCTTGCAAATCAATAATTAAACCATTGGTAGTATAAAAACTATGAATGCTATTTTTATAAAGATAAGTACCAATATTAACAGCTAAAATAATTATTATTAAAACAACTATTAAGGCTTTTACAAGCTCAACTAAGATATAATTATTTAAAATTTTTTCATAAATAAATTGCATATTTTAAAAAACCTTTCTTTTTATTCTTTACTCTTTTTTTAGTTATTTATTCTTTTTGATTTTTAATTAAGCAACTATTAATTGTCTTTTAGCTAATATTTTTAAGCTACAATCACGCCAATAACATGGTCCTTGAAGGCTTCTGTAATTTTAATGTTATAAAATTTATTATGTTCTAATTTTTCCTTAACAACAACTTTCAAATAAGTCCCTGTATGACCAGTTGAAGTTACATCATTTACTTCTTCAATTAAAACGGGAAAAATTTTACCGATTTGTTCTTGATTATAAGCATATTCTAAAGTATCAGAAAGCTCAATTAAGCGTTTAGCACGATCTTTTCTAATATTAACAGGCACTTGATTAGGCATTTTGCTAGCAACAGTTCCAGTACGCTCTGAATAAGGAAATGTATGAATTTTCGTAAAGCCAACCTTTTTTACGAAATCTAGGCATTCTTGAAAATCCTCTTCGGTTTCATCAGGAAAACCAGTAATAACATCGGTTGTAATATTGATATCAGGAATACATGTACGAATTTCCTCTATTTTAGCTAAAAATTCTTGCTTATTATATTTACGATTCATTAATTTTAAAATTTTATCACTGCCCGATTGCAAAGGAATATGCATATGATGACAAACTTTAGTATTATTTTTTAACATTGTCATAAATTTTTTATCAAGTTCGGTAATCTCAATACTAGAAATACGAATATTCTTTAAACCAGTAATTTCTGACATTGTATTAATTAAATCAGTTAAATCATGATCGGTACCGCGACCATAAGAACCAGTATGAATTCCTGTTAAAACGATTTCTTGATGACCATTAGCCACTAAGGTTTTGGCCTCTTCTAAGGCTGTTTTAAAGTTTTTACTCCGAATATTACCCCGCATATAAGGAATTATACAGTAAGTGCAAAAGTTATTACAGCCATCTTGAACTTTTATAAACCCTCTGGTATGAGAAGTAAATTCATCTACTTGCATATCTTCAAAACTTAAATCTCTAGTTCCGGCAAAATAAGTATAAGGTGTTTTATTAATTAAATAATCGTTAATTAAATCAACTATTTTTGATTTACCAGTATTGCCAATTAAGATATCAATATCTAAATCTTTTAGCTCATCTTGATGATTTTCTGCAGAACAACCACATACTACTAAAATACAATTGGGATTTTCTCTTTTAGCATGACGAATTATTTTTCGTGATTTACTATCAGCCATATTGGTTACCGAACAAGTATTAATAATAATAATATCACTTTGTGTTTCTTCATCTTCCTGCTTTTGAAAACCCGATTTAATTAATTTTTCTTGCATTACTTCAGATTCATAAGTATTAACCTTACATCCTAAAGTTATTATTTTAAATGTCATAACTACTCCTAACTAAAATTAAAGGGTCCAATGACTATCTTTAATCTTTTTCAATCAATGTAGCAGTATTCTATCCTACCCTTACTTATAAAGTCAATCATTTTAAGTTACTTTATAAATTTTTTAAAGAATCTGCTAATTTTCATAACTAAGGTAATTATAAGTAATATAATTAGCAATTGCAATATTATTCTTTTAATAAATATTTTTTATTCTGAATAAATCAAAAAAATTAGGTAGCAAACCTAATTAATATTTAATAAGTATAGCAAAGGTGAAATTTGAAGTAAACGAAAAGATATTATAACTCTTAATTCTACCAAATTTTTAAATTATAATATCTTCTTTTTTTCTTTATAATCAAACATTATTTATGTGATTTTGTATAACTAGGAACTAGTCTTAAAGTTTTATTTTTAGTCTTATCATATTCTAAAGTTGGCAAGGTTTCACTATTTTCATAGGCTTTTTGATAAGAATTTAAATAATTATCAATTTTTTTTAATTCAGATAATTCTGCATTGCTAATTAACTTGTGAAAACTTGTTTGTTCTAAATCATTATTATTAGTTACAATTTCCAATTGTGGACGCCCTAATTCTTTATTTTTAGTCATAATATCAGCAATAACATCTTCTTTTTGACTTTCATATTTAAAATGCCATTTTTCTTCAATTTTTTTAGCTTTTAAAGTAGCATAGCGGTTTGTCATGGCAGATGCTATAAATACAGCTGTCCAAGAAAAATAGGCAACACTAAGAATTAACGACGGCTGAAAGTATACATGAAATAATCCTATTAAGGTGTATAATGCTGCAAGAGCTAAGCTTAATTTAACGCTTTCTTTCTTTCTTGTTTGGCATTCTATAACCCCTTCGATTTTTCTTGATAAGTAATAATTATTATTTTCTTTAATCTTATTTTGCTTAGCAAGTTTTTTAGATTTAGGAGTTAGGGCAAGAGTGATACGGTCCCAACCATTCCAAAATTTTTTATCAAACCCAATAAATTTTTTGACTCCTAATTTTTCATAAAATTTCATTTCTATTTCTTCTCGTTTTTTCATGATAATCCTCTTTCTGGTTTAATATTCTACAAGAAACAATATATTTAATCAATACCATTTTGACTATTTTCCATAGTTTTTCTAGAATATTTACACCCACAGAAATTTTGACGATATAAATTATATTCTTTAGATAATTCAATACTTCTTTTATACCCATTTTGTTTCTTAAAATCACTTGGTAGATAAGAAATATCATACTTTTTACTTAGAGCATAACCAATTTTATTAAGTACTTGGCTATCTTTTAAAGGACTTAAAGTCAAAGTAGTAGCAAAATAATCGTATCCTAATTCTTTCGCTTTTTTAGCCGTATATTCCATTCTAAGATTATAACATTTTAAACATCTTTTGCCTCTTTCTGGTTCTTCTTCTAAACCAGTAGCAATATTTAAAAATAAGTCATTATCATAATCACAATCAATTATATCTAATTTATGAATATTAGGATATTCTTTAATAAATCTTATTTCTTCCTTTTTTCGTTTTAGATATTCTTCGTATGGTTCAATATTAGGATTGTAATAAAGAATAGTTATATCAAAAAAGTTAGTTAATCTTTCTATACAAGCACTACTACAAGGAGCACAACAAGAATGCAATAAAAGCTTTTTGGGTTCTGATATAGTATCAATAATTTTAGTCATTTCTTTATCATAGTTCATTTTGGGTTTCACTACTACCACTATCTTTCTTTTGAAATACGACATTACTGGTTCCTGAATCAAAATTAAATGTTCCTACCACCCCAGCTCCATAAGTATCAATGGCTTTACTGACAACCGCTAAGTAATTATTGAATTTATCAATATTAATCGTATTAATGTAAGCTATGTTACCATCATTCATATAAAAAGTAAATCTTTTATCATCAATTGTTTTACCTTCAGTACTTATGGTTGGTGAATATTCAATCTCACTTATCATATTTAAAATATTATTATCTAGTTTTTTTAAAGCTTTTACTAATAATTCTAATGTTTCCTTACTTAGACTTGTCTTTAAAGTTGGCATGGTCGTTTTGTTAGTTTTAACATTTTCATAAATATTATTTTCACTGGTAATAATTTTATTAGTATTTTCAAAATACATAAGAGGCATTTCTTCGGTAACTGTAATTTTTATCGTTCCATTTAAGCACTTAGTTATTTTTACTTTAGCAATTAAAGGAATAGCACTTATTTCATTTTCCATATTTTTCTTTTTGATATCTTTATAATAAGGATAATCTCTAAGATTAGTTTTTCTAATAATTGTTGCATCAGATACCAGAGAAGTTCCCGTTATTAAGACATTACTAACTTTTAAATTTAATAAATATGTAATGAAGATGGCCCCTATAGCTAGAAAAACCAGAAGGCCAAAGAAGCGTTTTTTATTTAATTTTCTTTTAGTTTTCTTTTGCATTACTATCCCACTTTACTATTTCTTGTTCAGTTACTAAGTCGATACTATAATTTTCTTTAATTGTTTTTTTGATTAATTCTATTAGACTGATAACATCTTTAGCAGTAGCATTTCCATTATTTACAATGAAATTAGCATGTTTGGGTGATATCAAGGCTCCACCGATACTTTTATTTTTTAAACCGACATCCTCAATAAGTTTGCCCGATGGCATTTCTTTTGAGGGATTTCTAAAGACAGAACCAGCTGAGGGATAAGTTAGGGGTTGACTAGCCAGACGGCGTTTTAAACGGTCATTAATAAGCTCTTGGGATTGTTTACTATCACCTTTAATTAACTTTAAATGGGCCGCTACAATGATATATTGGCGTTTACCTTGAAAAAAAGTCTGGCGATAATCATGAAAGACTTTATCTACTTTGATATGTTCAATTTTACCATTATGAAGAACAATTATTTCTTTTAAATAATGATAAATATCATCATTATAAGCACCACAGTTACCATATATGCCACCCCCTAAAGTTCCGGGGATACCACTAGCCCATTCAAGACCTTGAAGATTATTTTTAACCGCAAATTTAACTAGTTTAGGCATCATTATACCACTATAAGCTATGATATCGGTATCACTTACTAATTCGACCCCATTTAAGTTTTTCATATTAATAACAATACCGTCAAAAGTGCCATCTAATATAACATTAGAGCCATTACCTAACACAAAATATTTGATATCTTTATGAAGGCAATAATTTATTACTTCTTGTAATTCTTTAATACTTTTTGGTAAGGCCATGTATTTACAAAAAGCTTCCAAACGATAGGTATTGTATTCTTTTAAGTTAACATTTTCTAATATCTCACATTTTAAATTCATTTTTTTATCAGTTCCTTAATTGCATTATAAATTATTTTGGTACTATCAAGCGTACTAATTTTACTTAAATTATTTTTTATTATATTTTGTCTTTCTTTATTATATAGGAGGTCTTCAACGGTTTTAGTAATGTTTGCTGTTGATAAATCTTTTTCTTCTAGCATCACTGCTTGATTTTCTTTACTTAAAGCAAGAGCATTAAAATATTGATGGTTATTAGCAACATATGGACTAGGAATAAAGATAGTTGGCACTTTAAGACTAATAACTTCGGCAATAGTTGAAGCCCCAGCACGAGCTACTAAAATATCAGTTGCTTTTAAAAGACCAGAAAGATTATCTAGATAAGGTAAAACTAAAACATTTTTTGGATATTTTTGCTTATTAAATTCTTCAAACAAACTCTTGCCGGTAATATAGACTACTTGATAATTTTTGGAAGAAAAAGTTTTTAAGTAACCTTGCATCGCATCATTAACCGTTTGGGAACCCAATGAACCACAAACAACAACAACTAACGGTTTGGCCTCATCTAACCCAAGGCTAGATTTAGTAATTTTAGGAGTATTTAAAGCTCTAATACCTGTAGGATTACCTGTATATAAGACATTTCTATTAGGAAAATACTTAGTACTTTCTTTAAAAGAAACGCCAATAATATCAGCATATTTACTAATCATTTTATTAGTTTTCCCTGGGATAGCATTTTGTTCATGAATAAATGTTTTGATATGCATTTTATGAGCAACACTTAAAACAGGATAAGTTACATACCCGCCTATTCCTAAAACAACATCAGGTTTAAATTCTAAAATTTTTTGTTTAATTTCCTTTTTAGCCTTTAAAATCAAAAAAACATCTTTAATATCTTTAAAAATATTTTTAGATAAGCCATATATCTCTATTCCATAATAAGGAATATTATTCTTAGGAACAATATCTTTTTCCATTCTATTTTTAGTCCCTATATATAAAACTTCTAAATTTTTATCGTATTTTTTAAATCCCTCAATAATGGCTAAAGCTGGATAGATATGTCCACCTGTCCCCCCTGCACTTATAAGTATTTTCATGAAATCACCACTCTTAGTACATTATACTACACTTTAAAGTTTTTAAGAAGTAATTACATCAAGTTTATTAGCATTTGACATTTTTTATAATTTCTTCTTCTTTTAATTTAAACCTTTTTATTATTTTAAATTTAATGAGATTTAAAGAAAAAATAACTCCAAGAGTATAAACTCTAAAAGTTATTCTATTATTTAAAAAATTTATATTTACATATATTTAACCAGCATTATTAATTGAAGAATTAGCATTATCATTTAAAGTAGTATCATTAGAATTAGTATTATCATTAGTATTATTATTTTCTAAATTACTAGAACCATTTGCATTACTATAATCACTACTAGCATTACTACCGTTATTTTCAGTTGAACCATCAGCATTATTAGAATTATTATCACCGTTTTCAGAATTATCTTGGTTAGTATTAGTGTTAGTATCACTAGTACTATCATCCTGCATATTAGTTATATCTTCTATGGTCCCACTATAATAAACTCGCGTGTTTTTAAAATCATTAATTGAAATATCTATATAATCAGTTTCTTCTAAAACGGAAATGTCATCAGGACTACTTATCGTAATAGTTGAAGATAAAATACGATTAGAGGCACTATCATAAATATATAATGTATTATCACTTACCCCTAAAACGATATCTTTATAAAAGAAAACTTTGTCAAAATTTCTATTCATTAAAGATTCATTTTGAAAATTAACTAGATAATATTTATTACTTGTTTCATTATATAATGCGACGGCATAATCACTATAATCATAAATAGGATTTTCAAACTCACTGGTTAACGCGGTATTTTCGGTATTTATTAATTGCCATTTATTATTTTTTAAGACAGCAAATTTAGATGAGTCTAGTTTGCCATCGATTAAATGACCAGCAGCGCCAATAAAATCATATTCATCTTCGATAGCTTTTTGGGCTAGTTGGTTAACACGAAATAGAGTATATTTTCCATTATCCATTATACCAATATAATAGTCCCCATTAAAGCCAATACCATAGTTATTTAATCCTGTTACCTCTAACTTATTATTATTTGTGATACCGTACATAATAGTTTTAGGATACTCGGTATTGTTATTGACATTAAAGGTAAGAGGTGTATCCATTAAAAAGACATACCCTTCACTAAATGTTATAAAGTTATTTGTACCTTTATAATAATTTAGAGCATATTTACTATCATTTACATAATTATAAGCATAATTGCAATAACCATCTTTATTTGTACAAGTATAACAAGCCCCACCCGTTAGTTTGATATCACAAGCTAAAGGAGCATTAGGTGGATAAAGAATACGACCATAAGTACTAATTACCGCCAGTGGTAAGGCTATAATAATTAAAATTATAGCCATAACAAGAGTCATTTTATTATTCTTGGGTTTCATTATTATTATCCTTTATTGTTGAGTTACTAGATCCAGTCTCATTTTCCAGAGGTTTATCACTATTTTTCTTGGGTAAAGTATAAGTGTAACTATTAAGTTTAGTACCATCTTCTTTCGTAATATTTAAAACAACATTATTACCACTGATACTAGCACTTACCATATTATAAAGAGTATAAATATCTCCAGTGGTCTCTAATTTAATCTCTTCATTATTAATTACCGTATTATCATAAGTCATAACATAAACCATATTATCATCATCAATAGCCAGATATAAACTTTCTCCCACTAACTTTATTACTTTATAAGATTTATTAGTAATTTTCTTAGGATTATCACTGCCACCATCACTATAAATATCAAACTTTTCATTATTTTTAACAACAAAGTATTTACCACTAAAATCATAAATTTTAGAATCTAAAGTGATACTTGAAGAATCATTATTAAATAAGATTTGGTATTTATTATCTTTTGCTACTTCAATATAATCACCAATGCGTTCCATCCGATCATAAACGAAATCATAAGTCTTAGTAATACCATTATTATTAAGATTAATTACTCCAAACTTATCACTCTTATTTTTTACAATAATATTATCAAGACTAGGAGCAAAAGTAAATTCGGTATAGTTAAGTTTACTTGAAACTCGTTTATAAGTAGCAAGAGTTTGTTTTTTGAAAAGGTCATAGACTTTTACTTCGCCATCAAAAGAATTAATATCATCAGTTATAAAGACATAACGATTATCAATAATTGGTAGGATTTCATTAGTTAAACCATTATCATGATTTTTAAAGTTTTCACTAAAGGAATAATTATGAGCCACTGTACACATTTTAAAGTCTTCACTCTCATTAAAATTATCTTTATTAGTGCAAACATAACTTCCTAAAAGGTTAGTTTTTTCTTCATCACTATAGAAGTATAAAATACCATCAAAGCTACTATAATATTTTTGTTTAGTTGAAGCTTTACCATCGTTAAGATTTAAGCCTTTTTCTAAAACATCATTATTATTTTTCAAGAAAACAGTTAAAGTATTATTATTAACATTAATTTTATAAGCATAACTACTACTTTTTAAAACCCCATCTTTACTATAGGTATTAAGTCCACTATAATCTTCATTATAAAGACTATAACCAACTTCATTATATTTATTTTTTTCATAATCTCTTATATATAGGGAGCCATCATTTACTAGGGCAACATAAGTATTATTAATAATACTTATATAGTTATAACCAGTAAAAATATCTTTATTTTCATAGTCAGTTAAATCATAAGAGTTACCATTTTTTACTACTAGATGAGCATCATCATAGTCATAGATAGGACGAGTTATTGCTTTAGTCAGAGTCTTGTCATCAAGATTTATTAAGTAATATTTACTTCCCTTTTTAGCTATTAAGGTATTATCCTTTTTTTCTAAAGAAGTTAAATTATCATAAGTATAATTAATGACAGTATCGATGGTATTACTAGTTATTTTAACTAAACCAAATTTTCCTTCTTCATTTTGTAAAATAGCATAATCAGTTCCTAATGTTTCATAGTATTTAATTTTTTTATAAGTACCAATAGTCTTATTTTCTAAAATATCATAAAGTTTCATTGTATCTTTATCACCATCATTAACGAAAACAAAACGATTATGGAAAATTTCACTACGAATTTGAACATTAGTATTATCTTCATAGATATTTTTAGTTACATTGGCATCATCTAAATCATTAGAAGTATAAGCCATGTAGCACTTATCTTCTTCTTTATTTTCACATTCATAAGTACCAATTTCCGTCTTTTGGTCATTTAAGAAGACTAAAGTTCCATCTTGATATTTATAGTTTCCTTTATCAACAACGATAGTCTCGGTTGGTTCTGGGTCAGGTTCTTCGCCTTTTTTAGGAAGTAAAAGATAAACAATTAAACAAATAAGAAGCAAAGCAATTATTGAAGCAATAACTATAATAGTAATTTTTTGCTTTTTGGTTAAAGGTTTTCTTAATTTTTTACCCTTCTGCTCTTTAGAATCATTCTTAACATTTTCTAAAGATATGTCTGTATTTTTTAAATCGGTATTTGAATCTTTATTATCAGCAGTACTCATATCATTACTAGCGTTTTCTTGTAAAAGTAAGGCATCTTCACTATCTAAATTACTATCCAAAGTAGAAAGACTATTAGGGTCTTCTAAATTTAAATTAGCAAAAATGTCTTCATCAGAAAAGTCTGAAGCTGCACTAAAATTGGGTTCGTTACTTTCTTCTTTTACTTTGACATTATCACTAGAACTAGCGAAAAAATCATCACTAGTAAACTCGCTTTTATCATCGTCAAAAAAAGAATCAGCGTTATTTACATCAAGACTTTTAGTATCTAGGCCGCTTAAATCATCAAGACTACGCGTATTTACATTATTTTTATCGTTATTCATAAAATTACACCTCTTATTTTACATTATAATTTTAGCATTTTTGTTTAAGCTTAGCAACTTTTATTTTTGCAACCTTAAATGAAACTTATTTCCAAATATAGTTTTAATGTCATTTAGAATTACCAAAGTGATAAATAAAACAAATAGATAAGTTATTTTAAGACTTTAACATTTTATCATCAATTATATAAAAGACCTCATTTGAGTAAGGAAAGTCAGGTTTTATAATGCCATAACTAAAAACTTCTAATTTTCGATTATGAAAATAATCAATCAGATTAAGAGTTAGTGTGCTATCAAGAAGAACAATAAAGTCATATTCTTGATAGGAAATTTCTGAATTAAAAAGATAATTTAGAATCCCACATTTATAAGATGGTTTAAGTTCTAAGAGTTTTTTTATAGGTTCGTTAAAAAAACTCATAACATAAAGATTTTTGGTTTTAAATTTTTCTAATAAGGAATTTAGTTTTAATATATCTATATCTTTTTCTTTAATCTCTATTAGAATTATTTTATCTGTTGGTAATTTTAAAACATCTTCTAATAAAGGAATATCTTTATTTAAGTCTTGATAGTTAGTTTTGTTTATTAGATTACCATCACTAAAAAAATCATGAACCACAACGAATTTTTTATCTTTGGTAGTACGAATATCTAGTTCAAAACCTTGATAGTTATTATCATAAATAGCATTTTGAAAAGCAGAAATTGTATTTTCATTAACATTACTAGTTACTTTGCCGCGATGTGCAATAAACATTTTTATCACCTAAAAAATAGTACGCTAAGATAACTTAATTTATTCTTGCTTTTGCATCGATAACTTATTTTTTTCAATCTCGAAAGTTAAATGATAATTAAGCTAATTTTTTTATAAATAAAAATAGTATTATCACTAAATTATTTTAATGACAATACTATCCATTATATAAATATATTTTTCGGGAATTTTTAAATAATCATTTTCTAAAACTAAAAGCCCTTCTTTAATAAGATTGTTAACATTAGGATAAGCATCTTGTAAAGAAATATTGTATTTTTTTTGAAAATTAGAAAGACTTATGCCTTTTAAAAGCCGCAACCCCAGCATTATTTCGTTATCCATTTCTTCTTGTCTACTTAATAGATTTTGATGAAGACAAAAGCTTCCTTTAATGTAACTTGTTATACTTCTGGTATTTTCGTAACGAACATGACCTAGATAACCATGGGCTCCACAGCCAAAGCCATAATACTCATTATTTAACCAGTAGGTGGTATTATGAACTGACTCAAAACCCGTCTTAGCAAAGTTTGACACTTCGTAATGATTGTAACCATGTTTTTTTAACACTTTAATAATGTAAGCATACATTTTTGCATCTTTTTCTTCTTTAATATTTTTAACACCCTGATTATAAAGAATAGTGTTTTTTTCTAAAATAAGCGAATAAGTGCTGATGTGTTCAGGATTTAATTTTAAAAGTTTATGAATATCCCTACTCAAAGTAAACATTGTTTCTTTAGGCATCGCATAAATCAAATCAAGATTGATATTATCAAATCCAACGGAGCGCATTAATGCCATTTTCTTCTGACAATCTTTAAAGTCAGCATGACGATTCATGGTCTTAAGAATTTTCTTATTAAAAGATTCAATGCCAATACTTAGACGATTAACCCCATTAGCCCTTAAAATTTCTAAAAGTTCTAAAGTGATATCTTCAATATTACTTTCAAAAGTAAATTCACATTTACGACTTTTTTGGAAAATATTAGTAATACTAAATAATTTTTTTAATTCGGCTTGATTTAGGGAAGATGGGGTTCCCCCACCAATATAAATTGTATCTAAAATTTCATTGTTATATTGACTAAGTATTTCTTTTTCTAAATTTTGTAAATATTTAGTCGAAAATTTTTCATTATAGAAAACTTTACAAAAATCACAATAAGTACATATCGTTTTACAAAAAGGAATATGGATATAAACAGAATGCATAACTCACCTCGTATTAAATTATTATAATTTTATTTAGGAATATTTTAATTTATCTATTAATTATTAATATGTTGATGAATTTGGGGTGCTTCATCATCTAAAGCTTTAAAAATGTAACCCTGATTTTTAGCATATAGAATCATATTTTCCAGACTGTTTGCCGTATATGATTTAATATCATGAAGTAATACGACATTAATTTTATTATAAGAAATAGTATTTTTAAAGTATTTTAAAACGCAAGCATTTTTATCAGTAACTTTTCTACTAGCACAAGCTCCAGCATCCTCTACTAAACTATTCCAGTCATAATAACGATATCCTTCTTCCATAACTTTTTGGGTAAGAATAGTCATAATACCTTTACAACGACTTCTAGATATAGTATTAGAACTACCCCCAGGGAATCTAATATACTTAGCCCTTGTCCCTGTAATTCTTGTAACACGGTCTTGAACTTTATTTAAATCATCAAAATAAGTATCAACTGATTTATAGATATCATAATTATGTGAAGCTGTATGTAAACCAACAGTATGACCTTCGTTAAACTCTCTTAAAATGTCATCATCTGATCCTCCATTAGTTACAAAGAAAGTAGCTTTAATATCATACTTTTTTAAAATATCAAGAATTTGATTAGTATAAGCCCCCGGACCATCATCAAATGTTAAATAAATAACGCCTTTAGTATTACTATCACTTACTACATAAACAGTTCTTTTAACAACCGTTTCATTTTTATTATCACTAACTTTATAAGTAACTGTATAAGTCCCTGTCTTAGTATTATCGATATTATTTGTAACCTCAACTTTATCAGTAATATCCCCAAGACAATTATCTGTAGCCGTATAACCTGCTTCTTCATAGTTAGTATTTAATGGTAAATAAATTTCTTTACTTCCTAATAATTTAATCTCTGGTGCATCATCGTCTTCTATAATAACTCTACGCCCAATAGATGTTTCATTACCATAAGAATCAACAACTTTATAATAGACATAATCATTAGTCTTTGTAACAGTAACTCTATCGGTTATATCCCCATCAATATTATCTTTTGCCTCATATCCTTCTTCTTTATAATCCTCTATCTTACAAAGTTTTACTTCATTATCCCCTTTTAAAGTAATAACTGGACTTTCTTTATCAACAATCTTAATTTTCATTTCTTTAGTTGTTTTAAAGGGACCATTATAAATGGTAAAATCGGCTTTATAAGTGCCAAATTCTTTTTTTACATTATTAGAAACAACAACTTTATTAGTTATATCCTTACCAAATAATGTAGCTTTATAATTATCATAAAAGAAATCATCATTTATATCCATCGTTATTTCATTATCTTTTATTTCTAATTTTGGATAACTTAATAAACATACTAATATTAAAATTAAAGTAATAAATGTATATCCTAAAAATCTCTTTGTTAATTTTGATAATTTTCTTTTCTTTTTAACTAGTCTCATAATACATAACCTCTAACACCAATAATCATATCACGAAAAATTTAAGAAAGATACTAAAAAAGGTCATTTGACAGTGGCTTGTCATAATAATAATTATAATCTATAAAATTTAAGATTAATATTTTAAAAGTCAGTTAAAAAAACTAGTAATTTCAAGATAAAATCTCTAATTATTAGTTTTTATTTTACAATTAATTTTAAATCACTCATGACAATACTATTTTCTAAGTATTTATTATCATTAGTAAATATAGTTAAACAAATTTCTTTTATTTCTTCTCTATTACCTTTTAATTCATTTAAAGGTATTTTTATTTTAGTAAAATTATCATTTAATGTATATTTAGATTGATAAGCTAATAATTTATTGACGCCAGATTTGATTTCAATAACTATTATAGCTTCTTTTATACTTTTTAAATTCCATTCTAAATAAGATTTATCATCATACTTATTTAGATTTAAATTATCAAAAGAATAATAGGCCATTAAGAATGTATCATTACTGTTAATCTTATAAGTTAAAACCTTATTATTTAACTCTAATTTATTATTATTAGCTATAAGATTTATATCTTCAGTATTAAAGACAACTGGATTATTTAGTTTAGCCAGAGTAAGACCAATTATATTACCTGCGGTTATAGGAATTAATTTAATACTTTCCTGTCCAGTTTTCATATCAACAAATGACATACTAGCATAAACTTGATATTCATTATTTCTTAAAATATTTTTAACTGTCTGATACCAGAATGTATCATCAAGTGAGGCTTCAAATGACCATGAAGATTTTTTCATGATAATGGGAGCGTCATATTCTCTAGTAGTATTTTGATTTTGCTTAGCCTTAGCATTGTATAAAAAGAACTTAATATTAACATTACAAATATCGCGACCTTTATTAATTATTGTAAATATGAGTTCGTTATTTTTATAGTTAATATCTTCATCTAAAATGACATCATCTAGTCGCCAAAATAAATTAATTGTTAGGTAAGTCGACATAAGTGCTAAAGAGACAATACCTATCATAGCTAAAAAGTTTTGTAAAAAGGTCTCATCTTCTAAGGAACCATAGCCAATTGTATAAAGAAAATAATTAAAAGCTTGACTAAAGATATCACTAAACGCAATTTTAGCGTTTAAAAAAGCAATAAGACTAATACCTAAGCACAAGATAAATATCAACACGCAAAAAATGATAATGGTAATAATGATTTTTTTAAACTTAGTACTTAGTAATTCAGGTTTTCTTTTTTTCATCTTACTTATCCTGAGAAAGAATGCTTAAGAAGGCTTCTTGAGGTATTTCAACCGATCCTACCATTTTCATTCTTTTTTTACCTTCTTTTTGCTTTTCTAAAAGTTTACGCTTACGAGAAATATCGCCACCGTAGCACTTAGCCAAAACATCTTTACGCATGGCCGAAATATTTTCACGAGCAATGACTTTAGAACCTATACTAGCTTGGATTGGAACTTGAAATAATTGTTTAGGAATAACATCTTTTAATTTAGAAACGATTTGTTTACCACGATTGTAAGCAAAGTCTTTATGAACAATAACTGATAGGGCATCAACAACTTCTTTATTTAACATGATATCCATTTTAACTAAATCGCTGGCTTTATAACCAATAAGTTCATAATCAAAGGAAGCGTAACCCGAAGTAGCACTTTTTAATTTATCAAAGAAATCATAAACAATCTCGGCAAGAGGTATTTCATAATGAATATTAACACGCGTGGGGTCGATATAATCCATACTTAGGTAGTTGCCCCTTTTATCTTGACATAATTCCATGATGGCCCCGACATACTGGCTTGGTACAAAAATATTGGTTTTAATATAGGGTTCTTTAATTTCTTTAATTACCTGACGATCAGGCATTTTGTTAGGCGAATCAACCATAATTACTTCGTTATTTGTTAGGGTTACTTCATAAACTACTGATGGTGAGGTAGCAATACAATCAATATTAAATTCACGGGTAATACGCTCAATAATAATATCCATATGTAAAAGACCAAGAAAACCACAGCGAAAGCCAAAACCTAGAGCATCAGAAGTTTCTGGTTCAAATATTAATGAGGCATCAGATAATTTTAATTTTTCTAAAGCTTCTCTTAAGGCTGGAAATTTACTAGAATCGATTGGGAAAAGTCCTGAATAAACCATAGGTTTCATTGGTTTATAACCAGAAAGTGGTTCTAAGGCGGGATCATCTTCTAAAGTAATAGTATCACCAACTTCAACTGTGGAAATATCTTTAATAGCGGCAACTACCCACCCTACTTCACCTGACACTAGCATATCTTTTTTAACTTCTTTAGGATTATTAATTCCCAGTTCAACTATCTCATAAGTATGAGCTGAGGCCATCATTTTAATCTTATCTTTAACTTTTAAAGTACCATCAACAATTCTAACATGAACAACAACCCCACGATAAGCATCAAATGCACTATCAAAGATTAGGGCTCTTGTTTTTTTAGAATTATCCGTTACAGGAGCAGGAATTCTTTCAACGATAGCATCTAAAAGTTTATCTACTCCTACTCCGGTTTTCCCAGAACATAAAATAATTTCTTCTTCTTTAAATCCTAATACATCACATAACTCTTTCGTTACTTTAGGAATATCAGCATTAGGTAAATCAATTTTATTAATAACAGGAATAATTTTTAAGTCACATTCCATAGCTAGATATAGGTTAGCAAGGGTTTGAGCTTCAATTCCTTGAGCCGCATCAACTACTAAAATGGCCCCTTCACAAGCTGCAAGACTTCTAGATACTTCATAAGAAAAATCGACATGACCGGGGGTATCAATTAAATGAAAAGTATAATCTTCATCATGATATTTATAATTTAATTGAACTGCATTGAGTTTAATTGTAATACCGCGTTCACGCTCTAAATCCATACTATCAAGCAATTGGTCTTTCATTTGTCTTTTATCAACCGCCCCCGTCATTTCTAAAATACGGTCAGCTAAAGTTGACTTGCCATGATCAATATGAGCAATAATTGAAAAATTTCTAATATTTTGTTGTTTCATAAAATTCACATCCAAGTAGTATTTTAACAAATTTTTTTTAATTACGATAGATATTTTAGCTGTTTAAACGGATTTTTAAAACTTTTTTAAAGCAGAATTTCTTTATTACCTTTTCTAAAGCAAATTAAGCCTTAAATCTTTTTTTAGCTCTTGATGACTCCCCTAAAAATTTTTTAGTTATTTCATATTAAGTTTTATTTAATTTTACTATTCATAACGATTTTAGGTTTTTTTAAGAAAGATATTTTCTCAAAAAAAGATTCATCTTAACCTTTCTTATTTAATTTATAATAGCAATTTTAATTTATCTGTTATATAATCAAATCAAGCAATAGCAATTGGTGTTAACCACTTTGATGAGTCATCAAGGGTAATTTTTAATATTTTCATGTGATTATATTACTCCATGGGATTTATGCTAAATGTTATTTAGATTAATCCCCTTCCCTAATATAATATCACATCAAGTATTGCTTATTTTAGGAGGTAATATGTATGTGGGAACATTTAAACAAAGTTAAAATTAATGAATTCATATTATCTCTTAATCTTATTTCTAATAATAATTTAACTGATAAAGAAAGGTTAAAGTTAATATATACAATTAGTAATAATGTCGAAAAGCATTATAAGGTGTTTAAAATTTTAAAGCGTTCTGGCGGCTACCGAACAATTTATGAACCTGACTATACTTTAAAAAGTATTCAAAGAAATATTTTAAATAATGTTTTAAGTGATAGAAGGACCTCTTGTTTTGCTTGTGCTTACAAAAAGGGTGTTAGTTTAGTTGATAATGCTAAGCCCCATTTAAATAAGAAATATATTCTAAAACTGGATATCAAAGATTTTTTTCCTAGCATTGATTTTGTAAATGTTTATAAAAAAGCTTTTCCAAGGCATATTTATCCCGAGGCTGTAGCTAGTCTTCTTACTAATTTAGTTACTTATAATAATTTTTTACCCCAAGGGGCCCCAACTTCAAGTTATATTTCTAATCTAATTTTAAGAAGTTTTGATATTAAGATAGGTAAATTTTGTGAAGAAAACAATATTTCTTATACTAGGTATTGCGATGATATGACATTCTCTGGTGATTTTAATATTTCACAGATAATTACTCTAGTAAAAAATGAGCTGTTAAAAAACAATTTTATTTTAAATAAAAAGAAAATTAAAGTAATTGAACCCAATAAAGCACAAATAGTTACGGGTATTGTTTGCAATGTAAAACTAACTGTTCCTCGAGAATATAAAAAGAAAATTAGACAAGAAATGTATTATATAAACAAGTTTGGCTTAGATAGTCATTTACAATTTCAAAAATATAATATTGAGGCTTCTTCTTATTTAAATAAGTTATATGGTAAAATCTTATTTGTCTTACAAATTGAAAAAGATAATCAAGAATTTTTAAGATATCGAAAAACAGTTTTAAGTTTAAAAGAAAAATATATTGAATAGTCAGTAAATTTTAAAATATTAAACAGATAAAAAGATAGAAAAAACTAACTACAAATGATAATTTTTAAGAATTTTATCATTAATAGTTAGTTTTTATTTTCAAAGAAATACTTTAGTAAATATTTCTTCGTAATTTGAAACACCATAAATTGTTAGTTTATTTAAAATATCTTTAGGTATTTCTTCTAAGTTTTTGGTATTACTTTGAGGAATAAAGATAGTTTTAATGCCATTATTGTAAGCTCCAATTAGCTTTTCTTTGATTCCCCCTACTTCTAGAACTTCCCCATTTAAGCCAATCTCCCCTGTCATGGCAATTTCTTTCGAAATAGGTTTATTTAACAAAAGACTTAAAAGACTAGTGGTAATACTTACTCCCGCCGAAGGACCATCTTTAGGTGTTGCCCCTTCTAAAAAATGGATATGGATATTGCGATTGTCAAAATAATAATCATTAACTTTGAAGTAGTCTTTATTACTTCTAATATAACTGATGGCGACTTCAATTGATTCCGTAATAACATTTCCTAAAGAGCCTGTCGTTATAATCTCCCCCTTACCATCAAATAGACAAGCCTCTATTTCCATAACAACTCCTCCTAAAGGAGTATAAGCAAGCGCATTAATAATACCAGCTTTATTTATGTCTAAAGGTTTTGTTTCTTCAAACTTTTTAGCTCCCAAATATTTGGTAACCATCTCCATGGTTATATTTAATTTTAAAGTTTCATCATCATATTCTAAAATAAGTTTACGCATTATTTGTTCTAAACATCTTTTTAAATTACGCAACCCAGCCTCATTAGTATAGGAAACAATAATCTCTTTAATGACATCATCACCAATTTTAACATCACGACCACTTATTAGATAATTTTTAAAAATGCTTGGTAATAAATATTTTTTGGCAATATCAATTTTTTCTTCTAAAGTATAACTAGAAAGTTCAATGATTTCTAAGCGATCAAACAAGGCCGGAGGGATATTTTCGATATCATTAGCTGAGGCAATAAACATAACATTGGATATATCGAAAGGCTCTTCTAAATAATTATCCGTAAATAAATAATTTTGTTCAGGATCAATTATTTCTAAAAGAGCACTAGCAGGATCCCCATTATAATTTTTGACCATTTTATCGATTTCATCAATAAGAATTACGGGGTTTTTAACTTGACATTTTTTAATAGCCTGCATGATTTTACCCATATTACTGCCAAGATAGGTTCTACGACTTCCCATTAGTTCGGTTACATCATTTAATCCCCCAACACTTAACTTATAAAACTCACGATTTAAAGCTTTAGCAATAGCAATGGAAATTGAAGTTTTACCAACCCCAGGGGCCCCAACTAAGCAAAGAATTGGACTTTTAATATTAGGATTGCGGCGTTTTAAAGCCACATACTCTAAAATACGATTTTTAACATCTTGCAAGCCATAATGACTTTTGGTTAGGGCTTTTTTAACTTTTTCTAAATCTAATTCTTCTATTCCCGTCTTATTCCAAGGTAAACTTAAAATAGTATCTAAATAGTTTTGAACAATAGCGCGTTCGGGATGTCCTTCGGGTAAATAATCTAACTTTTTAATTTCTAGGGCTATCTTATTTTTAGTTGGCGTGCTCATAACTAAATCATCGAGCATAGTAAAATAGTCGTCTTGAACTTTTTTACTGTCTTTATCTTCACCTAGTTCTTTTTTGATATATTTTAATTTTTCTCTTAAAATGTATTCGCGCTGATTAGACTCCATCTCTTCTCTTAGTGTGTCCTCAATTTTATAGTCTAACTCACATACTTCAATTTCTACCGAAATATCATAAATCAAGTTAGTTGCCCGCTTAATTGGATCAAATTCATTCATGTAATTAACTTTTTTTTCAAAACTCAAAGGAATAAAAGTAGCAACAATATCCGTTAATTTACTTAAATCATTTATTTGGGCAATTTGCGATAGAACGCTATTGGAAATGGTATGGGAAATATTAATATAATTGGTTAAAGTTTTAATTAATTTTCTTTTTAAGGCAGTTTCGGAAACGATATCATTTTTAATATTAGTAAGATCTGAGGTTATAGCCATAATAATATTTTTATTATCTTCTAAGCGACGATACTCATCAATCTTGACACGAGTGGTGCCAATTACGGTTAAACGAACATTGCCATTTGGTAAATCAATTGTATTTTTAATAGAACCAACGACCCCAATATTGGGTAAATCGTTAATACTTGGTTCTTCTTCTAAAGTATCCCTAGGACAAACTAAAAGTAAATTACCATTATGATGCTTATTAGATACTGTTACTAAAATATCGTCTTTTCTCGTTTCTACTTTAATCTCTTGATTAGGAAGAATGATTAAGTCTTTTAGAATCATCACAGGTAGATAATTATTCATATAACCACATCCATTTATAACTAAACTCTATAGTACCAATTTAAAGGCGGTTTTACAAGTTTTTTTAGATGATTTTTTGCTAAATTTAAGAAGAGTTTAAATCCCATAAAATTTGGTCTTAATTCTGGGTTCCATTCACTATAATTTACATCAGACTTAAAAATCAAAATTTAATATTTACTTAACCTTTATAATTAACAATAATTTTTAAGCTCTCCTTAAGTTTTAATCATAGGGATAAGAATAAAACTAACCCCTATATAAATAATGAAAAAATTCCTATGACTTATTGTTTTTTATGTATATAGATATTACCCTATTTTCTTACTACATGCAATATTTTCATGATACTTTTTGCCTTTTTTCAAGTAATTTTAATTATTGCAAACTTAATATTTTTTATATACTTACAAGTTTTACTATTTATAAGTTATTTCACATAAAATTCATGGTAAATTAAAGACTTTTATGGTAAAATTTAATTATGGAGGTTAGATATTTATGAAATTAAATATTAGAGGAAAAAATTTGAGTGTTACACCTGCAATCAAGGAGTATATTGAAAAAAAATTAAGTAAATTAGACAAATACTTCAAAGATGGGGATAATACTACTTCCAATGTTATTATCAAGACAAGAGGTAATAAGGATGTTATCGAGGTAACTATCATAAAAGATGCAACTGTTATTAGAGCCGAGGTTATGGATAACGATTTATATACTGCTATTGACTTGGTAGTAGAAAAATTAGAAAGGCAAATAAGAAAAAACAAAGAAAAATACAATACAATAAGAGCCAAAAAGAATAAAGATTTAGAAAGTATTTTTGAAGATTTTGTAGGCGATAAAGAAGATAAAGAGCCAACTGTTGTTAAAAGAAAAACAATCGATACTTCTAAACCAATGGATATTAATGAGGCTATCTTACAAATGGAATTTGTTTCTCATGACTTCTTTATTTTTAAAGATAGTAAAACCGAACAAATATGTGTTTTATATAAAAGATGTGACGGCGACTACGGCGTTATTGAAGTTAAATAGTAAATTTAAAAGGTTATTGACCTAAATATAGATATTTTAAAAGAGTGATTTTATCTTCACTCTTTTTCATTTTTAAATTGTTCTTATTTAGTTAAATTTAATTTAGGAGATTTCTCCTGACTTTCCTTTAAATATGATTCATAAGCCTCAAGCGGATTAACATTAGGAATCCCATCAAAAGTAATTGTATTCCAACTAATATGCATTTGGGATATAAATTTAGCAACAATCCCAGTGGCATAATCCGTACAATAACTACTAAAATAAGCAAGACAGTATCTTAAACTTTCTCTTTGAATCTCGCTAGGACTACTTGCTTCTAAAACACAAATATATTTGGGCATATTTTTTACTCCTTCCATCGAAGGTGAATTTAATATAACTGTATAACCCATCATATTAAAAAAATAAGCAACATTAAAAGGACTTATTTTATTTTCAGGGACATTACCCTCATCAATATGCGCGGCAATCTCATTATTAGGATACAAAAAACTGGCAATTTCTAAAAGATAGTCCCTGTGTCTCAAAGGACCATCAATAATACCATTGACATAAACTTTACCCATTTTATCTATAACAAATACTTTCGTATTAATAAACTTATCTCTATTTTCTTTTTCATCATTAAAATTTACTACTTCCATACTACTACTCACTTTCACTACAATACACTTTGATTATATAAATAAATTTTAGAAATTTCCAGACTTTAAGGACAATTTTTTTAAATTTTTTATGGGAAACTTAAAGATAATTCTATAAACCCATATAATTTTATGATATTATTAATTACGGAGATGGTATTATGCAAAAGAAAAAAAATATAATTTTAGGAGTTTTAGTATGTATTTTAGTAATTTTAGTATGTACTTTACTATTGGTAATAGGAAAAAAATATAATCCTAGTAAATCAGAATATGAAAGTATATTAAACATCGATTTAACCGGATTGAAAGAAAAAATTGATAATAAAGAGAAATTTGTCTTAGTTATAACCCAGACTGGTTGCTCACATTGTATGGCTTATTTACCGGTTTTAGATGAGATTGGTAAAGATTATAAATTGACTTTTTATGATATTAACATGACTAATTTATCCGATGAAGAAAAAACAGAATTTAATAAATTAGTGCGTATTAGTGGAACCCCAACTACGATCTTTTATACCGATGGCGAAGAAGAATCAACAACTAGTCGTTTAGTTGGCGAAAAAACTAAAGAAAAAATTATTAATCGTTTAAAAAGTGAGGGCTATATAAATGAGTAAAAGAATCCTAGAGTTTGGTAAGGGGGTATTGGGGATTTTTCTCTTTTTTGCTATTCAGATTGGTTTTCAAATAGTTTTTTATGATATTTTTGTTCAGAAAAATTTTCTTGTTAACAATATTCTGTTACTTATTATGGAATTTGTTTTAATGGGTATTTTAATTTTGATGAATAGAAAAAAACTTAAAAATGATTATGCTGATTTTAATGAAAATCATAAAAATTATTTAAAATACGGCTTTAAATTATGGTTTATTGGTTTAATTGTCATGATGATTAGTAATGGTATTATTGCTGGTATGACGGGAGGCCTTGCTAGTAATGAAGAAGCTAATCGTCAATTAATGTTACAATATCCCATTTATATGGTTATTTCAACAATGATGTTGGCTCCTTTTATTGAAGAGTTAACATTCCGTGGTAATTTTAAGGAAGCATTTAAAAGCAAAAAAGTTTTTATCTTATTTACGGCTTTTGTCTTTGCTAGCGTTCATGTTTTAAATGGTATTACTAATCCCCTAGAACTACTCTACTACATTCCTTATGGGGCTTTATCAGTTGCTTTTGGTAAAATTTATATGGAAACAGATAATATTTATACAACTATGGTAATTCATTCAGTCCATAATAGTTTAAGTATTATTTTATTAGTCATTGCGTATTTAGCAGGTTAAGGATATTATTTAGGAATAGTTATGAAAAAAGAAGATAAAAAGAAAATTAAAAAAACTAAACTTAATGAAGAAAAATTAGATGACATTTTAGATGACGATAAGAAAATTGATGAAGAGTTTACCGATGTTGATACACATCACTCTTTTAAAATTATTAAAAATTTATTTATTATTTTTATTTTGTTAGTTATATTTGTAAGATTTTACGGTGTATCACAAGTTGTTACTAAGGAATATAGTATTATTTCCGAGGAAATCCCTAAGGGTTTTGATGGTATGAAAATAATCCAGATAAGTGATATTCACTATGGAACAACAATTAATGAATCTAGCCTTAAGAAAATGGTAAATAAAGTTAACCAACTAAAACCTGATATTATTGTTTTTACTGGTGATTTAATTGCCAAAGGAATTAATCCTACGGATAAAATTAAAGCTGAAATAGCAGTCAATTTAAGTAAATTAAAAGCCACCATCGGTAAATATGCGATTGCCAGTAATGAGGATTTAGAAAGTGATAGTTTCTCGGATTTAATTACTAATAGTGGTTTTACTCTTTTAAATAATGAGGCTAAATTAATCTATAATAATGATGATGAACCTATCGAATTAGTTGGTATTAGTGATATCAATAGTAAAATTGAACTTACAGATAATTATAAAATAGCCTTAATCCATAAACCCGATGATTTTGATAATATTAAAAATGATAATTATAATATAGTCATGGCAGGTCATAATCACGGTGGTATTATTAGACTTCCCTTTCTAGGTGGACTTATAAATATAGAAGGCGCTAAAAAATACCATAATGATTATTATGAAATCTATAATACAAAATTATATGTTTCAAGCGGACTAGGAACTAGTAATATAAATTTTAGAATGTTTAATCAACCATCAATTAACTTATATCGCTTTTATAAAAACTAAAACTTAAAAAGACCAAGACGGTCTTTTTATTTTTCAATAATTCAAGATTTCTTACTATGGATATTTGCTTCTGTTTCAGAATAAGTGGCAATATATTGATTAATTAGTTCATGTTTTTGATTGTCAATCACATATCTAGCAAACTTACGATAATGATGCTTGCTCTCCAATAAAGCTAAAAAATAATTGACATCAAAATGGTTTATAACTTCTCTTTGTTTTGCTAAAGAAAGTTGTAAATATTTATTAGGGTGAATTTCATGATAGCACGCAGTTTCTTTGCCACTTAAAATGTTTTCCTTCTCAGGATTTTTTTTATAAGCACAATAATCAACATAATAAATATAGTCTAGGGTTAGCATGAAGCCATCAAAATCATAAGGTAGTTGATATTTTTCCTTAGCAATATTATATTTTTCTTCTAAATCTTTCAGGCCAGCATTATCTTCATACAAAAAATTTATAAAAACAAAATAATCTTTTGATACATCTAAAATAATAGCCAATTTACTTAAAAAACAGTCATATAATTCATAATTATGCAAAGCCGAAATAACTGTTCCATCATTTAACATGCGCAATTTATTAGAAGGAATTTCCCGTTCTTCATATTGAATGTCGTGTACATCTGTATAAACTATTTCAGCAAAATATTGAGTTTGGGCCTCCATTATTAATCTACCAATATTACTTGTTTGATTAATACCGACTTCATTTGTTAGAGGATTAGTTTGGACAGCATGATGTATTTCATGGTAAATTGTCATTTCCCTAATTGGCTCTGGCAAATTGCTTCTGATATAAATTGTTTTAGTTTCGGCATCACAAAGTCCTTTGGTATCACTACCATTTTCCCTATATACTCGATGATTTTCATCATAAAATTCTATTTTACTTGCATACATCAGGGCATTATTTATCAATTTATCAAGATTTAAATCTTGATAAATTGCTTTGTTTTTTACTAAAACATAAAAATAATTAGTAAAATATGTTAATGTTGTCTCGTCTAAATAGCTAGCTTGATTTTTTATTATATTCTTAATCTCTTGATACATATTTATTAATACCACCATTCTATGACATTATTTTAATAAATGAATTGGATTTTTTGATTTTACAATTTATAAAAATAATTTTATGGATTGATTTTAGCATATAAAGCATCAAAATAAAAGACTATCAGCAAAGTTTTTGCCAGTAGTCTTAAAGTTATAAATTCTTTTGTTAAACGCATTCTACATAAGTATCAGATAAACATCTTAGACAGCATAAGCAACTTAAATTCATAGTGAAGAAAGAATTAGTAGCAACATAAGGATACAAACTAGTAGTGTCAGGATTATCTTGTAAAACTCTAAAAGTAGCACAGTTATTTTCTACTTTTTCAACACGGAAAACCGAAGAACAAGTAACTCCTGTTGTACCACAAGTCGCAGTTACATCTTTAGTAGTAGGCATACTCCAAGCAACGGAATTACCACCAGTAGTATAAAGCATAACAGGACGAGTATTACATACTAAACAAGAAGTTCCCCCACCTAACATTGGACGGTCGCAAGTATCTAGGCATGAATCAGGACAAGCATTTTGTTGAAGAACTAAAATCACTTTTAAAATGTCAGCAATAGAGTTTGGATCTTGATTATTCTTATTACACATAACATATTCCCCTTTCTTGTATTCACTAATAATTTATGATTAATTTTTCAATATGCTACCTTGCCGCTTTTATTTTTGGGTTTAATATAGTATAATTAAATGGGTGAAGAAAGATGAATATGAATGTATATATACAATATGCTATAATTTTAGCGGTACTTTTAATTATTGCTTTAGTCGTAATTAAATTTCATAAAAAAGATTTTGCAAAGGAAGTTAATAAATTAGTTCAATACTTAGGAGGCAAAGATAACATTATTAATGCAGAATGTTCAATGTCGCGTTTTAAAGTTATTTTAAAAGATGTTTCTAAAGTTAATAAAGATGGAATTACCTCCTTAGGAGCAACTGGTATTGTTGAAATTGATAACCAATTGAAAATTATTTTTGGTAAAGACGCCAAAGAATTAAAAAAATGTATTGATGATTTATTGTAGGACCTTTATCCTACTTTTTTTATTGCAGTATTTTCATCTTTTTGTTCTTAACTATTAATTAGAACCATCTTCTTTATTTAATAAGTTCAACCATTTAATCTTTTATTTAGTAATTTCGGTAATGCTTTTGATATCATCAATAGCAATTTTATGGTTATCTAAAGTAAGAATTTTATTATTTTGTTTACTTATAATACTATCTTCTAAAGTAGTATTGTTTTTTAAAGTAATAAGATAACGATGATTAAATAAATATTTATCCTTATCATCTAAAATTTCATCTAAATTCACGGAAGTATAAGACGAACTAAGGGTACTTTCTTGATTAATCTTTAATTCTTTATCAATTTTATTCACAAAAACTTTTGGTAATTTATTATTCATAAGAATTCCTCCTAAAATATTTTATGTTTTAACATAATTAAAGTTTCTTTGGCTATACTACAAATATGAAAAAGAATTTAATCATTTTAATACCGATATTTATTTTAGAGTTTTTAAGTATTTTTTACTTAAAAAATGATTACCAAATTAAACAATTAATCTGGTTTGTTTTAGGACTTATTAGTTTATTTTTAGTAAGTAAATTAAAAGAAAAACATTTGAAAATCATAAGTATTATTCTTTATATTGTAAGCATAATTCTTTTAACTGTAGTATTATTTCATCCTTATACTAATGGTTCGAGAGGCTGGTTAAAACTCTATAAGATTTCCATTCAACCCTCAGAAATTACGAAGATTAGTCTTATTTTAGTGTCCTTCTTTCTTAATAATAAAAATTTTCTTAGCAAGCTTATTTTTATTTTAATCTTTTTAATTCCTAGTATTTTAACTTTTATCGAACCCGATACTGGTGCTGTTATTATTTATGGTATTATTTTTCTCTTTTTTTTACCTAAATTCTTTGCAAAAAAAGAAATTACTGTTTTTTTCAGCATTTCTTTAATTTTAGTAGGCACTCTTCTCTATCTTTATTTTTATCAAAAAGATATTTTTATTGATATTTTTGATACAAGTATTTATTATCGTCTTGATAGAATCTCTGCTTTTAAAAATCAAGATAATATGCAAGTTAATAATGCGTTAATATCTATTGGTTCGGGTAAACTTTTATACTTTCCCGAGGCTAACAACGACTTTTTCTTTGCCTATTTACTTAGTAAAAATTATTATAATTTTTATATCATTATTATAAGTTACTTTCTTATTTTTACGATTCTGCTTTTACTAAAAACGCCACTCAGTAATTTATTTCTTTATATTTTATTATTTCAAGTTACCGAAAATATTGGTATGAATTTCAATCTTTTGCCAGTCATTGGTATTCCTCTACCCTTTCTTAGTTATGGAGGTAGTCATACCATTACTACTTTTTTGATATTAGGTCTGGGCTTAAAAAAATTTAGTAATAACTATAGTATGAGTTAGAATAAGCACCATGAGGCATGCTGTATGGATTACCATAAGGATAATATGGATATGGTTGATAAGGCTGGTAAGATGGTCCATTAACATAAACTGGGCGTGGACGAGTTACTCCAACTAAAGCCCCACCTGCAAGACCTCCTAATAAAAAGGGGAAAATAAAGCGATTACCATTTGCATCACGATAACTGTAATTATAGTTATAATACATAAAAAAACTCCTTTCATAGTATTATATGAAAAAAGTTTATTTGGAGTTTAAAATATATTTTTTAATATCACAAAATTTTTAATTAATTAGATAGTTTAATTTTGACCGATATCATTTGGTCTTTTATCAATGATAACAGTATTTACTTTAACTGGATTAGTAATACCAACACCAGTATTTGGGTAAAAATGCGAGTAACATAAGTCAACAAAATATAAACAAACTAAACTTATACAAAGAAATTTTTTAACATTTACATTCATTTTTTTATAAAGATTTTTAAGTAAAGGGCAAACCATATAAGTTAAAATACAGCCCCCAATTCCGAAGAAGATTAAGCCTTCTAAACAAATACGCCCATGAATATTTAAGAAATAGCCCGTATAATCCCACCATTTTAAACCTTTAAAAGTTTCTAAATACCAAGCCGTACTATATTCTAAGATACCACATAATAAAAAGGCTGCAAAAAATAATAGATAAGGTTTTTGCCGAAGTTTTTTTAACAAAACGATTATAAACACAGCTCCAAAACCATAAATTGGTAACCATGGTCCCAACATTGTCCCTTTATTTACTAGTCGCTCTTCATAAATTAAACAAAGCATGATTTCCCATAACCAACCGACATTAGCCACATTAAAGAAAATTAAGATTAAATCCCATATATCATAATCACAATTATAATCATATTTAAAACCTTTAACAGTTCTAATCTCTTTAATGAAATATAAGTTATCAGGATAAGCACCTTTTTTATTTGGACAATCTAAATATTTATCTTTAAAAATCTGAGGAAATTCACTTAATAAAGGACGACGATATTCTAGATATATGCTAGCTTTTAACATTTCTTTAAATGGTCGGTAACAGAAAATATTAGTCAAGCCAAAAGTAAGAGGTCCCAAAATATACCAAGGGATAAAACTTAAATCAAGTAAAAACAATTCTAATTTATGCCCATCCGTCATTTTTTTAGACATAGCAAAGGCTTCTTTAGCTTTCACATTGGGATTTTCCGCCAAAATATAAGGTATCATGCTGTATTCATAATGCTTAATAAAGCCCCCGATAATAGTAAAATACCAAAGGAATGATTTAAGCATTTTAATAAGCATTACTTCACCAACATTAAAAATACTTTTAGTATAATAAACAAATAATAATTTATTAACGCTAGTATCTTGATAACTATAATGTTCTAAAAAATAACGACTTTTACCAACATTTATGATAGTAGCAACAAAAACATAAAGAAGTAAGAAAGTTAAAACTGACAAAAGTAAAATTCCCGATGAAGGCATTATCTTTTTAAACACAAAGTTATTAAACATATTTACAAGGCTTAAGGCAATGGAACCTGTACCACTTAATTGACTAAAAAAAGTAGCGAATATTCCATAAGTTGGCTTAAATTTAAGAATGGGAGCCAAAAATTTTTTTAGATTTACTATCTCTAAAAAGTAATTTATAATTCCGTAATTATCAGTACGATAGCTAAAGTTTAATATAGTTGAGGTAAGAAAACAAACAATAATACTGTAAAACAAATGGTATTTTAATGATTTTCTACTATTTTTCTTTAATTCTTGATACTTCTTCATACTATTAATCTTGATATTTACTATCTACTCCAAAATATTCTTCTAAGCTTATCCAGTTGCCATTATTATATAATTTCTTTGCTAAATCATAACCTACATAGCGCAAATGCCATGACTCATATTTATAACCTGTATAGCTATCTTTGCCTTTAGGAAATCTAATGATAAAACCATACAAATAAGCATTTTCATTAACCCATTTACCTTCATTAGTTTTAGCAAATGAATCATTTATTGAATTTAAATCAAATGTATAACTTGTTTGATGTTCAGAATATCCGGGGCGGGCCGAATAAGTGTCAGCAGCCTTTTTGCCATCTCTTTTTACATAACGATTATAAATATTTTCTTGACTAACATAAGGTCGATACCCACTAGCTATATAAATATTTAACCCTAAGGCCTGCGCATCAGCTTTCATAGTAGCAAATGATGAGTAAGCTAATTTATTAATACACTTATTACAAGTATTAGTCTTACCCCTACTATCTTCTACGGTATCAACGGGTAAATAATCACTAGGTAAACCATAAGTTTTATTAACCATCATAATCCCATCTATATAGGTAATACCCGCAATCTCAGTTATAGTAAAACCATTTTTAGTCTTTCCTTTTGTTATCTCTGTACCCCTGACTTTAGCAATAGCTGGATATTTTAAAGAAAGTTTATTATCTAAAGTGCTAGTATCATCTTTTTTAGTATTATTATTTGATTTATTTTCGCTAGCACTAGAGTTATTATTAGAGCTATGGCTACTCCCATTATTTTGTTTAGACGAATTATTATTGGAAGCAGAATTATTATTTTTAATAGAATCGTTATTAGAATTTGCCTCACTCTTTATTTCATTATTTTTTTCTTCTGATTTGTTATCTGCATTGATTTTAGAACTGTCATTTTCTTTATTGCCACTATTTTCTTTATTATGATTCTCATCATTATCTTGCTTATTTATGTTTTCTTGACTATTATTTGTATTTTCTAAAACACTACCTTTATTATCTTTATTTAACATATATCTATTTATCTGTAAAAACAAAAAAGCCATAGTAAAAAAGATAACACTTATTATAATTAATTTTTTCTTTTTCATAGTAATCACTACCTCTAATAGATTTTATCTTTAGAATAAAAATTCTAAGACAAGTAAGTTTTAAATTATCTTAACTTTATATTTAAGCAATATTTCGCGATAAAGCTACAAACTCCAATATTTCTTCTTGCTCAAAATAAACTTTATAACTAGTTCTCTTGCTATCGTTTAAATCAATTAAATTTAAAACCATAGTTTTCTTTTCTGGGGTATTTTTAATATAAATTTTAAAGTAATTTTTAATAAATGTTATTTTTTCACTAACTTTTACTGGTTCATCATATAATTTGCGAATTACATTGCAAGCTTCAATTATTTCGCCTAAACTTAAAGATTCACGACAGCTATGATAACTGAATTCGTCATTTTCGACATAAAAATCTACCATTAGCCATGAATCATTACTAGCTAAGCCTTCTTTATTTTTAGTTTTGGTTACTACATAATTAATATTGGTATTTTTGAATTTTATTTTCATATTTCCAAGACCTCTTTCTATGACTAGTATATCATAGTTTTTAAAATTTTAAATCTTATTTTTTGTCTTGGTAAATTTAAATGTCTTTTTAAAACATTTTTCGGTTTAATTTTGGACTATTTTCTTCCGTTAAGAATTTATAATATTCCTCAAGAAGGCCTTTATTTACATCAGTTAGAGGAATTAAATCTTTTTTTATTAACTCTTCTATACACCAGTTAAAAAAATTCTCATTATAACCTAAAACTTTATCAAAATTATATAATTCTTTAGCTTTTTTAGTATCTAAGCCTAATTTTTGCAGCAATATTAAGATTTTTAGCATAGCTAAATCATAATAACTGGCACTTTTTAATTCCAAGTCTTTACCGATAGCAAATGGTAAAACAATTTGGTAAGACCATTCATAAAGACGGACATTCATGGTACCGGCTTCTTTATTATAAGGAAAATTTTCTTCATAGTTTTTACGAATTAATTTTTTATAAGTAGTATCTAAATCTTCTAAACTGCAAATATTTGTAAAGCCAAAGACTTTTAAGGCTTCTTCTAACATATTTTATCACCAGTTATATGATATTACACAAAAGATGAATTATTTGTCGAACCTTTAGTTTTTTACCCATTTTACGCAAAAATTATTTAAAAACTTTAAAGAAAAAAAGAAGTTTAATAAAAAATTCTCTAAGTTGGGTAACCTAAAGAATTTTTCTAAAAATCAATATATTATAATGCTAAAATATTTTTTAATTTAATTTTTTATTTATTAGTGTTATTTTAAAACGACCTCTTTATATTTATCTTCTAAACTATAAATGTTAGCACAACTCATGAAAACTAAAACGGTATTATGATATTTAGTAAGAGGTGTTATATCATCATTAATTAAAAGATGCCCGTTAGGTATTTTACTAACCAAATCTTCACTAGAAATGTTTGGATAGTCTTCCTTTTTTTCACGATTGCAATCAATTGGGGTAATATAAGCCTCATCAGCTGTACTTAGTACTTTAATAAAATCATCTTTTAAAGCTAAAGTTCTAGAATAAGTATTAGGTTTAAAGATAGCAATTATTTTTTTATCTGGATACTTAATACGAGCTGCCTCAATGGTCTTTAAAATCTCAGTTGGGTGATGAGCATAGTCATCAATCATAATATTATCAGCTACTTTCGTTTCTTTAAAACGGCGTTTAGGAGTTGTAAAGTTACTTAAAGTATCTTTAATCGTAGTTAAATCCACATTATATAAAAGCCCAACCAAAATACTACATAAAGCATTTAAAATCATATGTTTACCAACTAAGGGCATATGAAAATGACCCCAAAAATTTTTATTGTAGAAAACATCAAAATCGCTACCTAATTCATTCATAGTAATATTAGTAGCATAGATATCATTGTCAGTTTTAAAACCATAATGATAAACTTTATTAGTAGTTTTAAGTTTTTGAATGTTTCCATCATCACCACAAGCTACTACGATTTTAGCTTTGTTAGCAAACTTATTAAATGTAGCAATGATATCTTCAATACCAGAGTAACACTCAGTATGCTCAAGTTCAATATTAGTTATAACTGCAAGGTAAGGACTATAAGACAAGAAATGACGCTTAAATTCACAGGACTCGATAACAAATAATTTATTATCACGCTTTGCATAACCAGAACCATCACCGATAAAATAATTAACTCCTTTATCTTTTAAAATATCAGTAATCATAGTTGAAGTTGTTGTTTTGCCATGGGTTCCCGAAACTCCAATCGTTTCAAATTCTTGCGTTAATCTACCTAAAAGTTCATTATATTCAACAAACTCTAAGCCTTCATTTTTTAAAAACACTAGCTCCGGATGGCTAAGACTAAATGCCTTAGAATAAGTTACAAGCATCTCTTTATCTATAGGATGTTCCTGATTATAATAAATAGGAATGTTTCTTTTTATTAAACCCTCCTCTGTAAAGGTATGATTTTTATTATCATCATAACCTGCTACAGTATGTCCTAAATCACTTAAAATTTGGGCTAAAGTTGACATCCCACTTCCTTTAATTCCCACACAAAAATATTTCATAAATACTCCTTTTTCTATTAGAAAAGATACTTGTTAAAACAAGTACCCCCCCATAAATTTAACTACTCAAAAATCAAATCTTTATTAACGATATAATATTCCATTCCTGAATATACTGATAAACAAGTTGCAAGTAGAACTAACCCTTTACCAACACTTAAACCAAAGAATTCAAAAGGGATATTACTAAATAAGACTAAAGTTAAGCCAACCATCATACAAGCCGTTTTAACTTTACCTGCCATAGAGGCCGCCACCACTTTACCCTTCGCCCCACTAGCCATTTTAATAGCATCTACCACCGTATCTCTTAAAATAACAACTACAGGCACAATTACTGGCAAATTATGATTATAAGCAAGAAGAATTAAGACGCCATTAACTAAAACTTTATCAGCAATAGCATCCATCATCTTTCCAAAATCTGTAACCATATTATATTTGCGAGCAATTTTCCCGTCTAACATATCGGTTAGGGAGGCAATTACAAACAAGACGCCAGCGATAATATAATTAAGTTTGAGAACAATTTTCCCACCTAATAAATATTCGGGCCAGCTAAAGCCAAACATATAAACAGGACAACCTAATAATAATAAAATAATTATTGATAAAAAGATGCGTCCTAAAGTTAATTTATTGGGTAAATTCATATTTATCTTCCTTCTACTTGGCTCGCGGTAGTTGTTACCATACGACCAACTGTTACTTGTTTAACTGACCAAAATATAACAAGAGCAACAAGAGCAATTACTAGTAAGTAAAGGATTGCAATACTTTTTTTCTTATAACGATAACTAGTATCAGTATAAGGACTTGCTATTCTTGATTTAAGCAACGCTTCTTCCTTGTTTTTTTCCATAATTTGTTTTTCGATTTCTTCAACAGGAATTTTACTTGTTTTTTCAAACATAAATTCGTTAAATTTATCGACTGTTTTGGTTGGGTCAATTCCCAAATATTTTGCGTAATCCTTAAGATAATCCTTTAAGATAAAGATATCTTTAAAGCAGCCCATATTGCCTTCTTCAATATTATAAAGAATAGCGGGCTTAATCTTTAAATCTTCACTTGCCTCTTCTAAGGATACACCATTTTCTTCTCTTGCACCTCTAAGCATCAGGCCTATTCCGTTCAAGATAATTCACTTCCTTTTAAAATTTAAAAAAATAACTTAGTAAGCCGTGTTCTGTACTAGCATGCTAGTGACAAATATTTATCTAATCTATACAATTATGTATAAACTTTTCTACGCCGTTTATTTCCTTTGTAGAAACTCTCCTACCAAATTTGGATTTCTTACTCGCGGGGTTTACCTCGTTCCACCTACTTTATTTCTAAAGTAACTCGTCTCTTTGGCACTTTATGTCTAATATAACCATTTAACAGGTTACCTCGACGCCGTCAGTTAAAAACTGCCTAAGGTTATTGGCCTTAGCAACGAACCATATAGCCATTTCAGGTCTATGTAAGCACGGACTTTCCTCAAGTATAATAAATATACCAGCATTTGTCTTTCTAAGTTATTTTATTCTTAATTATTCACTTTTTCCGTAAACAATTTTCTCTAATTGACTAATTCTTCTTAGAAGGTCAACATTATTAACAGGAGTTGGGGTCCTAGTATCTTCATCATGAATTGTCTCTAAGTCTTTTAATCTTCTAACCTCACTACGAAGACGACTATTCTCTTCATTTAAACTAGCAAGTTCCTTGCGTAATTTTTTTATTTCTTTATCAAAGGCTACATAGTCTTTAATAACAATATCTAAAAAGCCATCAACTTCTTGGGGTTTAAAACCTTTTGGTTCGATAGTAAATTCCTTATTAACTATATCTTGAGTAGTTAGAACTATTTTACTGTTATTCATAATTATCCCTTCCTACAAGATTAATTATATATTATTTTTCTTGACCTTGTCAAGACACACTGCTAGTCTTAAATCGTCTACTTCTTTAATTAACCTATTAAATAAGGCATTATTATTCATTAAATTCATACCAATCACCTACTAAAATAATAGCACTTTCTTAGTATTTTTACACTTAATTCGACAAATGTTGTCATAATTTCTTGCAATATTTATAGTTAAATAATAAAAATATTTTTTGCTTAAGTTAATGATATATGTTAGAATAGCACTTAATTAAAAAAGGACGGTTTTTATTTAAAAAATAGTTATTATGAATACAAGATTATTAGAACTAAGAGAATATAACTTTCTACTCCAAAAAGATATAGCCCAAATTTTAAATATTGATAGATCAACCTACTCTACTTGGGAAACTAATTTAAAAATAATCTCTTTAAAACATTTAAATACTCTTTCTAACTATTATAATATTGGTATGGATTACATCTTAGGTCTTACTAATAAGAAAATTAAATATAAAAAATTAAATGAATTAGATAAAAAAATAATTGGTAATAATATTAGAAAATTAAGAAGGGATAATGATTTAACTTTAAGAGATCTTGCTAAAGTTTTAAATACGACTTCTTCTACTATTTCGGCATATGAAACTGGCAAAACTCTTCTGTTAACTGCTTTTGCTATTGAGATAGCTAAAAAATATCACCTATCAATTGATAAGTTATGTGGCAAAAAAATTAATTAATATAAATTTTAAGTAAGTCTTAACCGGCTTATTTTTTTATAATCTTAAAACTCTTAAAATTTACTAAAAGCAACGCTTATTTTACCTAGAGTAAAGAAAATAAAAAAAATTACACTTTTTTGGAAAATATTGTTAAAAAAAGAAGGAAATTGACCTTTAGACGGTAATAAGTATATATAGAAGGACTAAATTAGAACTATCAGTAGTCCATCTTAGAAAGGAGGAAAAATTTATGCGAAATGATAAATATGTTAAGACCAGAATTGTTCATGATGGAAATCCATTTGGTCTTCCAAGACTTCTTGTTAGTATAGATATGGACGGGGTTATTGACCACCCTGAAATCTATGGTAAAAAAGCATGTGATTTCCTTAAAATTATAAGAGCTTCAAAAGAAAATTTCTTTGACTTAAAAGAAGTATTTCTAATAGCAGGAAATGATCCAGAATTGTTAGTACTTCCTAATGAAGCTTATCGTATGATAAAGGAAGGTTTTGGTAAAAATATGGCGGATATTGCTAAATGTCAAGGTTCAAATGCATTCCATAATAAGTTAATCGAAAAAATTCATCTTTTAGTAGATTATCTTTATAGTCCAATTCATCCCGATAAAGAAGAGCTATTAGAAATTATCTGTCATATAGTAGAGCTTTTTCCGGAAGGTCTGGAACCTGAGAATATAGTAGCTGAAACTAATTTTACTTTTAAAGAAGCCCTATTTATTAGAGACTTTTTAGCAAAAGACTAAAATTGTCCTCAATATTAAGCATAAAATATTTGATGAAGATGGTAATGAAGAAGAAGAATATATTAATATGGAAATAAATACTTCTAATTCTATGTTAAGAAGAAATAAGGTTTATATTAATAAAATTGGCAGTTTTTCTTTAGATGTAGGGGATAATACTTATGAATATTGACCGCTTAGTCCAAGTGAATTTCGATTTTTTGATACTAATAAATCAAGATTAGTTTCAATTAGTCAAATGAAGGATCAAGATAATATTATTGATACTTTCTGGGACGATATTTTCTATACAAATTCTGTTAATATTATCACTTTTTATATTTAATAAAAGAGACAACTTTTTTTAGTTATCTCCCTATTAAATTAATATTAATTATTTTTTATCAGTTGAACCAAAACCACCTGTACGAGTGCCTGTAGCCTTATCATCATTAGTCGTTAAATATTTTTGAAATATTACTTGCCCAATAACATCACCTTTATGAATAACTAAATCATTTTCACCAAAGTTCCAAAATTGGAAATAGAAATGACCATCATTAGTCTCATTGCCATAATAATCAGCATCAACAATCCCAATAGAATTACTCATCATAAACCCTTTTTTCGGTCCACTACTTCTATTTACTAACATAAAGAATTCATCAGGCTCGCAATACGCTTTAAGTCCCGTTGGAATAAGACTAGGTTTCATCCCTTGTTTATATGGAGGAATAACCATATCGCTAGCAGCTTCAATATCATAACCAGCTGAATTAGCTGTTTTTCTTACTGGTATATGGATATTTTTATCTTCATACCCTTTTGCAATTTCAAATCCTCTTCCTTGCATTTTTAATTCTCACTTTCATATAATATTATTTTATCTTCTTTTAAACTTCTTTGAACATCAATAACTCTTTGGTTACTTGAACCACACCATCTAAGACGAGGATCATGTAATTCTTCCTTAAACTGACCATCAACTAAGACATCTAAATACTTTAAGACTTCTTTATTTTCAATTGTCTCCCAAGTAAAGCCTGTCCATAACCAAATAGTTTTATTAGGATATTTTTCTTTAAAGGCTTGACATAATTTAATAGTCGCATCAACTGTTCCTTTATATAAAGGTTCTCCTCCTAATATGGATAAGCCTTTAATATAATCAGGACTTGCTACTTCCAAAACTTTACTAATAGTTTCCGCATCAAACTCCGAACCTAAAGTAAAGTCCCAAGTTTCACTATTGAAACACCCTTTACAATGAAAGGGACAGCCCTGAAAGAAGATAGAAACTCTTACTCCAGGACCATTGGATATATCCATTTTACGAATTTTATTAAATCTAGCCATTTTTATGCGTCCTTATTATCAATGTGTGTTACACGCTCTTTAATTTCTTGAGTACGACCTTTATTCCAGAAGTTAGTACCAATATAGCCACAAGTACGACGAGCAACATTTAATTTATCATGATCACGATTACCACAGTTTGGACAATACCATTCTAAGTTATCATCAATTAAAATTTCCCCCGTATAGCCACATTCATGACAATAATCACTCTTCGTATTTAATTCTGCATACATAATATTGTTATAAATGAAATCCATTACTTGTAAAACAATATCAAGGTTATTAGATAAGTTAGGTGTTTCAATGTAACTAATGGCTCCTCCTGGGCTAAGTTTTTGGAATTCACTTTCAAGTTTTAATTTCGTGAAAGCATCAATTTCTTCAAATACCGGAACATGATAAGAGTTAGTAATGTAGTTACGGTCAGTAATACCTTTAATAACTCCAAATCTTTCCTTTAAGCATTTAGAAAATTTATAAGTTGTTGATTCAATTGGCGTACCATATACAGAGTAATCAATATCCTCAGCCTTTTTCCATTCGTTACATTTATCAACCATTTTTTGCATTACTGATAAACCAAATTCTTTACCTTCAGCCCCATCCGTATGACTCTTACCCGTCATGTATTTAACGCACTCATAAAGACCAGCATATCCTAGGGAAATTGTGGAATAACCATGATGCAATAAATCATGAATAGATTCACCCTTCTTAAGTCTAGCAAGAGCGCCATGTTGCCACAAAATTGGGGCAACATCAGAAGTAACTTTTGAAAGTCTTTTATGTCTTATTTGTAAAGCTCTATGACATAGTTCTAATCTTTCTTCAAAAATTCTCCAGAAAGTATCCATATCTTTATCACTTGATAAAGCCACATCTACTAAGTTAATAGTAACAACCCCTTGATTGAAACGACCATAATATTTAGGTTTTCCATTAGCATCAACATATGGGGTTAAGAAAGAACGACAACCCATACATGGATAGCAGTTACCATTACCATTTTTATCAATCTTAGTTTCTTTCATAATTTTCTCAGAAATATAATCAGGAACCATGCGTTTAGCAGTACACTCTGCTGCTAACTTAGTTAAGTAATAATACTTACTAGTTGGATGAATATTATCTTCTTCTAAAACATATAAAAGTTTAGGGAAAGCAGGAGTTATATAAACACCTTTTTCATTTTTCATACCTTGAATTCTTTGACGCAATACTTCTTCAATTAACATGGCTAGTTCTTCTTTATATTCCGTAGTTTCCCCTAAATACATACATACTGATAGGAATGGAGCTTGACCGTTAGTGGTTGTCATTGAATTGATTTGGTATTGGAAAGTTTGAACTCCATCCGTAATTTCTTTTCTTAAATCTTCTTCTACAAACTTAGTAATTTGAGCTTTAGTAAGTTTACGCTCTTTATATTTTTTTTCATAATACTCACGACTAGAACGAATAAATGGGGCCAAATGAGTAAGAGTTACAGTACAACCACCATATTGACTAGAATTAACGGCTGTAATAATCTGAGTAGCAATTGTCATAGCTGTTAAGAAACGATGAGGTTTTTCTATCATGACGCCATTAATACTTGTACCATTTTGCAACATATCTTCTAAATTAATTAAATCACAGTTATGAAGAGCATTCTGAGCAAAATAATCAGCATCATGAAAATGAATAATCCCCGCATCATGAGCTGCTACTATATCCTCTGGAAGTAAAAATCTTCTAGTAATATCCGTACTTGTAATACCAGCTAAATAATCTCTTTGAGTTGTTACTATCTTCGCATTTTTATTAGAATTTTCTGTATTCCAATATTCTGATTCCCCATCAATTAATTCTTTAATAGCTAAATCAGTCGTATTGCTTCTTCTTACTAATTCTCTTGTATAACGATAAGTTATATATTTCTTAGCCAGTTCATACTTACCAATACTCATTAACTTCATTTCAATTATATCTTGAATATCTTCAACTAGAATTCTTTTCTTCCCTAGTCTTTCGATATATTTAATTATATTTTTTATTTGGGTACCCGAGGCTTGATCTTCATCTTCTACCTCGTTGTTAGCCTTTATAATGGCTGCTTCTACTTTTTCGGGACACCAATCTACCATATGTCCATCTCTTTTAATTACTTTCATACATCTAATATCCTTTCGTAACATACCCAATATAACATAATCGCAAAAATTATTTTGTTGCACTTGCAACATTTCTAACTTTTTGTTATATTTTTAAGTAAGAGGTGTAAACATGATTTCTCTTTTTAAAGATATAACCCCTGATAATAAAAGCAAATTATTAAAACTTTTAGAAACTTCTAACTTTACATATCAAAAAGGTGTCAACATAGCTTATCTTTTTAAAGACAAGGAAAGTATTGGCCTAGTAATAGATGGTAGTCTTGATATTGTAAGAATTGATTATAATGGAACTAGGACTATTATCGAAACTATTTATGAAGATGAAATACTAGGTACTTCTCTAACTAGTTTACTTAGTAATGATTATGAAATTATTACAAGAGAAGATACTAAAATATTATGGTTAGATTATAAAGTTATTTTAAGTATAAATGATACCAAGTATAGTTATTATAATCAGTTTATCAAGAATTTACTGATGATTGCCCTAGAAAAAAACACTTTAAAAAATGAAAGAATCGAGATATTAACGCAAAAAACGATTCGTAATAAATTACTAGAGTATTTTCGAATTGAAGCTTTAAAAAATCGTTCAAAAATAATTTATCTTAAAAGTACTTGGCAAGATTTGGCTGATTATTTAGCTATTGATAGATGTGCGATGACAAGAGAACTAAAAAACTTAAAAGAAGAAGGTTTCATTAGTGTTAAAGGCCGAGTTATTACCCTACTTTATTCATTTTAGTTATTTTTTTGATTAACAAATTAATTTTAAAAGAAAACTTTAGAAATAAAAACACTTATATATTTTCTTGATTACTTTTAAGAACTAACTATCTAGTAATTTGGTTTAAAACATGATAATATATTTATCCCCGAGCAGAAATTACTTTGGGTAAAAGCAAAATATTTAAAAAGGTAGATAATTATATGAAAGAAAAAATAGAATATAAAAATAAATTATTAGAACAAAGAGCTTTTTTAGAAGCTTTAATTAAACAAAATAAGAAATATTTCAAAAATGATCAAGTAAGTGGTCTTGAATTTTCTAATTATTTAGAAAAAATACAGAAAGCATATGATGATTTTTTATTTGAAAAATCTATCGAACTGCAAGCCCTTATTCCTTCCAAAGTTAAATTAATAAGTGCTGGTGAACTTATTAAAGGTAGCAAATTTCCAAGTAATTTTTATCTTGATTTTTATAATAACAAGAGTCTTGGCATTATGGCTGTAGATGATGATGTTAAAAGAGATAAATTTATAAAATTATTTGGTTATGATGCTTATTATAAATTAGAGGTATTAATAAGAAGTATTAAAGATTACACCAGTAAAAACGGCCTTTTATTTCCTAGTATATTAGTACACCCTCTAAATCCAGCTATATCAATTGGTATTAGTGATAGCTCATTTACTTTTTTAGAAACAATTGATAATTTTCAGCTACGATATGGTAATTTTTTAGGGCGTTATGAAAAATCTATTATTAAGCCTGACTACTCGGAAGAGCTATTATTAATTGCTAATGAAGATCTTTTAAATTTATATATTAATTCAATTAGGTTAAATGATGAAGTATTACCAGAAAAAATGGTGCAAGAAATAAAAAAGATTCGTTTAGTAAAAAAGCAAAATAACAATACAAGTTATTTATAGTATAAGATAATTTTTTATCTTCATCATAAATTATTGCTAAATGTTATTAATAATTATATAATTTTTATGGAGGAAGAAATGAATTACTTTGAAAACATAGAAGGTTTATTAGAACCAACAGAAGATAATATTGAAGGTATCGAAAAGAAGACTGAAAAAAGCAGGAACGATTCTGAAGACAATGACAAGGAAGAATCATTTCAAGAAAAATTATCCAGTCTTAGTCAGGATGATGCAATAGAAACAATTAATTTGCAGTTAAAAAGCTTAGATGCCATACTTAAGTTACAAGCACTTGGAGTAGATGTTTCTGAGGCTCTTGGTATGTTAAGGGAAAGACTTAATGCTTGTCTTGAAGTTACATCTAACAAAGAAGTAAAAAGAGAAATATTAACGGCAATGAAAAAAGCATATGGCAGTACAGAAGAACTAGAGGCTGAAACTTCTAAACATAGATAAAATTAATTATAAATGATATTTTAAACTTTAAGAAATTTTAAAATCTTAAAGCTTTTTCATGTCTTTTAGGATTAATATTTAACCCATAATTTAAAAATTAAAACATATATTTATATAGGTGGTTCTTTTTGAAAAAAATAGATTATAAATTATTTTTCTTAAGTATTATTGCTGGAATCCTAGGAATTATTATGATTTATTCAGCTAGCAATATTTGGGCAGAATATAAGTTTAATGATCCTTTAAAATATGTTAAACATCAAGCCTTATTTTTTATTATCGGCATTTTTATTATGATAATTTTATCTAATTTTGATTATAAAAAATATTATAAATATGCTAACAAGATACTACTGGTCTGTTTTATTTTATTAGTTTTGGTACTTATCCCTGGTATTGGAAAGGTGAGAAATGGAGCCCGAAGTTGGTTTGGAATTGGCTCTTTTGGTATCCAACCTTCGGAATTTGCTAAAATAGGTTTAATTATTTTCGTTTCTAAATATCTAGCCAATAATGATTCTTCAGTAAAAGATATTGTTAAAGGAATATTCCCAATTCTTGGAATTATTTTTCTTTTCTTTGGTCTTATTATGTTAGAACCTGATTTTGGGCAAGGTATGGTTATTGTTTTAACTCTTATTATGATTATTTTTATATCAGGTGCCAAAATTTCTTTTTTTGTTAAGTGTGGGATTTTGGGCTTATTTGGGATAATTGGTCTTATTATCGTAGCGCCCTATCGTCTAGCTAGGATTATTTCTTTTATCAATCCTTGGGTTGATCCCTTAGGTAGCGGGTTTCAAATAATTCAAAGTTTATATGCGATTGGTCCCGGCGGTCTTTTAGGGCTTGGTTTTGGTTCTTCCATTCAAAAACATTTTTATCTTCCAGAACCCCAAACTGATTTTATTTTTTCTATTATTTCGGAAGAATTTGGTTTTTTAGGAGTCTTAGTGGTTACCAGTATTTTTATGCTTTTATTTTATTTTTCAATTAAGATAAGTATGCAAGCTAAAAACTTATTTGCCAAATACTTAAGTTTTGGCTTATCCTTTGGAATTTTAATTCAAGCTTTGTTAAATTTATGTGTGGTTGTGGGACTTATTCCTGTTACCGGTGTGACTTTACCTTTCTTTAGTTATGGTGGCTCTAGTTTACTAGTTTCTTTTGCTTCCATTGGTATTATTTTAAACATTAGTAAGAGTTAAAATAAACTCGTATGTAGTAAGCAGCATTATCTCCGTAACAATCGTTACTCTTCTTTTTTTATTAATCGGTATGCTTAATAATAAAACAAAGACAGAGAATATAAACCATTTTATGAAATAAAGGACTTATATCCAAGATATTTATTTATTTTAGATTTTACTTTTCAAAAGAATATTAATGGTATTCATAATGTTAATATAGTTGATTTTATCTATAATAATGAAGATTTAATCTAGTGCTTTTATAGCACTTCTTTTCATAGAAAAAGACGCCTTTTAGGCATCTTAAACTTCATTTAATTCTTTTCTCGCATCTTTATAATTTGGGTATCTTAAAGATACTTCATGCCAGAACCTTTCACTATGATTAGCTTCTTTAAAGTGACTTAATTCGTGAACAATAACATAATCAATAAGTCTAACTTCTTTTTTTAAAAGTTCACTATTTAAAGTAACGGTATTATTACCCCTATTACAAACACCCCAACGAGTTTTCATTTTTCTAACCCTTAAGCTAAATTTGGGTAAATAGTTAAACACGGGTTTATATTTTTCTATTTCCTCAGTAAAAATACGCGCACACTCTTCAGCATAAAACTTATTTAGCATTTTTTCATCTTTAACAATAATACAATCTTCTTCGATATAATATTTTTTTACATCTTTATTATATATAATTGTATAAGGTTTTCCCAAATAGTAAAAGAAACTATTATTATCTAGTTCTTTTAGTTTTTTGTTATACATCTTAATTAAAGACTTATTATTTTTTTCGATAATATCTAATATTTCTTTTTCTGATACCCTTTTGTTACAAGTTACCAACAGTTCTAAATTATCTGTAACTCGTATATAAAGATTTTTATTTTGTTTATGTTCGATTATAACATCGATGTCTTTATTATCTAATACAACCCGCATTTTATAGTCCGTTAACTATTTTTTTATATTCCGTACCGCGGTCTTCAAAGCATTTATATTGGTCCCAAGAAGCGCAAGCTGGAGAAAGTAAGACAACATCACCAGCAGTAGCTTCTTTAGCGGCCTCAATAGTAGCATCGTGTAAATTATCAAAAACTTTAACTAAAATATTTAAACCCTTAGCCCACTTTTCAATGCGCAATTTAGTAGCTCCATAACAAACAACTAATTTAACATTTTTCATATAGTCATTTAATGGTTCAAAGGAATGTCCTCTATCTAAGCCTCCCATAATTAAAATAGTTGGTTTATTAAAGGCTTTTAAAGCAATAGTTGTTGATACGGTATTTGTAGCTTTAGAGTCATTATAATACATAACATTATTTAGAGTTCTTACATACTCAAGGCGATGTTCAACACCCCCAAAATCTTCTAAAACTTTAATAATAGCGGCATTTTTTACCCCATAATGTTTAACGGCCCCTATGGCGCAGCAAATATTTTCATAATTATGGGTTCCTTGTAGTTTAATATCTTCCAACTTTATTATTTTTTCCCCAAAGTAAGTAATATAGTCATCGGTAACACAAATATCAGTTGGTTTAGTACTACTAAAATAAACTTTATGAGATTTAATATCTTTAGTTAACTTTATCTCATCTTCATTATTTAAGTTAAGAATAGCAATATCTTTATCTGTATGATTATTAAATATTCTCTTCTTAGTATTAATATAATTTTCATAAGTATCTAAAAAGTCAATATGAGTTGGAGTAAGATTAGTTAGAATGCTAACATTAGTTTTAAAATGATTCATATTACAAAGTTGTTGAATAGATATTTCTAGTAAAAGAATAGTATCACTAGTTAAATCATTTAAAACGCTACAAACAGGGATTCCCATATTACCAGCCATGATGACTTTTTTACCGTCTTTTTTTAGCATTTCATTTATTAGATTGGTAGTAGTAGTTTTACCATTTGAGCCAGTTACCCCAATTACTTGTAATCCTTCGGGAAAAAAGTAAGAGGCAGCTTCTACTTCGTTAATAACGGGAATATTTAAAGTATCAGCTTTAACTATTAAAGGGTTAGTATATTTAATCCCTGGATTTTTAATAACTACATCATAAGTACTATCTAATAGTTCTTCGGGCTTATCTGTTATTACGACTTTAACGCCTAAACTTTCTAATTCTTTTACTTTATCACTATCTTGCTCTTTAGCATCAGTTACAATTATTTCATTATTATATTTACTTAAGTATTTACTTACTTCATAACCACTTCTGGCCATTCCTAAAACAAAAATTTTACTCATTTTTAATTTAATCATATTTTTTCTTCTCCTTTAGTTCTTGTTTTTTTCAAAATTTGATTTAAATCTTCAACATAATGTTTATTTTTTTCTAAAATATTACCAGCCGCATCACTTTTAAATATTTCTAATTTATAATAGGCATTAGCATCATCACTTTGACAAAATATAACTTCATCTTTTCGGTAATTTTTTTTGCCATAATTAGGGTTTCTTTTTTTATATGTTAAGTACCCTTCTGCTAATTCCGTCTCAATTTCATCAAAATCACTAGCAAAACCACACTTAGAAAATAATTTTTGGGATACTAAATTATCTGGGGCAATATGAGCAACAAAGTACTCTGTATTGTTTAGAGATTCGCCAAATGATTTTATAATCATTTTTAATAATTTTGTGCCATTTCCATTATAACGATAAGCACTATTTAAGCCTATTTTTATATCAAGTCCCATTGGTGTTAGTAAAAATTCCACGGCTCCTACTGTATATCTCGTATATCTTTCGACTATCCTAAAAATTTTAATATTTTTATTGCCATAATTAAGTCCAAAGTCAAATACTTTATAAAGATCACTATCTAGTAAATAATTATTAAAATTCTTCATTTCTATAAAATCAACTTTATCAATAGTTCTTTTATCTTCTTCTATTTCCATAATTATTTTTGGCACTTTGGACAATAGTAAGTGCTTCTTCCTCCTACTTTAATACATATTATTTTTTCTCCACAAACTTTACAAGGAAAGTTTTCTCTTTTATGAACACATAGATAATCTTGATAATGTCCTGTAACGCCTAAACTAGAAGTATAACTTTTAATCGTTGTTCCTCCTAATTCCATGGCTTTTTTTATAATACTGGCACTGGTATCAACTATTTTTTCAGCTTCTTCTAGTGTAATACTGTTTGCTGGTCTTTGGGGATTAATATTACTAGCAAATAAAACTTCATTAGCATAAATATTTCCTAAACCACTTATAATTGTTTGATCCAGTAAAGCTGTTTTAATAGGTTCTTTCTTAGTTTTAAATTTTTCTATTAAGTAAGGTGCTGTTAATTCTTTACTTGCTGGCTCTTTTCCTTGCTTTTTAATTTCTTCGGTTTCATATAAAGATGCCTTAGGAATTATTTTCATGCGTCCAAACTTTCTAGTATCATGATACCTAAGGTCTGTATTATCAGCAAAATGAATTATAACATGTTCATGTTTAGCTCTTTCTTCCTTAGTATCTTTAATAAAATACTTACCTTCCATACGCAAATGACTAAGTAAATAATAATCATTAAGTTCAAAGATTAACCATTTTCCTACTCTTTTAATATCACTAAATTCATTATTAATAAGACAATTCTTAAACTCCTTTACATCTTGTTCAATCATCTTCTCATAATAAATATCAACCCCAATTATTCTTTTGTGTAAAATGCTTTTTTTTAAAACATTTCTAACAGTTTCTACTTCAGCTATTTCTGGCATACTACTTCTTCTTTCTTGATTTTTAATTTTAGTCTGTTCCTATTTAATTGTAAATAGTTTGAACTTATTTTTTTTGATTTTCTTTCGACTTTTTTTCGTTTTTGTTATCTTAGTATTTAATTTTTTCTTATTATGTATTTTTATTAACTATTTTGTATCATACCAATTAGTGCCAATATCACTACTTACTTTAATTGGAACATCGAGTTTTATAGCATTTTCCATTTTATCTTTAACAATGGCTATTACTTGATCTTTTTCTTCTTTTTTAACATCAAAGATTAATTCATCATGGACTTGTAATAGCATTTTACTTTGAATATTATTTTCTTTAAAGGCTTTATAAATTTCAACCATGGCTTTTTTCATAATATCGGCACAGGTTCCTTGAATTGGGGTATTTAAGGCAATTCTTTCGCCCTGTTGTCTTATCATATAATTTTTATTATTTAATTCAGCAATGGTGCGTTTACGATTAAACAAGGTTCTAACCTCACCGCGTTCGTAAGCTTCTTTAATAATTTCGTCCATGTATTTTTTAACCCCTGGGTATAATTCATAGTATTTTTCAATGAATTTTTTAGCTTCTTTAGCAGGTATTTCTAAGTTTTCGCCGAGGCCAAACCCACTGATACCATAAACGATACCAAAAATAACGGCTTTAGCAGTTTTACGCATTAGAGGAGTTACTTCACTTTGAGAAATACCATGAATATCAGCAGCCACTTTCGTATGGATATCTTCATCATTTAAATAAGCATTAATTAGTTCTTGGGACTTACTAATATGGGCTAAAAGGCGCAACTCAATTTGAGAGTAATCACAGCTTAGAAGATAATCATATTCGGGATAAAAGGCTTTCTTTATCTTTCTTCCTTCACTATCTTTAGCTGGAATATTTTGCATATTTGGTTCAACTGATGAAAGCCTGCCTGTACGGGTTAAATTTTGCTTATAAATAGTATGAATTTTACCATCACTAAAGATATACGGAATAAGACCTTCTAGATAAGTTGTATAAAGTTTATTTAAGTTTCTAAATTCTAAGATATCACTAATTACTGGACTATAATTAACTAATTTTTTTAAAGTATCAACATCAGTCTTATAACCTCCTGATTTATTTTTTTTGGCAAACGGTAAATTTAATTTTTCAAAAAGGATTACTCCTAATTGTTTAGGGGAGGCAATATTAAAGGCCTCTCCACACTCAAAATAAATTCTTTCTTCAATATCTTTAATCTTTTTTGATACTTCTAAAGACATACTTTTCAAAACTTCTTTATCACATTTGATACCATTTAATTCCATATTAGCTAAAACTTTTATTAAAGGCATCTCTATATTAGTAAACAAGCTTTCCATATCTTCTAGTTTTATTTTCTTTAAATAATCATCCCGAGTATCAAAGATAAAACGCGACTTAGTAACAATATCTTTAGGTGTAAAGCCAACTCTCAAGGAAGTATCATAAAATTCTACTTTATAATCTTTAGGTATCATAAGATAGGCAATATCTTCCTTGGTATTTTCTTCTAACAAGTAAGAGGCAATCATCGTATCAAAGATAGTATTATCTAGTATATTTTCATCTTTTAAAAGACAAATATTTTTCTTTAAATCATAAGTATATTTAATTTTATTTTTTAAATAATTTAGGGTATCTTTAATTAACAATTTCGGAACATAATAATTATTTTTCTTAGTAACAACACTCATACCGATAATATTTGCTTGATGATAGTTTTCTTTATCACACTCAATATAGTAAGCATAAGTATCAGTATCTTCTATTTCATTAGGATCCAAAATTGTTGTAAATTTTATTTCTTTAGTTATTGTTTTAGGTTTAGTATTTTTTAAAAGTGAAAAGAATTCTAATTCACTAAAAATGTTAGCTAATTCTTCTAATTTAGGACCGTTATATTTAATATTATCAAAATTAATATCGATAGGAACTTTTTTATAAATAGTAGCCATTTCTTTCGAAATATAGGCACTCTCTTTATCATTTATTAATTTAGTTTTAACTGCTCCTTTTATATCATCAATATGATTATATATATCATCTAAATCTTCATAGGTTTTTAAAAGGTTAATAGCTGTTTTATCCCCTATTCCTTTAACTCCCGAAATGTTATCGGATGAATCGCCGGCTAAGGCTTTATAGTCAATCATATGAATGGGAGTAAATCCCCAATCTTCTTTAAAATTAATGGGATTATATCTAATATAATCTTTGGTTTTTAATAGTTTAACTTCGACTTCATCAGTAATTAATTGTAATAAATCTTTATCACTAGAAATAACGGTGGCATCATATTCGCAATTATTATTACAAGCATCAGCAAAGGTTCCAATAATATCATCAGCTTCAAATGGTTCTAACTCATAATATTTAATTCCCATAGCATCTAATATTTTTCGAGCAACAGGCATTTGAGATTTTAATTCTTCTGGTGTCTCACTTCGTCCGGCCTTATAAGTTGCATATTTTTCTTTACGAAAGTTTTTACCTACATCAAAAGCTACCATAATGTATTTAGGTTTTTCTTCCTCAATTATTTTTTGCATCATATTAACAAAGCCATATAAAGCATTGGTGGGAAATCCTTTAGAATTTTTCATCATATTGCCACTATAGGCGGTGGCATAATAGGCCCTAAACATTAAGTTATTACCATCTACTAAACATACTTTTTCCATAAAATCTAATCCTTTCTTCTACTTAATAAGTATAACACGCTTGCACCACTTATACACTTAAAAACTGGCTTTTTACGGTAATTTTTCAGATAAAACTAAAAAAAGAATTAGTTTTCAACCTTGATTAGACCATGTTCTAATTCTTCAAGGGCTCTACCTAATTCTTTTTTACTCTTGTATTCATTTTCATTCATTTGAAAATGTTTGTTTTCCATCATTTGCTTACTACGACGAGAAGCAATATGTACTAATTTGTACTTTGAGTCTACGATATTTAATAGTTTATCAATAGATGGGTATAACACAATTAATCACTCCTTACATGAATTATGATACTATGTTTTTATTTTTTTATCATAGTTTTCTTAAAAATTTGACACTTTCTTGACACTTTTTCGCTACTAATCCCGATTTTGTGCAAATTAAGCCATTTGTTATTCTTGATTTTGTACAAAATAAAGTTTTTATTATTCTTGATTTTGTGCAAGCAGCATTGTTAAATTTATATTTTAAGGTTTTAAAAAATAATCAATCATTGTTTTTCTTATAGGCATTACTACTCTTTTATCAGTTATCTTAATATCATTTTCGTTTTTAATAGTTTCACTTATTCTTTTATAAGTATCAGTCATATCTATTATAATTATTCCCCTATCAAGATACTTACTTACCATTTCTAAAGTTAACTTACATAAAATACTTTCAAATTTTATATTAATATTTTTAGCTTTTAAAATATAAGCTTTGTCATTTTCATATGCTTTTAGATAATCTTTAAATTGTTCTAAATATTTATTTTCTATTATTTTATCTTTAACATTAGCAATTAATATATAATTCATTTTATAAATTCCTTCCTTTCAAAAAAAGAAGTCTTTAAAACTTCTTAAACCACTTCAGCATACACTGTATCTTTTTCTTCATCATAAATAAGATGGATTTTCATATTTAACATGGAACTACCATCTCTTATGTCTGTAACTTCACCATCACCACTACCAATATAGCCTTTATCAACTAAGTCTTTGATACTTACAATATAAGAATTATTTTCTTTTACTTCATTTTTAATAGTATTACCATACTTAGTTGCTTGATTAAGATAAAGTTCAAGGGAATCATTATATAATTCATTTTTATCATTTTCAAAAGCATGACTTAATCTAGGAACAGTAAATAAAGTAATAAGTCCTAAACTTAATATTACTATTAATATATCAATAAATGTATAACCATTTTTCTTACGCATATTATCACTATCCAATCGTAAGATTATTATAGCATATTTCCCATTGTTTTACTAACATAAATTGCAGACCTTATTTTTCTATAAAAATCTTTCTTGTTATAAAATTAAATATCATAACTAAGGCTGTTGCACCAATTTTGGTTATTTTATAATCGATTAACAGTCTATCCACACCTATGTACATTATTATTTCATTTATTATTAATCCAATTATACTTAGGCCAATAAACACGGCAGCATCTTTTAGTGTTTGCTTATGACCTACTTCAAAAACAAATTTTATACTTGCAATATAATTAAAGATTACAGATATAATAAATGATAAAGTTGATGATATTAAATAATTAATTCCAAAGACTTCTGTAAATAACATCATTGCGCCATAATCGATAAAGAATGCAATGATACCTACAACCCCAAATTTCAATAATTGTTTAATCAACTTTTGCATTATTTTATTATTCTTCCTTTTTGCTTATCATGTTCAAATACAATTCATACAATTGTCTATGTTTTTTAGCAATAACTTCTAAAATAATACCACTAATCCACATTAACATCGCCATCACTAGAAAAACAGTAGCTACAATTAAGCTCGGAAATCTTGGAACTAAACCAGTTTTAAAATATTCACTTAATACAGGTATTCCTAATATCAAAGACAGCAAGAACAACAATATAGCTACAATATCAAAGAACAATCCAGGACGATACTCTTTAAATAAAGTTGCAATTGTTTTTAGCACCTTAAATCCATCGCTATATGTATTTAATTTTGAAACGCTTCCCTCTGGTCTATCACGGTAAGTTACTGGAATCTCAACCAATTTAAAATTTTTATCAACGGCGTGGATAGTCATTTCTGTTTCAATTTCAAAGCCTTTTGATAAAACCGGAAAACCTTTAGCAAATTCATAACTAAAAGCCCTATAACCTGTCATAATATCTTTTACATTATTTTTAAATAGTTTATTAATTAAGTATCTTACTATGCGGTTTCCAAAATTGTGAAATGGACGCTTATTTTCAGTAAAATAAGTACTTGATAAACGATCACCAATTACCATGTCAGCTTTACCATTAAGAACCAAATCACACATCTCTCTGGCATTTTCTTTTGGATAAGTATCATCGCCATCAATCATTAAATAACAATCAGCGTCTATTTCCCTAAACATTGTTCTTATGACATTGCCTTTTCCTTGACGATATTCGTATCTGACAATTGCGCCAGCTTTTCTGGCGATTTCATCAGTATTATCCTTAGAGTTATTATCATAAACATAAATATCAGCTTCTGGTAATACACTTTTATAATCTTTCACTACTTTTTCTATTGTTTTTGATTCATTGTAGCACGGAATCAACACTGCTATTTTTTTATTTTTCTTTTCTTCAATTTCTTTTTTCATTTTTTACCTCACCTTTTATTTGAAATCATTTTATTTATTGCTTCAATCGTACAAATTACCATTCCTAAATTTCCTAGAAATGAAGGAATATAAAATTCTACAGTATATCTATCTATTACAGAACCGCTTAAAGCATTTGCCATCACTCCGAATAGAGATGTTAATAGTAATAACATTGAAATAAAATATATTCTTTTATAATACAAGCTTAACTTGCTACGCGAAATCATATAAACGATAAATCCACTAAGAACAGATATAGGTATTGCAATAATAACTAATTTATAAATTATATTTGTTGGGATTTTCAAATTATTTTCAATCTTGGTCAACACAGTTGGAGTAATTGACTGTTTAAAATATTTAGCATTTTCATATAACTCATCAGATAATGTAAAAGTGTTATCACCTTGTTTAAAAACTCTTCCAGCAATAATATCGTTTTCGTATGAATTTATAAAATCATAACCATCTGCTACATAATACATAACTCCTGCTTCGTCTGAACCAATATTACAAATACTACTTAAAGCACAATAATTTTTTATATAGTTAACAGTAATCAAATTTGGATATTTAATAAATGTAGATGCTATCTCAATTAAAGCCGATTTTGATGAAATATTATTATCTTTATTAGCAATGATAATATCCCTTTCTAGCACATTAATGCTATCAACAATATCAATTACGGTTATTAAGCTTTTATTTTCTGTATTTCTAATAATATCTTTTTCTTTATCAGATAATAAATTATCTTCTTCAAAGGTTTCAAAATTGTAACTATTATTTATACTATAATTGGCAACTCCATTTAATAATTGTTTAGCAAAAATACTTGATGTATCTCTACCAGTATTCATATTAACGCCGTTAGAAATTAAATAATTATTCCATGATTTGTTTAAAACGACTAAAAGTAATAAGATTCCCAAGCAAGACACAAAGAAGTTAGCTACCTTATGCCAATCAAATTTTCTAATTATAGAAACAAGAAAGGCAAAGCCAAACGGTAATAGCGTACAACAAATATAGGGTTGTTTTAAATAATATGAAAATGGAACTGCTAATAAAAAGTATAATGAGCAAAAAGCTCTGTTTTTTCTTGAGTCTGTATTAAACCAAAAGTAAGAAACCATAAGAGAGAACATCATCAATGTAATTGCTACAAATTCTGTTAATAAAACATGATAATATCCCAAAATAATAGGATTAAATAGCAAAATTGCTTCAATTATTCTTATCTTAATTGTTTTATGTTTACCATTTCTAATTAGTTTATTCAGAAAAAATTGAATTGTAAAGAATAATATTGTAAAACTTAAAAATTGAGTAATCATTATTCCTTGAGTTGTTTTTCCAAACAGCGAGTTAGATAAAAATATTATAAACGGAAAGACTGGTCCTCTTACTATATCCCAACTTGCTATTGGAGCAATACCTTCAAAAATATTAACATATGAAAGATAATGGGCGCTATCCCAGGTAATAACTTCACTACAAGCAAAGAAAATTATAAACATTATTACTAAAAATAACCAATTACTTTTTACTTTTGATTTTAAATCATGTTTACCCGTAACGCCATTTTTATATGACTTAAATCCTTCTTTTATTGCACTTAATTTATTTATTTTATCAGGTTCAAATAAAATAATATTTTGAATCTGACCAAGCAATCCTCTTTTCATAAAATCGCAATAATCCGGATAAATTTCTGCATATTCGTCACATAAATACATGGTATTACGAGCCATATAGTACCTTCTAGTGGCACTATGATTGCTGCAAACGAAATTATGATTTAAAACATTGACATTCTTTATATTGCCAAGATGATGTTTTAATGTAACCTCATTTAATCTATCAATTCTATAACCCATTTTATTTAATCTTAGACCATATTCAATATCAACATCATCTATAAAATATTCTTCTTTAAATTCACCTATTTTTTGATATAAATTTAAATTCAATAAATTACCAGATGTCATAACTTCGAGTGGATTATCAATTTTTTCTGATGATTTTTCCTCTTTGACATTTATCAGATGTTTGGGACTTATAATTGCCACTTTTTCTAAATCCGATTTTACTGCGTATTTAATTAACTCAGTAAGATTATTATCTGTAAACGAACTATCTTGATCCATTGTTAATAAAAATTCATATTTTTCATCAATGGCCATTTTAGCAGCCTTATTTAGAGCATAACTAATACCTAGATTACTATAATTAGGTAAATATTTTATTTTATCATTTTTGGATAGTAATTTTTCATTATTGTGATCTGAATTATCGATAACATATAATACTTCTAATTGGTTTAAGTATGTTTCTATATTTTTTACTTCTTTTTTTGTTGGATTATACCAAACAACTACACCTGCTATTTTTTTCATATTTTAAAATCCTTATTTATTATTGTTTTTATAGTTAATTTAAACAAATAAACATTAGCCTTTATAAATTCTTTTAAAATCACTTTAAAATTATGAAGGCGATTTGATTTTCTGTAAATTTTCTCTTTATCATCTTTTGCTTTTTGTTCAGCAAATAATCTAATACTTGTATTTATTACATGATTGAAAGCATAATCACTTAAAGTATAATTTGATAATATTTCAATGTCTTTTTTTCTAATATTATCTTCTACTTTAGCATATCTTCCGCTGTCTATTTCATCTAAAGCCTTTTTAAATTCAACAATTCTGTCATCGAAATCAAAATTTGCTGATGTTTCAATGGCTTTTTTCTGTAACTTTTCATAAGTTTTATCATCATTTAATAGTAATTTGATTTTTTCGGCATACTTTGTAGTGTCATTAACACCAGTTATTAAGAAACAGTTTTCATTGTCTTTACAATACTCATTGTTGCCAAAGCTGTTAGAAACAACAGGAACAACACCAGCAGCCATGGCTTCTAATGGTAACAACCCAAATCCTTCACTTAATGAAGCATCAACTAAAATATCAGATTTTTTTAATAAATCAATCATTTCTATTTTAGAAATAGGTCCATTATGAATAATGACATCGCAAGTACTATTATTGTTTATTGGAAAAGTAAAATCGCCGGCATTATTTATAACATGAATTTCAACATTGTTGCATTCAACGGTAATTAATTTTATGATATCATTTAAAAAGCAACCGCCTTTTAATACTTCTTGTCTAATATTCATAATTATTCTTTTTTTAGAATTAACTCGTTTATTATTGTTATGAAGTAAATTGTAATTAATACCATTTAAGGCAACAGCACTATCAATATTAAATAGTAATTTATATCTATCCTTCAAATAATTAGAAATTGTTAATACATAATCTGGCAATTTGAAAGAGGCTTCAACCTGCTCATACATTCGTCCTTCATTAAATAAGAATTCATATCCTTGAGAAAAATATATAACTTTAGACCCTATTTTTTTAGCTAATTTATTAGCGAAGAAGACACTATCATATATTGTAGCAATTAGATATTTAGCTTTTATTTGACGAATATCCGTAGCGGCAATTGGCTTAAATGTTTGAATTTCGTTATATTTGCCTGGATAAAGATTCAACATACCAACCTTTAAACCTAAGACATTTAAGTAATTGGTTAATTCGTTAATTACTATTACCCCACCAGTTCCTTTGCCCATTTGTGGTAAAACAAAACAATAATCATATTCCGGTCGTAAATCCTTTTCACTTATACAATCCTTAATATATTCTATAGGATCATTTTTAGAATATTCTTCCAATAACGCATAATATTTTTCTCCCCATCTATCAAAAAATATTTTACGATTTTTTTCTAATCTTTCACTTCTTTTTTTATTAGTTGTATTAAAAGACACCTCAGCTTTATGAAAAACATATGTATCTATAGCAACCTTTGCGGTAAAGCCTTTCTCCATTGCTTTAAATTGGTAATCTGTTTCATCACCATAACCCATACCATATATTTCATCTAAGCCGCCAACTGTTTCCATACATTCTCTAGAAATCATTAAACAATTGCCCACAACGGTACAAGCATCAAAATTTTGACCTTTAAACTTAGACTCTAATAAACTATCCATCATCATATATGAGAAACCTGGATAAATTGGTAAAGTTAAATTAGCAGCGTTAGAGCATACAGGACAAATCAAACCAATTTTTGAATCATTTTCCATATGTTCCATTAACTTTCCAACGGTGTTTTTAGCAACAAAACAATCGGTATTTAAAAGCATTACATATTTTTCCTTACTTATATTTAAGCCTTTATTGACATTTTTTATGAAACCAAGATTATTTTCATTGTGGATTACTTCTACCGTATTTCCATATTTAACTTGTAGATTATCTAATAAATCTCTTGTAATTTCATTTGAACAATCATCTAATAAATAAATTTTTCCTAATAAACTTTCATCAGTGTTATTGATAAGAGCAAATACACAAAAATCAACATATTCCGGTGCATTGTACACTGGTATAATAACATCGCACTTCTTTTTCATAACTATAACTCCTCTGCAAATCTTTTCTCTAACTTTTTAAATATAAAATAGCAAATAACTAATAACAAAATTGATACACCAAATACTATCATTAAATTTCCAATCTTTGGTATTGCATGAACATAAAATATATCTCGGTATGCATTAATTAAATGGGCCATGGGATTTAATCTAAATAACCATATTAAATTAGTTCCAGCAAACATTTCATATGAATATAACACCGGTGTAGCGTAAAATAACATATTCAAAATAAATACAACAATATACTCTATATCTCTAATATAAACATTCAAAGCACTTATCAAAAATACTAAAGCTAAGCTAAATATGTATTGGATTAAGGCTATGAATGGCAAGAAAATTAAATGCCAACTTATACCACAACCACCAAGCAGAACAAATATTAGTATAATTATGCAAGAAATAAAGAAATTAATTAATCCTGCTGTAACTGTTGAAATTGGTAAAATTTCTCTTGGAAAATAGACTTTTTTAATAAGGTTGGAATTATAAACAAATATTCCAGAACCTTGACTTATTACCGTTGTAAACCAAGTCCAAGGGATAATCCCACATATTAAGAAAACTAAATAGTTTTCTGTTTGTACTTTCATAATATAAGGAAATACAATAGCATACACAAGTACTTGTAATAACGGATTTATAAATGACCATAAGACTCCCAAAAATGATGCCTTATATTTACCTCTTATATCTTTTTTAACATTAGTTTTTAATAATTCTCGATACTGATATAATTCTTTAAATACATTCATATTCTTCACCTACCCGCAAACTTTCAAATATTCACTAATGACATCACTACATTTACCGTCCATAGCCACCCTACCTTCATTAATCCAGATAGCCCTGTTACATAACTTCTTTATAGAATCTAAGCTATGACTAACGATAACAATGGTCATATTACTTTGAGCAAGTTCTTCTAACTTAGCAAAGCATTTATCTTGGAAATGTTGATCTCCTACGGCTAAAATCTCATCAATAAGTAAAATCTCTGCATCAACATTAATAGCCACACTAAAGGCAAGACGCATATACATACCTGATGAATAAGTACGCACTGGACTATCAATAAAATCCCCTAATTCACTAAATTCGATAATACTTTCTAATCTATCATCAATTTCCTTTTTCGTAAGGCCAAAGATAGCGGCATTAAAATAAATATTTTCTCTACCTGTAAAATCTGGATGAAACCCTGCTCCTAACTCTAAAAGACTAGTTAATTTTCCATAAGTTTTTAAAGTTCCTTTATTAGGATAAATTATTTTAGTCATTAATTTAAGTAAGGTCGATTTACCACTACCATTAACGCCAATTAAAGCAACGGTTTCCCCTTTATTAATTTCAATATTAATATCTTTTAAGACTGTTCTTTCCTCGGTCTTATTCTTCCAACCTCTTACTAACCTTTCTTTTAAGGTTTGCGGCTTATCAGAATATAACTTAAAAGTCTTAGTAACATGATTAACATCAATCGCTATTTCATTCTTTTTATTTTTCATTATCATCATCCTTATAATTATTATACCAAATGAGTAATATTAAATACTTGCTACCTTTGGTATCCATCTACTATGTTACCATATATTTTCCATTTAAAAAACCTTTATTTAAGAAAAAATCAAATTAAAATTTATTGAATAGCTCAAAGTATTCTTTATATTTTACCCATAGTAAAAAGATTAGAACTTCTAATCCTAATCAATCATATATTTAATTAATAATAATACTCTAGTTAAATATCTAAAAACTTTTAAAAAGAATAATTCTAGTTTGCTAGCATGATTATAAGTTTTTTCAAAGTATTCCTGACTAGTTTTTAAAATATCATATTTTTTAATTCTTTTTAAACTCTTATCTATAGAAACCGAATGGTCATGAACAACATCAACATTATTACAAACAATAATATTTTTCTTTAATTTTTTAGTCTTTACTCCCATTATATTTTCTTCATAATATAAAAACACATTTTCATCAAAATAACCCATTTCTTCTAAATGTTTACTTGCTATCATAAAGAAACAACCTGATACAGTATCAACTTTACTAATATCTTTATAGTAATAGTTATCGGGATAATTAAGTTCCTTAGTTAAAACTTTTTTACCAAAAAAGACAATATTTTGTTTAATATCTTGCCATGGGGTTGGTATTTTAAAACCTCTATTGAGTTCATTTCCTTGAATTATAGTGGGTCCTACTATAACATTTTTAGCCCTGATATAACTATTTAAGTCTTTTATATCATTCTCACTATCTATAATGATATCACTATTGGAAATTACAATATTTAACTCTTTATATTTAGCAATTAAGTATTTGCACCCCACATTTAGAGCATAGCTATAACCTTTATTTTCTCCGCTATCTATAATAGTTATTTTTTTGTTTTTTAATCTTTGCAAGTTTTCTAATGAATCATCCGTACTTTTATTATCAACAACGACAATCTCTTTTAATATTTTATAGTTTTTAACATTATCAAGTAATCTCTTAGTTGTCTTATAATCGTTATAATTTACTATTACCATTCCTATCATAATTTTAATTCCTTGTCTTTATATCTTAATTATTTTTAATTTATTTTATTTTTTAGATATTTTCATGTTTTTTTAAATTAAGAAGTAAGCTTAATGGTTTATCTTTATTTTCTTCATAATAATTGGTATCAAAAAGACGCATTTTTACTTCTTTTTTAGTTTCTTTATCTCTACTTATAATTACATCTTTAATATCTTTAACTTTAAGCGGAACTTTAGCGGATTTAGTATTATCCTGAAGTTTATCTTTAACCACATAACTAGTTAAACTTAATGCTTCCATGCCTACTAAAGCACTACTAGTAATTTTTTCTAATTTTACAAAATTATCTAAGGGTACAACATTTAGGTTAAGAGTTTTTAAAAAATTTTCTAAGGCTAAGTAATCCGTATTTAAGAATCCCAGAAGAACAGAAGCTGCTAAAAACCACATTTTAGTTTTCCCAATTAAACTTGATTTAATATTGTTACCCTTAGAAGCACTATAAAGGCCATAACTCAAGATTCCGGCTTCAAATAACAAAGGTATCGTATAGCTTGGACTAATGCTTGCTAAAAGTAAAAAGGATATAATACCAAATAATTTATCAAACATACCATCAAGTAAGGCTCCAAAGAAACTAGATACTTCATATTTACGAGCAAGATACCCATCTATCCAATCGGTTGCCATAAATAAAACAAACCAGATAGAGGCAGGAATACTGCCATAAATAGTAAAGATGGGTACCAATAAAATACCCCCTACTCCTCTTAAAGAGGTTATCATATTTACCAAAATTTTCTTTTGCAACTTATCATCAAGATTTATTTCTTCTTTATTATCTTTAACTTTCTTTTTAAACATTTCCCAAACCACCCATTTTAATTTTTTATAACCTTACAAGCACTTTATTTTATCTTTTTAAATTATATTTTTACTAGCTAATTTTTTTAGCTAATAACTTATCTTTATCTATTCCGTTTAAATATGATTTAATATCCATTATTTTTTTACCACTTGGTTTAATTGAAGTTACATAATATATGCCATTACGACACCCAATTCCTAAAGAATCTTTAGTTACAACATTAATAGTATTAGGTTTACTTTTACCTTCCACAAAATAACCACTGATTATTTTAATTTCCTCATCATCAAAATATGTATTTGCAAGAGGCCAAGGATTTAGACCTCGCACTTTCCGATCAATTATTATTCCTTCTTGGGTAAAATCTAGGTGTTCATCACTTCTTGATATATTATATGCATATGTTGCTTTAGCATTATCTTGTTTTATTCTCTTATTAGTGCCATCAATAATACTGGGTAGAGTCTGCATTAAAAGTTCGGCCCCCATTTCCCTTAAATTATCATGAATAATACCAACATTATCTGTATCTTTAATTTCATAAGTAACGGTACTAATAATATCCCCTGTATCCATAGCTTCATCCATATACATAATAGTAACCCCTGTTTTTTTATAACCATCAATTATCGCATGATGCAAAGGAGCTCCCCCTCTAAGATAAGGAAGTAAAGAAGCATGAACATTAATACATCCTAATCTTGGTAAGTCTAAAAGGACTTTAGGAATTATCTGACCATAAGCACAAGTTATAATAATATCTGGTTTAACTGCAACAATAGGTTCATAATCATTTTTTATTTTGCTTGGTTGAAAAACGGGTATATTATTTTCTAAAGCCACTTTTTTTATTGGCGTTGGCGTAAGTATTTTATGACGGCCAATCTCTTTATCAGGTTGGGTTACAACTAAACACACCTTCGTCTTTTCTATTAATTTTTCTAAAACAGGAACCGCAAAATCAGGAGTTCCCATAAATACAACGCGTAAATCTTTCACATAATCACCATACTCATTATAGGAAAAGAAAACAAAAAAAACAACTAATTATCTTTAATTTAAGTAAAAAACTTGCATTTAGTCTATTCTTAAATTGCTATTAGTTGATTATTCATAAATTTCATTTAAATTATATATACGGTTAGTATCAATACTTACTTGTTGGTACAAATGATTAGTCATTATTCTTTTATACTCTTTTAAGACTAGGGGCTTTAACCCTTGTAAGAAAAGGTCAATATCCGAGTTATTTATTTTTACTTGAAATGGTTGCATATTTATAACCTCACCAGTCTTATCATAAACATTAACCGGATTATAAAAATCAAACAAATAATAATTATTATCCATCATAATGATATTAAAACTATAAAAATCGTTAATACTTTTTCTTTTAAAAGAACCTATCAATAAAATGGCATCATACCCTAAGAATGTTAAGATATTTTGGGCAAACAGGCTATATTCTAAAGAAGTTGCCACATTAGCATTTTTTAGATTTTCAATATCACTTAAGTAAATTCTACTATCACTTTCTATTTTTAAAATATCTTCTCTTCTTTTTAATCTACTAGTTTTCCTGCCAAAGTAATTTTCCAAAAACAAAGGAATAGCTAAGATAGCCTCGTTATTATTATATATTTTATTTTCTTGTAAATATTTAAAGAATTCATAAAGATAATTAGTATTTCTTATTTTATAGTAATCATTTTCTAAGTTATATCTTATTTTAATATTACTAGTAATAAAGCCATAATATGGCAAGGAGTATTTAGTAGGAGTTAGGAGTCCTAAAGACTTATTTAATTTATAAAAGTTTTGATAATACTTAACTTTACTATTTATATATTTTAAAATGTCATCATCTTTTATTTTAGAAAGATAATCTAAAAAGCTTTTACCCTGCATACTACTACATCCCTAACCATTGTTGTCTTTAAGTATTGTAGCATGATAAGTTTAAAAAGGAAAGAAAAAACCTATTAGATTTTACTCTAATAAGTTTTTTAGAAAAGTAACATGTCTGTCAAACATATTAACTTTGTTGTGGATTTCCTAATATATAACTCATATTGACAGATAAAAGTCATATATTTTTATCAATATTCCACATATGCAGCATATACTTAATAGATTGATAAATGAGTTTAGTACTGTTAAACCATCAAAGGGTTTTAAAAAAATCATTAAATAAATATAACATTTATTATTAATAAAGTAAGAATCTTTCTTACTAATAACAGCAGTACTTTCTCTACTATTAAGTGATTTAATCATACCATCCTTTTTACTATTTGTAAAGTACTTTTTTAAAATTCTCACAAAATATTTTTGGGCCATTATTTCTCTGGATATTAAATAATATTTAAAATATCTTCGTAGTCACTTATCATTTTCATTAAGTATTCTTTTTTATTTAAGTTTTCAACTAAATTAGTGGGAATTGTTTCATAACCATAATAGATGGCTGCTACACTTGAACATAGCCCGCCAAGCATCGAAGCTTGTCCGCCTAGATTTACAGAACCAATTAGGGCTTGACTAAAGGAATTAGAATTTATAAAGCAATAAAAGAAGGCTTCTAAAGTATCAACAACATAATTATTTGAATTAATCATTTCAAGTGGTAAGTTATAAACATTATCTTTTAGGAGATGTTCAAATTCTTTTATTGTTTCGGGTTTAAAATACATCGTATAATCAAGATTCTTTAACATACTAAAGCTTGCTAGTTTATCAGTTCCTCTAAGTAAGAAAATAATATATTTAGTAAAAATATAAGCCGCCATAGCAGGGATTTCACTACGATGGGTTATAAAGGTTACATTTTTCACTACCGAATGAATAGTATAATCACGAGCTTTAGTACAATAAAGATAAAAGGCAATTGGTAATAAACGGGGTAAAAATTCATTACCACAATCGCTATAACCAGTACCTCCTAATTTGGTCGCATCACTTTTTTCTTCAAAATATTTATTTAGCGCATGTTTACTAGTAAAATCAATATCTAAAACACTTGCCGTGGCCGTATATTTAGCCGTCTTATACCAAAGAAGCAAATTATCAGCAATGGAATTATAATCAATTCTGGTTTTAGTAATTATAGAATCCATAGTTGCTAACAAATTAGAAGTACCACTACTCCAAGTGCCAATGGGAACATCATAATTTTCACATTTTAGCATTTTAGTTACAGGTTTATTTATCAACTTTTCTTTAGCTATATAATTAAGGGGTAAACCAAAGGCTTCACCAATAGCAAAACCTAATACACAAGCATTTATTTTCGAGTTCATTATTATCAGTCTTTCTGTAGTTTTAAATAAGCCCCAATTGAGGCTTATTTATATTGTCCGAATATATTTTTTTTGAAAGGTATTACTTCTCTTACCTCTATTCTTTCGTTATTTAAAACTTTCTTGCCATTAAGTTCCAATAACTCTTCGACATAGTCTTCTTTAACTATTTTTTTTAGCATTTTCTTTAATTTAGGGATATCCTCATAGAAAGTATCACGACTATGATGAATATCACTAGCTATAAAGCTTACGGCCTCATGTTTAAGTAAAGTTATAAGCGTGTTCTTTGCTTCTTTTCCATAACGACCAAATAAAGAACCAATATTACTTTGAAAAACAGCTCCCGCTTCCTGCCACTCTTCGACTATTTGGGGATTTTCTTTAACAATTCGGTAGCGTTCAGGATGCGCAATAACTGGAATATACCCCACACTTTGTAAATCAAACAGTGTCTTTTTAATGTTTTTATATTCATTATTCATGGGTAATTCAAAGAGTACATACCTGCTATCATTTAATGACGCTATTTTCTTTTTCTTAAGTAAACTTACCATCTCAATATCAACAAATATTTCATTGCCAAGATGTAAATTGATACTTAAATTTTCAGCTTCTACTCTTTTCTTTAAATCAGCTAATAGCTTTTTATTAGCGCTTTTTTCTTTATTATAACTACTGCCTAATATGAAATGAGGAGTAACAATGATATCAGTTACTCCATTAGAAACGGCTTGTTTAATTATAGCAATTGATTCTTCTAAGGATTTAGAGCCATCATCAATATTAGGTAGGATATGACTATGTAAATCAATCATATTTCTACTACTCCTAACTAGTCTTAACTATAATATTTACTATAGTAATGATCTTTTGAAGATGGGAACTTGTTTAAAATTACTCCCGCTATTTTATCCTTAAATTTTTCTAAAGCTTTATTGGTATTGGCTAAGAATTCTACTGGTGTTACTTTATACGCTGATACGATAACGATCTTATCAACTAAGTCAGCCATAATAATAGAATCTGTTAAGCCGCCAACTGGTACACCATCATAAATTACTAAGTCAAACTTTTGTTTTAATGTCTTAGCTAATTGTTTATTTTTAGCTGATGCTAAAAGTTCACTTGGATTTGGTGGCACAATACCCATTGGTAAAACATAAATATTTTCATATCTAGTTTTCTTAATATATTTTTTATAATTTTTGTCTACATCATCTAAAAGTAGATTTGATAAACCTTGTTCATTATCAATATTAAAGATTTTATGTTGTCTACCACGGCGTAGATCGCAATCAACAATTAACACTTTAACACCGGTTTGAGCAAAAGCAACAGCCAGATTCGCACTAACGAAGGATTTGCCCTCACCACTCATTGAACTCGTCATCAATATTGATTTTACGGGTTCATCAATTGAAGAGAACAAAAGGTTAGTACGAATAGTTTTAATAGCTTCGGCTACTCCACTTTTAGGATTATTAGCAACTATAAGTTCATTATTCATTTTCTTTTTCCTTTCTTCTCTTTTGGTACATATTTAAGTGGAACAACTCCTAATGTTGGTAGTCCAATCTTACTTTCAATTTCTTCAACACTCTTAATAGTTGTATCGAAATAGAACATAATAAATATGACAGCACACGCAAGTACAACACCAACTAGTAAAGCTAAAACCGTAGTTTTAAGTAAACTAATGTTATAAGGATTACTTGCTACTTCAGCATAATCAACTATAGCCACATTTTTAATGCTATAGTATCTAGCTACATCATTAGAAAATACTCTTGCTATTTCATTAGCAACATCTCTAGCATTTTCAGCATTTTCGCTATTAACAGAAATACGAATAATCTCTGTATCATCTTCTGTGGTAACATTTACCACCTTTTTTAATTGTTCAGCTGATGTGTTTAAGTCTAGGTTATTAATTACTTGATTTAAAATACTATGTGATTTCATAATTACTCGATAGTTAGATATTAAGTTTTTATTTAAAGTAATATCACTTTGCGTAATTGATTGATTAGTATTAGATTCGTTATTAGTAGTTAATACCATTGTTGTATATGAATTATACATCGGTGTTTTTAAAAATACGGTGTAAGATGCTCCTACTACAACAAAAACTAGGCCCGTAATGGCAATTATAAACCATTTACTCACAAAATAGTCAAACAATTCTTTTAAATTAATCTCTTCCATATATTCCCTCTTAACTCTCATTATTATATAATAAGTTATACTTTATGGCAAGCAAAAAACACAACATTTTATCAAGAATAGTAAGTAAGTTTTCTTTTATTTCTTATTTAGTTTTTCTTGATTTTTATTGTGTTTTTTAACATTTTATCTTCTAATTTTTGGGCCTCGGCACTACATTTTAACATGCACCATAGCATGAAAACGATTAGACCTATTAATATTATCAATAACATATACTCTCCTTAAAGTTATTATAACAAACCCAAACATTTTTATAACTAATTATCGTCCGCCAATTTCCGACATTTTTCGACATTTATTAAAATAAATACTATAAAGAGTGATACCAACTAAAGAACCAGTTCCATCTATAAAGGTATCTAATACTTTAGCCGTTCTTTCGGGAATAAACATTTGATGAACTTCATCACTAACCGCATAAAGATAGCAAATAAGTAAACTAATTATTAATACTCTTTTATTTATTTTTGTATAATCACTTAATAATTGTAATACTAAAATACCAAGAATTAAGTATTCCGTAAAATGAGCCATCTTCCGAACTATAAAGGTACTATCTTCTATTCTTTGTTTTACTTCTTCTCTCGGAATATCTTTATTTGTAACACTCGTAGTAACATTTACAACCATACTTGTTACAACATCACTAGTCTTAGTAGATTTAGGACCACTTTGACTAGAAAAGGTAAATATTATAACCATCCAAATAATAACTAAAATAGTATGAAATATCTTTTTATTTTGTCTTAACGCTTTAAAAGTACCTGTAGTTATAAAGACTATAAGAAGTCCTAAGATAAAGGATACTACTCCCGTTACCGTCATACATTTTAAAACGCTATTAATAAATTCTTTTAAGACATTACTAATTGAGGTGTTATAGAAGAAAATATCATTTATACTAATGGTATATCTAACATATAATACTAAACCAATTAGAATAACAAAGTTAGTAAATAAAGAGGCAATAATATTACGATCTTTAAAGAAATAACGATTTATTAAATAGGTAATTACTGAGGTAATTAAACTTATTACTAAGACTATTTTGGTTAATTTATACGCCTTATTAAATAGCGGTCTTACCTTTTCAAAAGTATTATTATAAGATATTTCTTCTTCATAAATATTAACTAATTTTTTGGTTAAAAGATTTACCGTATCTTTATCATCAACCCGAATATTATTATCTTTAATATAATTATTAATATTAGTCGTCAAGTTTTTTTGAAATTCTTCCGTATCAACAGTTATTTTCTTATTATTATATAGATTATCAATAGTAGTAATAATACTTGTTTTTAAAGATTTAACAGTAATAACATTGTTTAAAACTTCTTCATTTAAACCTGACTGTTCTAAATAATATGATACTTCTTCTATAGAGTTATCATATAATTCTTGATAGTAATTATGATTTTCTAGTAAATCAAGGACATAATCTTCATTAAAGACCGTAAGAATGAGAATAAGACCCAAACTTAGAAGGAAGAAACTAATACTTTGAATAAATTTCATGGTATAACTTAAAAATATTTTCATAGGTCTTTCCCTTCTATTTTTTTAGCAAACACAACATATCTTTGGTAACGATACCCGACACCGTTGATTGGATAGCAAGTATATAATAAAATTCTTTCGCCCTCTTCTTCTAAAAAGGTATTAAATCTTTTATTAAGGTCTTTATCAATATAAATTCCATAATCATAAACCTCATAGGTATACTTACCATAATAAGTGTCGATATAAATTTTGGAACCATTTACTAGTTTAGGAAGAAGACCAAAATCACGCATACTATTATGGGCTGCAATGATAATAGGTAAGCCTTCCCCTGGGAAAAAGGACCCAATATAACGACCAGCCCCGTTTTTAATAATACTTAGGGAGTCGCCATTATATAGTTTAATAGTTCTATCTATATCGGGAATATTTATAGTACCAAAGTCTTCGCCATAGGCGGGAATCGGACTTAGTCTTTTTGTTTCGGAATCAATTTTAATATTGGATAAATCGCTACTTGTTGTGTTTTTAGTCTCTCTTACCGCTACTTTATTAAAGAGATTGATATAGGTAGCAATTTTCTCATTTAAGGTAAAATTAACAAGTAAGACTAAGAGGGAAGCAAAGAAAAAAGCGATTGCTAACTCTCTAACAATCACTTTCCCACTTTTTTTCAGTAAATTAAGCATTTTGTTTTTTTGCTTTTACAGCAATTGTTGCGATTCCGATAATAGCAACTACTGAAGCAATTGTAATTACTAAGTTTCCATTAGTATACTTAACATCTGTTTTAACATTTACTTTGTCATTGTAGAATGCTTTAGTAGGTTCATCTACATAACCAACGAATAATTTTCCATTATTAATGCTTACTGGAACTTTAGTGTTAGCACCAACATTATTTACTAATGCTTTTAATTCATTTTTAGTGCTTGTACTTAATTTAGATAAATCAGATACATTAGCTTTTTTAATGATTTCTACAGCTTTATCAATTTGTGCAGAAATATAGTCACAATCTGATTCACTAACATCGTTTTGCTCTAAATAACTTCTTACCGTATTGGCATTACCGTTATTTAATTGGTAAGTTACTCCGTTAATTGTGTAAGATTTTGTTAGTTTGTCTTTTAATTCATCCTTAGACATAGCATTTACACTTACTGTTGTAAGTAATACAGCTACAAATAAGAATAAGAACTTCTTCATATTTTCCATATTCATCTTCCTCTCTTCTTTTTTCATTTTACTATTAAGTTTTTTATTTTGCAAGTTTTATCAGCATTTTTTACACATTTTTTGTCAATACGACCTTTAAGTTTATATATAGTAAATTTATAAGGCTTATTTTGGTCTTTTTAGAACAGAAAGTCAAAAGTGCCATTATCATAATCTTCTAAGTTTTCAAGATAAAGATCCATGTTATCTTTAATTTCATAACACATCTCTTGATAATCACTTATTTTAACGAAACCCAATGCACTCATATATTCATAGAACTTTTTTAAAGAAGAAGACATTTCTTTAATAGATGACTTTGAAGCCCACATAGCTTTTCTAATAAACCAATCCCCTAGAAATGATCCGGTATACTGTGTGCCGTCTTTCATTTTAATAATTTCATCATAATATGTAAGATAATCGTTTAAATAGAAATCAATGTTAGATACATGCTTTCTAATGGTCTTAGCTGTAAGCTGTTTTTCTTCTAAGCTTTTTTCAAACATCTTTAGATAATCTTCATTCCTTTTCGTATTTTCTTTTAATTGGTTTTCTCTTTCATCTAATTTAGTCATAAATTTTATTCTCCATTTCTATATCTTATTTAAACTACAAATCAATTTTTTAATAATCAACTTTCAATTTATAGTATTATGTTCCTATTTTTATTTTTTATTCTTTACTAAATAACAATAAATAAAAGTAATAGCTAATATGGTAGTAATAGTTATTCCTAAGCCTTCTTTAGAATTAGTCTTTTCTTTTTCTGAATTATTATTATCTATTTTAGAAGAATCAGTTATTTTTTTAGTATTATCTTCTATATAATTAACTTTTAAATTAAAACTTTTAGTTTGATTATCTGTAGTATTAAGAACTAATTTATAAGTTGCAGTTTCCTCTATTGTATCAGAGTTTCCTACTATCTCATTATCATTTTTATATATTTTTAATGACATATCTTTAGTATTTTCTAAATTAAAATTTAATTTTTTATCTTTTACAGTAATATTTAAATCTTCATTGTTTAAATCAAGTTCTTTGTTATTAAGACTAATTTTAGCGGTATCAAGATTAACTTTTCTAATAACATTTAGAGTATAATTTTTAGTTTTTGTTAAATGGGTTATGCTTATATTTATTTTTCTTGGCTTATTTACTTCTAAGTTATCAAGACTCCCCGTAATTTTTACAGTCGCTTCCAAATCTTTGGGAATTACTTCTAAATCAATACTTTCAGCATAAGTTGTATAAGTCATAGTATTTTTAATAGTATCTATTTTTTCATCATTTATTCTAATGTTTTCAATATCCAGATTAGCCCTTTTTTCTGTTTTCTTGCTAGCTGAAGTGCTACTATTTGATTTTTGATTGCTTTTATTATTGTTATTATTTTTATTACTATTATTAGTATTTAAACAGGGCGGTGTTACAGGACTGCCAACTGGATAATATCCGCTTTTATGTTTTACTGCTTGGTGCCAATGACCATCTCCATGTTTACCATACATAATACCGTTACAGGTTATGATACTTCGACTTCTTAGTTTACCAGCCGTTGCATTTACGATTTGAACATTCACACTTAATAATAAAGCACTTAAGAAAACTAAGCCTTTTATTACTTTTTCTCTCTTTTTCATAATTATAAACCCTACTTCTAATTAGTTAAACTAACAATCTCATAATAGCATATTTAATTAGTTTGTAAAGGCAAAATGGTTAAATGTGACGAGTATTCACAATTATTTATTAAGTGTTCCTTTTTGGCAGCATCGATGAATACATATATCAACGATCTTTTCAATATAATCATAATACTGTTGATAAAAAACTAAGTAGAATTATGTTTTTCCTAATCTTCATCAGTTAAAATATTATTAACAAGAATTCCGACATTAGTTCCTAATTCATATTTTATTTTAGTTATGTCCTCAGTTAAATCCTTTTCTCTTTCAATAGCCTTTTTGATACCATGTTCAAATTTTGAAAAATCAATACAATTCTTTTTAAATCGACAAATTTCATTTAATCTTTTTTCAAGATACCTTTTTCCCGAATCATTTACCTTTTTATTTAAAAATAAATCAGCCTTATTTTCTTTATCAAATTCATCAAAATGCATCAATAACCATAATTCAAAGCAAGGATTACTTACATATATATTAACATTATTATCATTACAAAATTTAACAACATTATCATATTGCTCATTAGAAAAACTATCTTTATCACAATCAATTACCATATTAAGAGTGTCTCTAACTGGTGAATATGTTACATCTTGGGCCATAACATATTTTGCAAAATTTTTTATTACATCTTCATATACTTCTTCTCTAAAAAGCAACATAAATAAGTTTTCTAAATTATCATAAGGTATCCTACTATTCTCATTTTTATAAATTTGATTTATTTTCGTCAAAATGGAATCAAGATTTATTTTATTAGGATTTTCATGAGCCCAGTTAGCAAGCTTGTTTTTCAATTCTTGAACGGTTATTCCTTCAAAGCTATTAGCAATAAATGTCTGTAGTAGTTTTACAACATGAGTAGGATTACTGTAACCTTGATAAGCATAATCTCGCAAAATATTAATAACTGATACATTTTCTTTAATTATACTATCATTTAATTTTTCAAAATATTTAGGCTCAGTAGCAGCTCCTTCTGAGGCAATAAAATACTTTTTACGATAATCAAAAATGGCAGTTTCTCTTTCTTGAGCGAATGGGGCTTTAATTCTCATAATCAGTATCGATTTTAGCCACAGCGCCAAATCTTCCTTCTAGATATGCTTTATCTATTTTACGGTCAAAACGAGCAACATCTTTGAACTCTTCTAAAGAATATAACTTCGTACTTCCATCTTCTTTTTTTTCAGTAAACCAAATCTCATCTCTTCTAACCAAATCAAAATCTAAAGTTCTCAATTCATGGGTCGTAATTATTAATTGATTTTGTTTATTACTTTCTAAAAACAATTTTAATAATCCTTTAACAAGTATAGGGTGTAAGCTACTATCTAATTCATCAATTAAATACACTTTATTATCAGTTAATAATATATCTAATAGTTCTAACACTCTAATAGTGCCATCGGATTCTTCATAAGCTCCAAAAGAGTATTTACTATTATTGTGCATAAACTTTAAGCCTTTAACTTGATATTGATTATCGCTTGCTTTTTTAATTGAATATAAGTCATTTTCTATTCTTAAAGTACAACTATTGACATTTGCTTTTTTAGATAATATATCAAATTCATTAATGAAATTTGCAAAATCAACATCTGACATTCTTGATTTAATAACACTCATATCATAATCTACAGTTCTAATATCACTAATATTAATATCCATTTTGGTTAGATATTTAATAATCTCATTCTTTTTATCCACATAATCAAGTGGCATTATTTTGTGTGATGTTGGCCTTATGATTACCATTTCATTAGCAAAAAAATTATAAACATTTATAATGTCTTTAAAAAAGCTACTATTATTTTGAGACATTAATAAACGCCTTGACATTTCTAAAAGAAATAAGTCAGTATTATTACTCTTCATTTCTTTTAAACAAGTATCAAAATATTCATTTTTAGCTTTTATATCAGAATTAATTGCTTTTTTATTTAAATCTCTCTCAAAAATGATTTTTTCAGTAGATTTAGTCATATCAATTAACCATTCTGATACTAATTCTTGTTTAGAAAAATTAAGTTCAAATCCATATGAATATAATTTTTCATTTAAAGCTAATTCATATTCAAAATAAGAATTTCTATTTTCATCACCGTCTTGGCCACGATAAAATTGATTATTTATTAAGGTCCTTATTCCACCATTAAGCATGTCTTTTATAATACTAATGGCAAGAATTAAATTTGATTTGCCAGAACCATTAGGGCCAAACACCCCTGAAAACTTAAGAATCTTTTTATTATTTTTTTCATAAATATGACTTTCGTTATTTCTTACTTTACCAGCCAACATTGAAAAATGTTGTAATTCATTAAAAGATTTAAAATTACTCACTTTAAAACCTATTAACATACATATCCTCCTCTATTATAATTAAATTATATTATAATTTTTCTCTTTTGTGAAGAATATTATACCTAAAACTACGGAAAATACAACACTTTATACGATTTTTTCACATTATATGAAATATTTATCAATTTTTTTTACTAGTTGCTAGTAGGCTTTCTTTAGTGGTTATTTTCTTTTTACATATATCAACGATCTTTTCAATATAATCATCTATGTATTTTCTTTTATAAACATAAATATAAGATGGATGTTCAATAAAAGTTAGTTTACTTTTATCTATGTTATTTTTTATAAAATACTTTTCAATAAAATTAAATGTTAGTTTTCCTAAAACCAGAATTATTTTAGGATTTAAGATTTCTATTTCTATAAGTAAATTATTTATACAAGCTTGCATTTCTTTTGATGTTGGATATCTTAACTTATTATTTTCATCTAATGGTAAACACTTAACTAAATTAGTTTTATAAAATTTTAAATCTGGTAATTCATGTTCAATTAATTCAATAATTTTACCACTATTAGTATCATTACTTAGAGGAATAGAATTATTTAGATCATCAACCCTTTTAGCCGATAAACCAACCCACATAACATCACATCTATCTTCTTTATCTAATAAAGGTCTTTGATTTTGACATAAACCACATTTATTACAGTTTTCCACTTTTTCAAACGACATATTGATGTTCTCCTAATTCATTAGTTTTTATTACTAATTCTTCTATTAATTGGGTATCGCAATAACTAAAATTACCAGCCATTAGTTTTTCCATACTAGCCTATTTAAATTCTCGTTACGATGAAAACTTATCAGCTATCTTATTAAATAAATTATCATGCATTGCATTACTAAAAGAAAATACAATCAATCTTTAATCTTTAATTTAATAAATTTTTCATTAATTTCTGTAATTATATTTTCAAAGTCTTTTAAATATTCTTTCGAATTTTCAGAAGAACAAATAAAATCGCATAACTTATTTTTGTTTAACATACTGATTAACTTAAGAGCACCGTAATCATCAACTGATTTAGATTCTGAATAAAACTCAGCATAATCAGAATCTGATGGTAAATTCAAAACACTGTATTTTTCTGCTCTGATCAATTTAAAATTTCATTTAAATTATTTAAATTTTCCTTTTATTTTATACACAAAAGTAGGAACATACATTTTTATTTTATTTTTTAAAGATAAATTCTTTTCAAATTTATCATTAACATATTCATATCCATATTTTTCATAATCATTTAATATCTCTAATCGATTTTCATTTGGAACTGATGGGGCATTTAACTGACCATTATGAGCAGCAATTTTATCAAATGAACTTTCAAAAAATATCAAATCATTTTTATACTTTTTAAATAATTCTTCACCTCTATTGCTATTAATTAATAAGCAAGATACACCATTTCTAATATCAACTTGACCACCATTATTCTTCATAAATTCAGGATGTTCCAATTCTGCACCCCAATAGTCACCAATAGTAATATCACCAACCCTATTTTTAGAAGCGTATTTACATGAATAACAATTTTCACGGGAAATGCTAGACTTTAGAAAATAATCATAATATGAAGATAAGATACTTGGTAAAAATTTAATATGTTTTTTACCATTTTTATCTTTATAAAAAATTTTTGCATTATAACCAGTTCCACGAATACATTTATCTCTAAAAACAAAATTATAAATTTTACCATTTAACTTTTTTTCCAAAACGCTTATATAATCTTGAAAAATTTTTACACTTGGAGTACCATGGCAAATAATATCTATTGTATATAAGTTTCCACTTTTAATATTCTGTGTTGCTTTTTTAACAGCAGCAACTTGGCATGGGGTACCAGTAAAAAGGACATTTTTATTGTTTATTAAATCTTCTTTAATCAACGAAAATGATTCAAATATGTTGCTTTGTACATACTTTGAACCTTTTAATTTTTCTAAATCATTTAGATTATTCACTCTAATGTGTCTTGGAATTAATTTTTCTTCATATTCCATTGAACATCCATAAACAATTCCGCCATTATTTACGAAATTTTCAGCAAGAGCCCCAAATACCCCTCCAGATGATGAATTCATTAAGGAAGAAAAATTTTTATTATAGGCTAAAAAGCATTGTTGATTATACGGTTCTTCCGATACATTGTTATTATTATTTTGATATGGGCAATTAATAACGCAAACATGGCAATCAACACATTTGCTTTCGTCAATTTTTGGAAATAGAAAGCCAGTTTCATCTTCAACCATTGAAATGGCTTTTTTTGGACATTTGCTCATACATAAACCACAACCACAGCAATATTTTTTATTTTTTACGAGATTATTACTTTTCATTTAAGTTACCACCCTTTTTTAAATTTAAAATTTTTAGTATACTTTTTAACATTAATTTTAATTCTTTTTTAAAAATAAAACACATGACAATGAATTCTATAAACAGTAAAATTTGACCAATAATTGAATCTAAATATACAGTTAATGATTCAATAAATAATAATAAAAACCCAATTATAAATTCTTTTGTAAATATTTTTACTTTTACATATTTTTTCGTATCAAATATTCTATAAATAAATACTGATATATAACTTAGTGCCGTTGCAATGGCAGCACCGTTAATTCCAATTGAAGGAATTAATAAGAAATTTAGAATAACATTAATTATTGCTCCTGCTGTTCCAGAAAACAAAAAGCCTTTGCTATCTTTATGAACATTGTAGGATGATGAAAGAAACGAAGCAAGTGTCAATATAGAAAAACCAATAATTAAATAAGGTGTAAATTGCCATGATGAATAATAATCATTTGAAACATATATTTTTAAAAATGGCTTTATCATCATAATCATGCCAGAAGATATTAAAAGAATAACAGATACTAATAACGAAAATACACTTGAAGTATATTCATTTTTGTCACTACTATCTTTTTCATTAACAGCAGAATAAATCCACGCACTTGTAAATATTGATGTAATAACGGTTAACATCGATGGTAATTTATAAGATACTGCATAAATGCCATTCGCTTGAGCACCAAGAATATTGGTTACCATTACACGATCAGAAGCATTCATAATCCACCACATAAATGAATTAGGAATTAAAACTACCGAATATTTTGTCATCTCTATAAAAAGCTTTTTATCAAACGAAAAGGCAAATATTGAATCTTTGACATTTCCTTTTATTGCAGCATAAAGAGATACTACAATATTTGAAATTATATAAGCCCAAAAATATCCGTTTATTCCCATTTTAATTACCAAAAGAAAAAAAATATTTAATAATCCTATAAGTAACATATGTATAAAATTACCAATTGAATATTCAATTAACTGTTCTTTTCCTTTTAGATTACATAATAAAATTTGACTAATGCCTAAAGTTATTAAATAAAGATAAAATAGCAATGAATATTGACGATAATTATCAAATAAGTTCATAACAGGAAAGCTTAATAATCCAATTATTATTGAAAAAGCAATTATAATATTGGCAATACTCATAATTTTATTATTATTAGCATCTTTATCCATAGAAAACCTCAATACAGCCTCAGATATATTAAGTGTAATAATTGGATAAGCAACAGTGCAAACAGTATATAGCAAATCAATTATACCATATTGCTCCGTTGTTAAAATGTTAGTATATAACGGTACTAAAAAGAAAGATATTAGTTTTGTGGCTATATTGCCAATTGCTAATATTGCTGTGTTTTTTATCAAATACTTTTTACGATTTTCTTTTTTCATAACATTCACCAAATTAAATATTTTTTTTCAAATATTCTATAGAGCATTTCCTTTCTTCATTTATTTTTTTATCAGTTTCACTAAAATTCATATCTTTTTTATATAATCTTTCAATATCATCAAGATTATTTACTTGTCTACACAACTGCTTTGTCTCATTTAATAAATAATACAACTTATTTTTATTTGAATCACGAATTATTGTGCAAAATTTTGCATGCATCTTTATTGAAAATATAGTACCATGAAATGTATCTGTAATTACATAATCAGACTTTTTAAAGTATTCCAGCATTTCAAATGGCTCTACAACTAAATTATAGTCAGCAATTTTCTGGTAAAAACCTAAACTAACAATTTTTTTATTATATTTTTTAGCAAACTTTTTTATATATTTTTCTTCAAATTTAGAAAGTCTTCCAGTATATGCATACACAATAATATAATTGTTCATTTGTACTTTGTTAGTAATAACATTGTCAAAATTAGTTATTAATACTGGATCAAAATGAATAATTGCTTCTTTATTTGATAAAGATTCTACAATCTTTTTACTGTTTTCATCTCGAACTGATATTGTTTTAAATTTATTGAACATGTCACCAATTTCTTTATCTATTTTCTTTTCTCTTAATTGTTTGATAGTTGTGTGTCCAAAACTTCCAGCATATGAAATAACATTGATTTTCTCATAATTTTTTCCAAATAATTCTCTACTATAACCAACAGGCAACTGTTGCATGCAATTAAAAACTTCATCACTTCCAATTACCAAAGTATCTAAGACAGGATTATAATTCTTAGCACCTACACCAAGCATAGGCAAATAATTATCATTATACTCTTTTTTGAATTTTTCTAAGCACCTTTTTTTATTATAAAAAGTCACAAAATTTAAATTATTTTTTATTTTTTTTAATAACAATTTTTTTTCCTCTTCAACTAAACTTCTTTCTATATTGAAATCAACAAATTCAACACTATTTCCAAGCCCTTCGATTATTTTTTTTAGACCATAGGCTTGCAAAAAAGACCCATAATTAACAACTCTATGCATTGTCATTATTCCAACTTTCTTCATTATTAAACCTTCCTTCTATTTTTTTTATTATTTTTTATTAAAATACTTAAATTATCTGAGAGCAATATTAAACCACAAATAGCAACACTTATCTCAGAATTTTCTGTAGCATAAATAGAAAAAATTTTCTTGAACTATAATTTTAAATATTTCATCATTCTTAACATATTTATTATAAGTAATTTACTATTATTGCTGGAACTACATCAATAATATTCATAATCTTGATTAATTATTAATCTAAACATTTATCTAAATATTTTTCAATAGTAATCATAAAAAAATACTAACCAATTATTTAAATTGCTATTAATAGTATCATGTTTTTTGTTAAAGATTCTTATATATTTTTGAAAAAATTATAGCAGCATTTTTTCCTAGCAATGTAAAAAACATTTTCAAAAATTTCAAATTTAATGGGAGCATATAACTTTTAACTTGATGTATGCTATCATATACATCTGATATCAGATTATCATCTTTTTCAACATCATGTGCTGTGCATAATTTTGAATAAATTTTAATTATACTCTTAAAATAATTACTTTCTAATTTTTTTGAAGTTTTTTCATCAAGATTACAATTTTCACAAAATTTGTAAAACTCATTTTCTATTTTATAAACATCTTTATAAAGTTTAACACTTTTGCTGCCCATTATGCTATTACCTCTAACAAAATAATTATATATATTTCTATCATAATATAAAATTTTTGAAGAAATTGATAAAAATTTATAAAATGTTGCAAAATCTTCAGCATACATTCCAATAGGAAATCCAATTTGTTTTGCAATACTTATTTTATATATTTTACTTGTTGCTTCATACCTTATATGTTTTCTAAAAATATTATCCTTAATAGCACCTGAAACATCAAATTCACTAATATTTTTTGTATCATCAATGCAATAAAAACCGCTATCTAAAGTATCCTCATTTGAATCAACTTTTCGAAGATTATAGCAAATTAAATCAGGTGATCTTTTTTCTATTATATCCACTAACTCCTCGCAAGCAGTTTCTATAATAGTATCATCACTATCAATAAACATGACATAATCGCCGGTTGCAATCTTTAAACCAGCATTTCTAGCAGCGGATAACCCAGCATTTTTTTGATGAATAACTTTTATAAATTTATTTTTAGATGCATATTCATCACAAATTTTACCACAATTATCTGGTGATCCATCATCAACCAATATTAATTCAATGTTTTTATAAGTTTGTGATAATATTGAATCTAAACATTTTTTTAAATATTTTTCAACATTATAAATTGGTACAATAATACTTATCTTAATCATAATATTTATTTAATTGTTAAACAATTATTCTCCCTTCTAACTTTTATTAAAAATTGATGAATATGGAACAACTCCTTCTCCACCAAGTAAAAATATTTGATAATACATTGGTACAAAAAAAATCAAAAATAATAGACACTTTAAAACTAATCTTTTTTTAGAACTAGTTTCACTATAAATAATTTTTGGAACTAATAATACTTGAAATACTGTGAAATACCTAATAATTCTATTAAATAATGGAACCCATCCAAGCAAAAGCATCAAGCAAATACATATATAATTAATTGTATTTAATACCATATATTCTTCACTAGTAGAATTTTTATCTTCATATAAAATAGATAAAATGAATAAAACGATATTTACTAAAATAACTGTGTTCGATATTCCATGAGTATATCGTGAGCCTATATACCAAGAATATTTAGTTGACATTATAATTTTTAGTAATACCTTTGACAAAAAAGGCTGACATAAAATTAAGATTGATATGATTACCAATTTTGTTTTTTTCTTAGGCTTGATTTTTAAAAACAAAGGAAATAATAAACAAATAATTGCAGAGTAGTGCAGTGTACACGCTATTAAATTCCACATATAGTATTTTTTATATTCTTTACTTTTTAAAAATTTAAAGGCAAAAAATATAATTGAAATAGCTAAAGATTGCCTAACCATATTCATAGAATAAAAATATGCTTGACTCAAAAATAGCATTAAAGTCCCCCATGGTCTTTCTTTTTCATTAAGATTATTTAAAATGCCTTTATACATGAAATATATAAAAATAAATGATGTAATAAAAATTAGCATTTCAAATCTTCCAAATAATTTATAAACAATGATATTTAAAAGGTTAAAGCCAACTTCATCAAAATATCGCGTTCCATGACCTATAAAATTAAAATATGGATAATATGTATAAAAATAATCTGTACCTATACCATATCTTAATCCCATAGGCAAAAGTAAAATTAAAAATATAAAAATATTAATTATAAATTTGCAAAAATTAGTGAATTTAGTATCTTTACAATAAACTTTGTTTAAAACTCCTGAAAGGAAAAAAGCAGCCATCATTATTAAAAAATAAATATACATTTAATCACCTATTTTTTCTTTTGACCTTGTTTAATAATTTTCTGAGGAATTAGACCGGCAATCAATGGCTTTACTATATAAGGAACAGATTTTAATTTATTTATACCTAGTTCTTTAAATCCATTCTTTCTTACCCACATCTCATTAAATCTATATTTATACTTTTTCTTTTTAGCGCACCTAGAATCTTCTCTATAATTAAATAATGGTTCTTGAAAATTATACATTTTCACGCCTCTTGCAAACATTCTCATAAAACAATCATAATCTTCTACTCTTAATGTTTCTGGTAAATCCCTATATCCATTAACTATATCATATGCACTTCTGCGTGCCATAATTGTTGGATGAGGAACAGCTACTCTATATAAAAAATCTTCTTTTTTTACAATTTCTGGATATTTTCTAAATCCCCAAATTCCTCTTTCTTTATCAAAGAGATTCATATTTGATCCAACTAATCCATATTCACTATGTTTATCTAAAAATTCAACCTGTTTTTCAAAACGATCCAAGTGTGATTCATCATCATCGTCCATTCTAGCAATATATTCGCCGGTAGCAACTTCTAAACAATGATTAAGGGTATAAGCTAGTCCCTTATTACAATCGTTTTTAATAAATTTAACTCTTTTATCTCCATCACATATTTCTTTAGCCCATTTAATGCAATCATTAGACGAACCATCATCACATATTATTAATTCAAAATCTTTAAATGTTTGATTTAATATGGATTTTAATGAGGTGGATAGCATCTCTTTACTTGGTGTATTATACATTCCCATGATAACTGATATTTTAGCCATAAATCAATTCACTCTACTTTCTTAAAATTTTTTTAGCAAAACTTTTAACACTACTATATACTCCAGTAACAGCCAATGTTTTTCTAACAAAAGAATTTATTTTTGTTTTAAAATTAGTAGGATAATATTTTTCAAACACATTATCGGCATTTATATTTTCAAAAAATTCTTTTCTTTTGCTATTGTAATTAACACTATTAGTCATTTCTTTAACTTTTTTGGTTGCAATATTTATATCAAGTTCTTTTAATCTAACATTATCTAAATTTTCTAATAATTTTTGACCCTTTTCTGATTGAACTAATACCCTCGTTGTACCTTTATCATCATCAAAAGACTTATCTATTTCGTTTATATTAAAGCAATCCCAAATGGTTAAATCGCTTACTCTCTTCATAGTTTTAAAATGACAATTATAACAAGACGGTCTTACTGAGACATCACTGAAAAATGCTCTCAAATACGGATCGGTATCTATCCCTTGACTGTATATTCCATTATCAGTTTCAATAGTCATCATTGAATACTTATAACCATATTTATTTTTATCTCTAAAATTAATGTTTAATATCTTGTTTGCATTCATTTTTTTTAAAATATATCTTTTATATTTTTCAAACACTAAAGGAGATGGAACAGAATGACACATTATATCAACAAGTATCAAATTTTCATAGTCTTTCCTTAAATATGCTCTTAACCCTCCAACTTGACATGGAGTACCACTGTAACAAACCAATTTACCATTATCTAAATATTGTTTTATTTCTTTAAAGCAATTATTTTGATTACTTTGAACATACTTAGACTTTCTAAACTTACTTAGTTCATCAGTACTCTCAACGCTAATATGATTTACAACAAAATTATCATCAAAAAATGCACCATAAACAATTCCATTATTTTTAATTGTAAACTCACCAATAGCAGTGAAAATACCCCCAGAAGTCGAGTCTTTTCTTATTTCTTCATTACTATTTTGAAATAAATAAGCCCTGGGTTTAAATTCATTTAATTTAGCTTTATTTAATATTGGACATACTTTCTTACACATTCCACAATTAACACATTTTTCT
>CAKOKQ010000001.1 GCA_934095825.1 uncultured Bacilli bacterium | reverse complement strand
TTCGGACCATTTACTCGTTCAGTACCATTATACTACTATACTTTTCGATTTTGGTCAATTTAAATTTTCACTTGAGCTTATTTAACAATTCTTTATTTTTAACATACAAGCCGGTAAAAGTTGCATAATAATTACTCAAAAACAAGTTTATCTCCGTTTTTATTATATGACTTATCTTTATTTCTTTAATTTTTTCTACATCAATATGTTGATAATTTTTAATCATTAATATAGTTTTTAGACTAACTATATACTCTTTTTGATAACAAGCACTGCAAATTAGACCGCCAACCAATCCATTTATAGTTTTAATATGATCATTTTTGCCACACTTAATACAACTATCTAAATTAAGATTAATTCCCAAATATTTTAAATATTTAATTTCTAAAATATTAGTTAACACTAAAGGATCTAAACCAGCACTTATTTTTTTTAAAATAATAAGTAAAAGATTTAATATTTCTGGATCATTATCTTGTTTTACTACTTGATAAGTTAAATTTCCTAAATAGCTAAGATAAGTTATTAAAATTATATCTTGATGAAAATAAGTAAAATAATCAATCACATCAATTTCTTTTACTAAAGATAATCCTTCATTTTTATAATTTATAAAAAACTTAGCATAATTATAAATTCTAGTTTTATTTAAAAATTTACTTTTAATTTTTTTTGACCCACGACAAAGAAGGCCTATAAGGCCGTATTCTTTAGTCAAAACCTGCAAGATTTCGCTACTTTCTTTAAATGGTGTTACATACAAAATAATTCCTTCAACACACTCATCCATTTTTACATCACTTCTTTAATCTTGATTAGATTTTTCTTTGTTTGCTTTTTTTATCTTTTATATATTCTTGTCTTTATCTATTTTTATTTATGTTTCTTATATTGTAAATAATATTCAATTTTTCCGGTTTCTTTAAATAACTGCCATAGTTCTTCTTTACTCATTTTTCATCACCTATTATTATAATGATGCTAAAAAAATTATTTTATTCACAAAATTAAGAAAAAAAGAAAGATTTTTTAAATAATACTTCTTTTATCTTAAAACCCTTCTTTTATTTTTTTTGAAAACTAACAAATTTTTAAAGTTAACTTTTTTTTACTGCAATCGCATGGCATGATATTTTTGATTTATTAAAAATTCTTAAAATTCATAAAAGCCCAAGTCTTTTAAGACAAATTCTTTATCCCGCCAGTTGGGAATACATTTAACATAAAGTTCTAAATAAACTTTTTTGTCAACTAACTTTTCAATATCTTTGCGGGACTCCATGCCAACATTTTTAAGCATTTCGCCATTATGACCAATAATTATTTTCTTTAATGATTCCCTGTCAACGATAATATCGACATTGACATTAACAATTTTCTCTTTTTCTTCAAAACTGGTTGTAACACAAGTAATAGCATGGGGAATTTCTTGTTCTAAATGGTTGAATAGTTTTTCTCTAACATACTCCGCAATCATGAATCTAATAGAACTACTAGTAATAGCATCATCTTTAAAATATTTAATATCATCAGTCAAATAATTTTTAACAACCTCAATTAAAATCTTAACATTTTCCCCACTTCTAGCACTTACGGGAACAATTTCACTAAAATTGAATAAGTCTTTATACATAACTATTCTTTGCATAATTTCGTCTTTTTTTAGACCATCAATCTTATTTAAAACTAAAATAGTAGGAATATCCTCATTCAAACTTTTAATTATCTCTTTATCCCCCCGACCAAGGCCACCTTTGGCATCAACAACCATTAAAATGCAATCTACTTCTTTTTGTTGACTTTGGGATTGCTTATTTAAAACTTTTCCCAATCTATCAATAGGTTTATTAATTCCTGGGGTATCAACAAATACTATTTGACTTTCTAAATCATTATAAATACCTTCAATAATATTACGCGTTGTGCCGGCCTTATCTGAGGTAATAGCAACATGATAATTAACAATATTGTTTAAAAGGGTCGATTTCCCTACATTTGGACGACCAATTATACTTACAAATCCACTTCTCATCTGGTAATCTCCAATTCATCTAAAATTTTATCTTGCTTGCCAAACATCACTTTTTCCTCATCAGGCTTCATATGATCATAACCTAATAAATGAAGTAAGCCATGGCAAGTTAAGAAGGATAATTCTCTCATCTGGCTATGTCCGTACTCAAGAGCTTGTTCTTTCATTCGATCAATACAAATATAAATATCGCCAAGTACTCTTAAACCTGTTACCTCAAAATCAGCACTATCTTCTAGCGCAAAAGAAATAACATCGGTTGGTCTATCAATTTTCCGATACTCTCTGTTAAGTTCATGTATTTCTTCTAAAGTAACAAAAATAATTGAAAAAACAGCCCCCGTAACATTTTCTGCCTCTAAAGTTTTAGCTATTACTTTATCTAAGTAAGCATAATCTTTATATAAACCATTATCTACTATTGTATAATTATTTTCCATTAAAACCACCTTAAATCTAATATATTTGCTGCATACAAAATAAACATAACTAGTATTATAAGAGAAATGACATCATAAATAAAGCTTTTCTGCAAAATTTTTGGTAAATGTTTATAAATAGCATCTAGGGCAACATAAACAAAATAACCAAGGATGGCCCCAACGATATTTAACATTACATCATCAATATCAAAAGAACGACCAATTTTTAACTGCACGGTCTCAACTGTTATGCTGGTAATCATTGCATCAACAATTATTGGCCAAATTTTTTTAGGTCTTACATATCTAGAAATAAAATAACCAAAGGGAACAAAAATTAAAATGTTGCCCAAGACATTATAAATAAACATTTTACTACCTATTTTATAACGCATTATCTCTTTAAAAGGAATAATATTCATTCCACTACCGTACGAATTTTCAGTACCCGTTAAAAGTTCAAATAAAAGTAAAACATAAATAATAAAAAGCAAGTTAAATATTTCATCGTGTAAAACAATTTTTTGATTAGTACTCCTAATATAACTAATTCTAACTGTACAAATAACAACAATAAATATAATTAACATTGGTAAAGCATTATTAACAATACCACGAAACGCATCACTAAACATAAAACCTCACTGCCTCTCTAATGGGAAAGTATTTTTAAGGCTGTTACAAATACTTCTATATCTATTGTACTATCAATCTCTGTCTTTTTCAAAATATTTTTATATAAAATTGCTTCGCCTTCTTCTTTTTTTAAACTTAGCCTTTTTGCTATAACTTCATTAATTTTCTGATTTAATTCTTCTTCCTTATAATAAACATCTTGGTAGGTATACTCCTTTTCCGTAGTTTTTATTAACTTTTTACCTAAAATACTGATTATTTCTTGAGACTCTTCATCATAATTTTGATACTTACTTCTAAGTATTTTATAATCATTACGTCCTAAATCAAGCTTAAAGTTTGTCTGGGTTTTACCAGTATATTTTTTGGCTTGATATTTTTTAGGAATGCTAATACTAGCCTTATACCAAACCTCCCCATAAACTACACCTTGGGCACAGGTTTGTTTTTTTACCTCTTCGTTTAAGTTAATATCGCCACTAATTAGTAAGTCCCCTGTTCTTATATATTGATTTTCATGAACTAATACATTACCTTGAGTGGCAATAATTTTCCGAACTATTCCATCACTTTTAGCATAAACATTACAATAATCATTACTTTTTTCTTCTAACTTTACTTTTCTTTCTTCTAAAGTAACTAAATAAGTCATTCCAATATTTTTTATTTCTAACCACTCAATACTATCTTTATAATCCGTCTCTAATTTTTTCTTAATCAGCAAAAGACTATTACTATCTTTTTTTAAACTTAATCTTCTAAGGCCATAATTATCTAAAGACTTATTTAATTTTCTTACTAACTCATCATTATTACTTACTATTTCTACTTTAATAATAATATTTTTTAGGGATAAAAATAAAAACAAACTAAAAACAATACTTAAAACTACCAAATAATTTTGTTTAATTTTAAAAATAATACTTTCTAAATTAAAAGCTTTTAAAATGGTAACTTTATAATATTTATTTATTTTTTTTAAATCTTCTTTTTTAATTTTACATTTAAGAATATTTTTCTTATAGCTTATTCTTTCTATATATATATCATTTTTAATGGCATTCATTAAGAAATTATCTAAACTAAATACTCTAATATTTACAATAATTAAATTATTCATAGGTAACTCCTTTTATAGTTCCATAAATAATTAGTTCGTTACCACAAGATTTCTTTAAAATTAAGTCTTTACCAATAACCGTAAGTTTTCTATCACCAATGTCAAAGACAATTTTCTTACTAGTTATAAAGTATACTTTAGTAAAATTATAAACATACAAGGAGTTATTAAAATAGGCCAAAAAATAATCTTTATCATACAAGAATTTTTGTAAATTGGTCCAGATATGCATAGTATCACCTAAATAATCCTATGAAAAAAGAAGTCCAATAAGACTTCTTAGTTTAAACTTGCTTTGATTAGTTTACTAACCTCACTCATATCAGCAACGGAACCTAAGGTACTACTAACTTCTTTCATAATTTTACCCATATCTTTTATTGTTGCATCTGGATAATTTTTTAAAATTTCTTGTACTTTAGTTTCTAATTCTTCTTGCGATAATTGTTTAGGAAGGTATACTTCTAAGACTGCTATTTCACTCTCTAAATCACTAACTAAATCATTTCGATTATACTTAGTATATTCTAATATGCTAGCGCGTCTTTCTTTGATTTGTCTTTTCAAAACGGTAATAACTTGTTCATCTGTTAATTCAGTCGACTTATTATTAATTTTTTCGCTCTGTAAAGCACTTTTTAACATTCTTAGAACGGATACTTTAAACTTATCAGAATTTTTCATTGCTGTAAGGGTATCACTTGCAATTTGTTTTTCTAACATGTCAATACTCCTTAATCTCTATGATGTTTTCTAGCATTACGAATCATTTCTTTTTTGGCTTCTCTTCTTTTTACGCCTGGTTTTTCATAATGTTTTCTCTTTTTTAATTCTGAAGGGACACCACTCTTAGCAACTTTAACTTTCCATTTTTTTAATGCGCCATCAACATTGCCATCTTTTACCACTACTTTTGTCATCTTTATCCCTCCCTTCAATCAACAAGCCAATTATACCACATGTGTTTGTGGGGTTTCAACTGTTTTTCTCGGGTTTTCTTGATGTTTTTTTCTTGAACTTATGTTTTTTTTCACTAAATAATTTTTTAACTGCCAAATTTTAACCTAAATCACTTATTAAATCATCAGTATTATAAATCATATTATTACCAAAATAATCGATTCTTCCAGATTTCATAGTACTGTTAAAAATATTTAAAATTCTATACCGATTATCATCGCTTAAATTGTCATTAACTAATAAATTTGAATTTTTAACAATTTTAGTAACATCCGTCACAACAACATCATCAATATACATTAAAGTAGAATCATTATTTAGATAATCGACTTTAAAATTACAAGTTCCAGAAGTTTCAGCTTTAGCAAGAATTCCTCTTTTTTGCCAATTTTGAAAAGGATAATCGACATTTTCACTTACAATCCAACTAGATGTGCTGGTATTATATAAACCAATTTTTCCATAATCAATTAGTTTTATTGGATAAGAACTAATATTATACAACAAAGGCTTTATCTGCCCGTTAGTAAAGACATAGTAGGAAACATAATAGTATGATCCAGCTGTACATGTAAATGAGTTAGATGATACGGTAACAGTCCTGTTTTGGCTTTTATAATCAAATTTTAACGAGTAAAGGCCATCTTTCTTGGTAGTATCACTATATGTAGCGCCTGAACCAAAAGAACTATATGTAAATTTAAACCAAAAAAAACCGCCACCTTGATCAATTCCATTAAAAGCAACGCCTAAATGCCAAGGGTCATTTGTAAAACTGGCATCAACCAGTTTATTTTTTTCAAAATCACTATTATCAATTTCGTTTTTTAAGGTTACATATTTACTATCTATTTTACTATTTAAAGCATCATTAACACCTTTATTATATTTATTTAAGGTATTACGGTAATAATTATAATTACCAATTATAACAACAATTAAGGTTGCAAATAAAAGTAAAAAGGAATAAATAAGTGTTGTTGCTATAAAACCTTTATTATTCTTCATGTAACCACCTCTATTATAGATTATACCATACAAGTAGTTCTTTTTCACTCAATTTATTCCCTTCCTTTTTCTAAATTACCATCTTAAATAATTAAGAACATAGCATAAGCATCTTATAAAAGTATAAAAATTTTTGTTCATAGCTTTACTCTCCTTTCTGTTACCAATATTTGCTATTTAATCTAAATTATATAGAAAACTATTCCTAGTATTTTTAATAGCCATTTTATCACTTGCAGACTCTCCTTGAAAAAATCATCCGAATAGAAGTACCAAGACTTCTACCAATATCAGCAAGAGTGCTTAAACTTCTGGCAATCGCATTAAAGAAAGTAGCACTAAAGATATTGGAAGCCCCTCCTCTAATTTCTTTTAATTTGCAAACATTTAATATCATATTTATTTCTCCTTCCTAATAACATGATAATGGACGCATAATTCCATCCAAGACTCCAATTAAAAATGCTCCTAAGCCAACTAAACTGGCAAGAAGTCCAAACGACATGCCGCCACCTTTTATATCCTTTAATTCTTCATTTTTTAATATCATTTGTATTTTATTCCTTTCATTATTTGGAAAAACTTAATTTTTTTGTAAACATATCTTCGACATCTTTATGAGTTATATAAATTAAAGTACAAGCCTCATATTTTTCTTGAATATCCTTTATTATAGCTATTTCTGTTTTGATATCAACCTGACTTAAAGCCTCATCTAAAATAAGTATTGGCTTCAAATTATAAAGGCTCCGAGCTAGAATTACTCTTTCAATTTCCCCACCTGACAAATTATTACCTTTTAAAGAAGTTGCCAAGTGATTAGGTAAAGTAGCTATTAATTTATCAAGCCGACAAATTTTTAAAATTTCATTTAATTTATCGGACTCAACACTACTGCCATCAACAATATTTTCTAAAATTGTCTTCTCAAAAAGCATAGATTCTTGACTAACATAAGTAATATTATTTCTTAAACTATTTAGTTTAATATCTTTAATATCAATATCATTTATGGTAATGCTACCAGAACTTAAAGAATAATAACGATAAAGTAATTTGCAAAGAGTAGATTTTCCAGTACCACTGGCTCCTGATAATATTACTTTTTGACCTTTTTTTATAACTTGATTTAGATTTTTAATAACTTGTTTACCATTATTATAAGTAAAACTTACATGTCTAAATTTAATATCACCACTGGCAAAATCGATTCCTTCATCACTTTCTTCTTTAGTATCAAGAAATTCACTAATTCTTTGATAACTTTGTTTTAAATAATAATACTTAGGCATTATTGTCATTACTTCTCTAAGACTATAAAATAAATAGTTAGCAATAGTAAGAAATGTAAATAAATTAACTAAGTTTATAATGTTTTTCTTGCTTAAAATAAAGCCATAACTAATAAGGACAAAATTACCTATTTCTAAGAGTAAATTTTCTAAACCTTGCCATTTATTTAAAGATTTACCATAGTATTTTTGATAATCTAAATAATCCAAAGTCTTTTGCATTAGGTTATTGCTATAATAATCTTCTTTATGCATATCTTTAATCGTCTTATAACCCTTAATTGTTTCAACTAACTCTTCTTCATAAGTAGTCGTCTTTTCTAAAAGATAACCCGTACTTTTTCTTATCTTTTTATTTTCTATCATCTTTAAAATACTATAAAGAAACATGATAATAAATAAGATTAGGCTTAAATGTTTATTGATTTTAATTAAGAGTATTAAACCGAAAAAGCCTTGTAATAAAGTTAAACTAACTTTTAATAAAAGTTCTAAAACTGCTTCTTTAATTAAGTTTAAATCTTGGATATGTTTTAAAGTTCTTCCTGATGTTGCTCCCTCTAAAGTAGGAAGCGGAAGGTGTAAGAAATGTTTAATATAACTATTCTGCAAAAGATAATCAATGTTGCGACTTAAAGACAAAGTCCATGTAGCAAGATTACATTCGATTATTATTTTTAATATCGTAAGCACTAAAAATAACAATAATACTTTTAAATAGTTAGAAAAGCTAATTAAAAATTGTAAGTAATAATTTAGCATCAAACTTAAAATGTTTAAGAAAATTTCTAAAATCACAATTACTATTACTGTTTTTTTATTTTCTCTAATCAGTTTTTTTAGTAAGCTTAATAACGATGTTGACTTATCCATTTTGATAATGGCATTACTGGGCATAGCCGTAATGGCAACCCCGCTCCAAACATTATTTAACTCAGATAAAGACATCTTAATTAAACCTTTACTTGGATCCATAATAGTGGCTGTATCTTTTTTCACTTTTATAAGTAAAACATAATGACTATAATTCAAGTGCAAAATCATTGGTCTAGATACTTCTTTTAAATCTTCTACTTTTAACTTTAAACCATTGGCCTCAAAACCATAATTTTTCAAAGTTAATACAATATCGTATGCTGTTGTTCCCTCCTTATCTAAGTTGGTATCTAGCCTAATTTTTTCCATGGAAACATAACCCTTATAATATTTTAGTAAGCTATAAATAACTGCTGGGCCACAATCATTTACATCATTTTGTATTGTTACAAAATTGTGCATTTAATTACACCTCCTAATTATATATATTGGAGAGTCATGCCCAATTTCCTTCAAAAATTTTAAAAAAAAGTCATTTTTTTGACTTTTTTTGCATTTTTTTAACTTTCTTTACACTTTTTTGACACTTTTTAGTCATATCTTTTTCTTTTGTTTTTATCTTCGTAATTAACTCTTGTTCCTTCTTATTATCCTTTTCGATTTCTGGGAAAGCATTAAATAATCGGTTACGAACAAATTTTAAACGAGATATTTCTTTTTTATATTTTTTCTCTATTAAAGTAGGAATCATTCTTAATTTTTCACTTTTTAATTCTTCAGCAATAATAATACGATGGCGAAGATTATAAGCAATTATACATGAAAATATCATATCTAAAATAAAAATGATTAAAATTATCGTTCCCGTTATAATAATAAATTTATCACTAAAAAGACCTCGAAATTTTAGCATTAAAGGATTTATCATTCTAATTACAATACAAGTACCAAGACCAAATAATAAAGAATTTTTTAAACAAATACGGCCATTGATATTATCCTTGCGATATGAATAATCCCACCAGCGATTATGGAATATTACCTCCAAAATATAACTAGTATAGTACTCAATGGCACTTGTTATTAAAGCTCCCATCAAAAACAAAATTATTAAATCGTTTTGATATTTAGTCAAAAGCCAAGTAATTAAAAGAAAACCAACGCCATAAATTGGGCAAATGGGTCCGAATAAAAAACCACGATTAACTAATTTTTTATAGTTAATACTGCATTTAATCACTTCCATCGCATAGCCAAGAAAACTAGCTATAATAAAATATAAAAATATTTCCATTACTTTTAAATACATAATTTCTCCAGCAAAAATTTATTTTTGTCCATATTTTTCAACTTTACAACCGTCGTCCCCCTCATTTGTTGGGTCAAAAAGACAAGTAAAGCACATTTTATAAGAACCTTTCGTCGTTTCATTTTCGTAGTCATAACCAGCATCGTCATCTTTAATAACCAGTTTGAAAAGACCATTGATAACGCTTGGGGCAATAAAAATTAAAACTGCCGCAATACATCTCTTCGCAAATTGAATTAAATTTTTTTGCAAACCATCTTTAGCATCAAAAACAGCCTTAGTTACATCAATAATTCCATAAACAATTAAAACGATAGGAATAATAATTTTAACAACATAAATAGCATATCCCACTATTTTTAAGGCCAATTTCACCCCGTTAGCATTGCAAAAATTTAAATCTGATACATCTTCTGCTAAAACAGTTCCTCCAAATAAAATAAAACATGTAAAAATTGTAAAAATAAAATTAATAAGCTTTCTTTTGGTATTTTCTTTCATAATAAGACTCATCTCCAAAAAAATTATATCATAATCCTAAACTTTAGAAAAGAAAAAGATTTCTTTCTAATCTTGGCAGTCAAAAACTTCATAATAAAATTTTTTGAGATTTTTAATCTATTTTACTTGACTTCTTAATTTTTTTTTCATAAACTCAATATGAGTTTTAATTGGCAACTTTAAATTGATAAATTTAAATTATTATAAAATCACTTCTAATAGTGATGCTGGAAATGTGTTTAAGCATTTTGAAGAATTAGAAAACAAACTAGCAGAAATTTATATTCGCTATGAAACGGCCTATCATAAGGGTCCTTATTACGACCGCATAACTATATTTTTTGATAAGTATTTTGATTCTTTTTGTAAGAGGGAGTTTTTTTATCACCGCATATGTTTAAATAAATATCGCTTGGATAATATAAAAAATTATAAATGGCAAACGGCTAATTTTACTTTTAAAATTAATTTAAGTAAAATCTCTCTATCACTTTTTAAAACTAAATATATTTCTTATTTAGATATTGCTAATAGTAAAGAGGAAAAGACCTATAAACTAGTAGTTATCTACCCTAATTATAAAACGGCTAAAATCGAGTTTGAAAGATTGCACACTATTCTTACTAAACTACCTGAAAAGGATGTATTAGAAATAGTTTTTCGTAATGAGGAAAAAAGGATAAATAATATGAATTCCATTGCTTTTGGCTTCTAATTATTTATCTTTTTTTATTTGCTTTTTAATTTATTCTATTTTAAAATTTCATTTTATCCTTAATTAGGTTTATAATCCTAATGTTCAAAAAAAGGCAATAAAAAAAGCCCTAATATGGGACTTATTTATCTTATATGGTGCGGGTAAAGGGACTTGAACCCCCATGGATCTCTCCGCTAGATCCTAAGTCTAGTGCGTCTACCAATTCCGCCATACCCGCGATTATTAAAGAATGGTGGACCCTGTAGGACTCGAACCTACAACCCATCGGTTATGAGCCGATTGCTCTAACCGATTGAGCTAAGGGTCCATTCATTTCTTTTGACTAATTAAATATACCATAAATATGGCCTTCTTGCAATAACTTTTTTGCAAAAAAGACGAAAAAAATAAGTATCACTACTTATTATTTTGTAACATATTTAATAAATCAATTTTAAACATGTCCTTTGAAGCATTTTCTTTAGATATCATAACACCTTTATATGTTGCAAGTTCTGATTGATGTCCTTCAAGTAAAATACTTGATGGTGTAATAGTATCCAACATAACAATTTCTTCTTGTTCGTATACAACATAATGTAACTTGACATCACCATGAATTTGAGCAAATTTTCTATCACTAGGTAATTTCAACTCATAAGTCTTAGTGTGTTTACTCTTATTTTGAGAAACTAATTCACCAACAAATTTACCATCCCTCAAATCAGGATAATATTCAAAATTTAATTTCTTATAAGCAAGCATGTTATATTTTTTTAATGCTCTTTCTAGTTTGTGATACTCATTTTCGTTTGTATAATCTAAAACAAAACCTTTCATAACCAATTCCCCCTAAAAACCCTTTGATACCTGTAATTATAGCACAAAAGTTTACATTTGTCAAATTTTGCCCTATATCACTTGCAACACACATAATTGATGTTATTTACCATTGGGACTTAATATTATCAAATGTTTTGGCCTTTGTCAATCAAATTTTGCCCTATTTTCAGTCAATTTTAGATGGTATTGTCTAAAAATATCAATTTTTGGCCCTTAAAAGGCTTAATTTTTATTTAACTTTCACTTTTAATAACCGAATTCCAGCTCTTTTAACGCAAAAACAGAGCCCGTTTATAAGCTCTGATTTCCTTAATTGCTTTAATTTTTTACTTAGCACTTCTTAATTATCTTATTTTTCTAACATATTATTTAATTTCTTTAAACTCAAAAGTAACTCTTCTTCTTTTAATTTACTAATAGCAGCATATTTCTTTTCTTTATTTGCATTATAAACAGCAGGATGACTAATTGGTTTAGGATCCATTGTTTCAATTAAATTATTAACATCAATGGCACGAACTAATAAACCATTAATCTCTTCTTCATTTTTATATTTTAAAACAGGAATACTTTGAGTATTAACTAACTCATCATAACTAATTATAGCCTTAGTTTCCTCTTCATTTTCAAATTTTGTCAAATCAGTTCTGACAACGGCCGTATTTTCTTGAAGTTTAGTAGTCAACGCTTCTAAAGAAATATCACTATCATCAACACAGGCAGTATTAATATTAATTGCTTCTTGTTTCTTGTCTTTAAATTTTAAAACATAAACAAATGTTACTAGTAACATCATCAGTAAAATGTTTGCCCCTATAAAAATAATGTCATAAGTATTTAAAGAGTTAAAATATTCTAACAAATTTCTTGCAATTATCATTACCATATTCATACTATCTATCACCTATTATAATAGTAGCATATTTAAATATTGCTTGACAATAAAATTCATAAAAATTGTCAAAATATTCTAAAGTTTGACATTTTTTTGTTAAATTTAAGTAAAGAAAATGACAAGTAATACTTTTTATCACTTATCACTACAAACATTATTCATCGTTAAAGGAACACTATATGTTTTGGTCTTTTTATCACTACGGGTAGCTTTTATTTCAACATGTAACTCATGGTTTTGAAATTCTTTGCACTTATGAACATAATTATCAATATTAAAAGACACATTTTTCAATAATTCTTCTAACTTTTTAGGCTGTTCATCTTTTATCACTACTTGGGATATCTTATTTTCAAGATTACCATTTTTCTCATACAAAACACATTCAATACTATTATACAAAGTATCATCAACCCCACCACAATAATTTATATTTGCAATATAGATAGCGCTCTTTATATCATTATAAGCAACCGATCCTGTTATCGTAAAATTATTGCAATCACTACTTATAGTTTTAAATTCGAAATTGTTCCCCCTATTTTTTAAATATGCAAAACTTACCGTAGTTGTAATTAAAATAATTCCTAAAGCCAATACTATTAGCACTACTCTTTTCTTTTTCGTACTAAAAGTTTTAGTCTTTGATTCATTATCTTGCTTTCCCAAATTTTCGTTACTTGCAACATAATCGCCATTTAAAAAAGAATTAATATCTATATTAAAATCATCGCATATTTGTTTAAGCAAACTAATATCGGGAATATTCTTGCCATTTTCCCACTTAGAAACTGCTTGATAAGTTATATTATACTTAAGAGCTAAATCTTTTTGGGTTAAATGATTATTTTTGCGTATTTGTTTTATTAATTGTCCAATTTTTTCTGTATCCATAACTTCTCCTAAGTCATTATAGCATAATCTTAGTTTTAAAGAAAAGAAAAAGTACCATCAAAGATACTTATTCTAATTCTAATTTTTTTATTATTGCATGATAATTATTAAATACATAAGGATAAAACTCTTCTTCTAATCTTATATTATTTTGAACTAAATAATCAGATACAACATCACCAATTAAATAGCCTAAAATATTATTAATTACATTTTTAAGCTTTAAGTCAAGAATTTTTTGAACTTCACTAATCTCAAGATCGGGCGGCAAACTTCCATTTTCTAAATAATATTTTTCATATTTTTGCATTAACAATAAATTATTTAGTTTTTCTTGCATAGCTAGATAATGATTATTCTGTCTAATTTTAACAATACTTTCATACTTTAAACCAACTAGTTTTATAAACTCTTTTTCTATATAAAAGCTAAAAGTCTCTGGCAAAAAAGAATAATAAGCATTACTATTAATAATATCTTTATGTAATTTAAAATCGACAAAATGAGCCAACTCATGAACTAACCGAAACAGGTCGCTATCATCATTCTTTATATTTATAAAAGTTTTATTAATATCCAAATTGGAAATGGTTTTTCCTTCAGGTTTCATGATAATATTTTTATTCATGTTAGCCATAAGAATTGCATAGTATTTTAAATCATACATTTTATAAAAATTTAAAACAGCTTTTAAATACTTAGATTTAGTCTTTAAATATTTCTGTTTAGAAACTGGCTTACTATAATGCTTTTTTAATATTTCTATTTCTTCTTTTGAGCATAACTTCGTATAATTAGAATTATCGGCAACTAGTTTTCTAAATGCTTCGACTTTTTCTAAAGAAATATTCATTAATTATCTCTAACCTTACAATTAAACTTAGTTTTAACGATAGTCATTATCTCATTAAAGATAGCCATAACTTCATCTTCTTGTAAAGTACGATCATTAGATTGGAATGTTAATTTGAAGGCCACTGATTTTTCACTTTCTAACACATTTGGTCCTGTATAAACATCGAAGATACTAATATTAGTAAGTATTTCTTTACCCACCTTTTTAATTTCTGTCATTATTTCTTCAACGGGTAAATTCTTAGCAACTACGAAAGCCACATCTTTAACGATTTCTGGATAAATGGAAGCGGCAACATACTTAAGTGGTTTTATTTCTTGCATTAATTTATTTAAAGAAATCTCGCAAACATAAATCTCTTCTTTGCATAAACTTGGGTGAACTTCACCTATTACGCCTAAGAATGTATCGTCTAAATAAATTTTAGCACTTCTTTTGGGATGCATACTATCAACTTCGGCTTTAACAAAATGATATCTACCAGCAAAGCCTAAATAGTCAAGTAAGTTTTCTACAATTCCTTTAATCAAATAGAAATCACACTTCACATTAACTTTAGTAGCTTCATTAAGAATGTAATTGCCTTTCATTAAAATAGCAATCTTACTTTCTTCTTCAAAATTAACATCATAAGTCTTACTAATTTCATAAAGAAACATATCATTTACCTTACGAGCCTTATTATAATTGTAGACATTTAGCATACTAGGAATTAAAGAGGTACGCAAAACTGACTTATCAATACTCATTGGATTAGGTAAATTTAAGTGGGTTTTGCCTTCGTAATTAAAGGTACTAGCCATACTAGGTGAGGTTAAAGTATAAGTTCTTGTCTCGGTAAGACCTAAGGAGCGAAGACGACTAGCAATAATTTTACGATACTTAACATCGCCTTTGTATTCGCCTTGTTTTATTTCTACCTTTGGTAAAGTACAAGCCAAATTTTCATAACCATAAAGACGAACAATCTCTTCAGCAATATCATTAACATTAGGATCAATATCTAATCTTCTACTTGGTATAGTTACTGTAAAACTATTATTATTAAATTCATAAGGAAATTCTAATCTATCAAGTTCATGTTCAATATCTTTTGGTTTAATATCAATACCTAAGAGTTTACTAATATCATCTTCTTTAAAAGTAACAACCTTAGGTGTCTTATCTAATTTATCATAAACAACAGTACCATTTAAAATAGTAGCATTAGCATATTTTTCTAATAAATGACAAGCTCTATCTAAAGCATAATTAGTATATTCATAAGATAAGCCTTTACCATAACGAATAGAAGCTTCACTTCTTAAATTTAAGCGATTAGCCGTGTTACGAATGCTAATATTATCAAAAATAGCCGCTTCAATAAAGATATTCTTTGTACTCTCAGTTACCTCAGTATTTAAGCCTCCCATAACGCCAGCAAGACAAATAGATTTCTTCCCATCAGTTATAACGATATCGCTAGTTTTTAAAGTTCGCTCATTGTTATCCAAAGTAACTAATTTTTCTTCTTCCCAAGCGTTTCTAACAACGATTTTTTCTCCTAAAGTATCTTTATCAAAAAAATGTAGTGGTTGACCGAATTCCAACATGACATAGTTAGAAATATCAACGACATTGTTAATTGGACGCATTCCAGCATCAAGTAATCTTTTCTTAATAAAGTTTGGACTTTCTTTAATTGTTAAATTAGTTGCCATACGCCCAGTATAATATGGACACTTAGGTGTATCTACTTCTACAAAGATTTGCTTATTTACATCATCATTACTAGTCTTATAAGTCATATCTGGTAAAGTAACTTTACGATTTAAAATTGCCGCAATCTCATATGCAAAACCAATATGATAATAGCAGTCATTGTTACGATGTTTATGAATGTCTAATTCATATAAAGTAGTTTCTAAACCTAAAGCAGGTATTGCTGGAGCTCCATTTTTTAAATTACTTGGTGCAACAAAGATTCCTTTGGCATAGTTTTCTTTTGTATTTTCTTCTAAGCCTACTTCACATAAAGCACAAATCATACCGTTAGAAGTAACTCCGCGTAATTGGGTATTTTTAATAACTCCACTCGGTAGTTTAGCACCGTCTAAAGCTACAATTACTTTAATACCTGCCTTAATGTTAGAAGCCCCACATACTATCTGAACATTTTTCTCTTTTCCCACATCAACTTGGCATACATGCATATGGTCAGAATTAGGATGTAGGGTGCAACTTACAACTTCACCAATTACTACATTTTCTATATTATTAGAAATAACTTTTTCAACATTAATACCAGCTTTTGTAATTTTTACAGCTAGTTCTTTTAAATCTTGGTCTTTAATATCAATATAATCACTAACCCACTCTAAACTAATCATTTTCTTTTTCCTTTCTATCAAATGTTTTAACTTCTCTTAAATCATTATTATAAAATACCCGAATATCGTTAATATCATATTTAATCATGGCTAATCGTTCAGCACCAAAGCCGAAGGCAAAACCACTCCACTCGCTTGGGTCATACCCAGCCATTTTTAATACATTAGGATGAACTACTCCCGCCCCACAAACAGTAACCCAGCCCGTTTGTTTACAAACATTGCAACCTGTACCATGACAATTGCAACAAGTAATATCAACTTCCACTGATGGCTCGGTAAATGGATAATAACTGGGGTGAAAGCGGGTTTTGGTATCAATACCATATAATTTCTTAGCCGCTAAATCAATTGTTCCCTTTAAATCACTTAAAGAAATATTTTTATCAACTAGTAAACCCTCAATCTGGGTAAACTGATGAGAATGCGTTGCATCATCATCATCACGACGATAAGTCTTCCCTGGGCAAATTACGCGAATTGGTTTTTTGCCTTCTCCTTTTAACATTGTTCTTACTTGTACGGGTGAAGTCTGACTTCTTAAAAGTGATTCTTCTCCTTTAACATAGAAAGTATCTTGAGCCTCTCTGGCCGGATGCCCCTTTGGTAAATTTAACATTTCAAAGTTATACTTATCAAGCTCAATTTCAGGTCCATCAACTACATCATAACCCATACTCATAAATATTTCTTCTACATCAAGAATTAACTTTTCCAAAATACAAGGCGACCCCACGGGAATTTTAGTGGCTGGTAAACTAATATCAATATCTTCACTTTCTAATCTTTTATTTAATATTTCTTGTTTTATTTCTATTTCTTTATCACTAATTAACTTAGTAGCTTCTTGTTTTAAAGTATTCACTAAACTACCATAAGTTTTTCTTTCTTCGATATCCATGCTACCTAAATTAGCAAGTAAACTAGATATTTCTCCCTTTTTAGATAAATACTTATTTTTTAATTCTGCTAAAGCATTAAGATCTTTAATACTTTGCAAATTTAAAGCAATAGTTTCTTTAATATTTTTTAACTTTTCTTGCATATTTTTATTCCCTTCTTTTAAAGTTTTAACTAAAAAAATTCTTACCTCCCTAAAGGACGCAAGAATCGTGGTACCACCTTAATTTATACTCTTTTTTGATAACGCAAATATTTGCGGGATTACTCCAGTTCTTAAGGTGAATTCATAAACCCTACTTTTATAATTCCTTTCAGCTATTAGAATTACTCTCTTAAAAAGTTTTTTGGTTTATTACTACTTCTTAATCAAAACTTTTTTTAATTACTAGCTTAGTATACCATAACATTTTTATTTTGAAACAATTATTTGTGTTTTAGACTAATATTTTTTATATTTTAAGACTATTTTCTAACATTTTTATCTAAAAAAGTCATCTTCTTAATTTTTAATATTAAATATTATTTGCATTTAATACTAATTTTCTAGTTATATTTTGATGATTACTAACATAATCTTTAACTTATTTAAACCTAGATTACTTTTTTTAATTTCAAGATTTTAATTACTTTCTTCTTTTTTAAAATTTTCCTAATTTTTTTATCAATAACGGCAATGATGTAATCTTTATTTTTACTACGACAATAACTTTTATAAAGAAAAATAAAAAGACCATTAATTTTTTATTTTAACAGTCTTAACATTTTAATTATTTATTTTTAGGTTTAATTACTTCTAAACCACCCATGTAAGGTTGTAATACCTTTGGTACTTTGATGCTACCATCAGCTTGATAATTATTTTCAACAACTGCAATAAGGCCTCTTGGGGTAGCAACACAAGTGTTGTTTAATGTATGTAAGTAGTATGTACCATTATCGCCTTTAACACGAATACCCAAACGCCTTGCTTGAGCATCTCCTAAATTAGAGCATGAACCAACTTCAAAATATTTCTTTTGTCTAGGACTCCAAGCCTCAACATCACAAGATTTAACTTTTAAATCAGCTAAATCGCCAGAACAACATTCTAGTTGACGAACAGGTACATCCATGTTTCTAAATATTTCAACGGTATATTTCCACATTTGATTATAATAATCCATTGATTCTTCTGGTTCACATAAAACAATCATTTCTTGCTTTTCAAATTGATGAACACGGTATAATCCTCTTTCTTCTAAACCATGAGAGCCCCCCTCTTTGCGGAAACATGGTGAATAAGAAGTTAAACGAATTGGTAAATCACTCTTTTTAATAATTTGGTCTTTAAAACGGCCAATCATTGAATGTTCTGAGGTTCCAATCAAGTATAAATCTTCTCCTTCAATTTTATACATCATGGCTTCCATTTCTGGAAATGACATAACTCCAGTTACAACATCAGAATGAATCATGAATGGTGGAATACAGAAAGTAAATCCTTTATTAACCATGTAATCTCTAGCATAAGCAAGCATTGCTTCATGAAGTCTTGCTATATCCCCTATTAAATAGTAAAAACCCTCACCACTAGTTCTTCCAGCTGAAACCTTATCCATACCATTTAAATTTTCAATAATATCAGCATGATAAGGAATCTCATAATCGGGAACCTTAGGTTCGCCGAATCTTTCTACTTCCACATTGAAAGAATCATCTTTTCCAATAGGAACCGATGCGTCCATAATATTAGGAATAACTAACATGCGTTTACGGATCTCACTACTTAACTTTACTTGTTCTTCTTCTAAAGTAGCAATTTCTGTATCCATTTCTTTAATTTGTTCTTTAATTTTGTTTGCTTCTTCTTGCTTTTTATCACGCATTAAAAGACCAATTTGTCCACTTAATTTATTCTTTTCAGCTTTCAAACCATCTTTTTTAGTTTGAGTTTCTCTTACCTTAATATCAAAATCATAAACTTCATCAACTAAAGGTAACTTTTCATCTTGAAATTTCTTTTTGATATTTTCTTTTACTAATTCTCTATTTTCTCTAATTAATTTAATATCTATCATATATATAAATCCCTTCTAGTAATAATAAAAATATTATATTACTTTTAAACGCTATAGGCAAGAAAGTTTAGACTTTTTGCGATTCTTTTCTAATGTTTTAATATTCTTGCTCCCATTTTAGTCTGGATTTTTAATGAAATATCGTGAGATAAATCACTAATTTCTATCTCTTCTAAATCTAAAGCAGCCATTATCATATCTGTATTAAATTCGATGCCATCAATAAGGCCCTTTTGCATAGCGTAAAAAATGGCTTCTTCACCACTAAAAACACTTAATAATTCTTGATAAATTGGACTATCTAAAAAGTTAAGAATACTAACTCTTGTCTCTTCACTTAGAACTTCTTTTTCCATATTACCAATAATTCTTATAGGATATCTTTCGGGACAAAGAATTCTTCTTTGAATCTTATAATAAAGATCACTATGAAAATTGTGATAACCTCTTATATCAATAGGATTCATTAAATTATTGTTACATAAACTTCTTAAAAACTGATAATCAGTTGGTTTTAATCGTAAAATAGCTCTTAAGACTTGTCTTTTCTCATATTTTTCAAAATAAGCAAATATATTTTTAGGAACTGATTTAAAATTTTCATTTTTTCTTTTCGAGTTTTTTTCGTTATTTTGGCGCCTTTTTTCACATCTTTGACTATTTAAGAAAACTAAATTTACGCGTCTAGGTATTTTTTCTTTTAAAACATTAATAAAAAGTTTAATCTCACTTTCTCTTAGTTGGACATTATTAACGACTAAATATTCATCGCCATATACTAATTTTAATATTTTCAACTCTGTTTCGGTTAAACCTGCCATTACTATTTTAAACTGTTCATCGCTTAGATTTAAATAGCATTCTCGCAACGGTTTATCAAATTCTAAAAAATCTTTTGTTTCTTGCATAACATCACCAATGGCATTTTATTTTATACCATAAGTAATATAAAGGCAATTATATTTTCGCTTTAAATAAGCATTTTTCTTAATTATTTCATAGAAAAGTAAATTTATGCCTCCTAATATCAAGGTATTTACTATTGTCGGACTAAAAAACAAGCTAAAATCCCGACTTGTTAAACATATTTCTACGAGAATTGTGCTAAAGCTTATCGCCTCTACTAAGTAACGAGTATTATTAAGTAAGCTTACTTTTCTTCTTAAAATTAATGCTATTTCATTAAGAAAAACAACATATAAAAACATATTAATTAAAAGAAGAACTAAAGTCAAAATATCTACCGGTCTCATTTCACAAAAAAAGCTAAAAAATATTGTAAAGCCCATCATAATTACAGCTAAAATTTTAAAGCTATACGCCCAGTTTTTTAAGTAAGTTTTAAAAAGACCTCTTTCTTGAAAAAACAAATCATAGTTTTTATTTTCCCTAACAATCTGATAAGCACTACCAAGATAAACAATAACCCCTGACAAAATTCCTTTACTAAGATAACTAAAATTATTTAAAGTCTTTAAAACATCGCTAAGACTACCAAAAATCGACTTATCAACTTGCCAAAAATAGCTTCCACTTCTTGAAGTTATACCACTTAAAATATCATATGTACTTAAAAAATAGACGATAATTATTAAAATACAACAGTTAATCAAGCGCTTATTTTTCTTAAAATATTTCATATAAGCTTCCTTTCTCGATTTTTAGAATCTTATCAGCAAAATAGTTAAACTCTTCCTTATTTCGACTAGTTAAAACAATTAAATAACCAGCATTTTTTAAATAGAAGAATAAATCTTTTACCCTATCTATATCACTAGCCGTTAAATCTTTAAAAGCATCTTCAATCAAAATAATTTTATTATTTGTTATTAATGTGCAAAGTATCCCTAACTTTTTTATAACTTCTTTGGGACATTTATTTAATTTAAATTTACATACCCCAAGTAAATCAAGTCTTAACAATAAATCATTAAGTTTGGTCTTATCTAATTTTTTAGAATTTATATCTTCTATAGTCTCTAATATATTAAAATCTTCTAAAAACTGCATATCATTAAGAAAAAAGCTAATATTTTCTTGATGGTCTACAATTCTTTTGCCAGTTGACTCTTTAATTAATCCGCATAAAACTCGGGCAAGAACATTAACACTAGTATCGCCAATTAGACCATAAATATTGCCAGATGTAAAACGATAACTTATAGCGGTTAAATAATTAATACCTTTTTCCGTTAACCCTAAATTTTCTAATATCACAACTAACCACCAGACCTTAAATTAATTATAATATGAATTAAACTTCTTGCCAATAAAAATTACCATTACTTAGTAAGCATTTCATTTTAAAAAGTTTAAACTAAATACAAAACTTTAAGAATACAAGAATTTAGGTTTTTAAAAAAGGATAACAATTAATCTCATTTCTGAAATTAATTATTACCCTTTTATAGGAAAAAGACTTACTATTTTAAAGAACTTTCGTATTTTTCTAAAGCTTTTTTTAAACCAAGCCAAGGAAGCAGGGCACAATGTTTACGATTTTGTTGTTTATATATCTCATTATAAGCTAAAGCTTCGCTTAAATTTTCATTCGTTGTCCCATCTTCTATCATGGTCTCATAAGCAGCACATAGTTCTAAGACTTCACTAATTTTTTTATTTTCTAATAGTTTTATCATTACTGATGTAGCTGATGTGGAAATAGCACAGGCTTCCCCATCAAAATAAATTTTTTTGATAGTATCATCTTCTATTTTTAAATATATATCAATGTTATCTATACAAGACTCATTATTAGAATTTACTTTTATAAAGGTTTCTTTATCACTTGGTACTTCTTTATTATAGGGATACATATAATTATCCATTATTATTTCTCTTCTTAATTCATTATCCATTTATATCATCTCTTTTAATATTCTATTTTTATCACTTAATAATTCCACTAAACGATCAATTTCTTCTTTTGTATTATAAAAATACAAACTAACACGACAAGTATTTTTAACCCCCACGGCATCTTTTAAAATTTTAGCACAATGATTACCAGCCCGAACACAAATATTATATTTATCTAAATAAACAGCTACATCTTGGGAGAAAATGCCATCAACATTAAAGGCTACAATTCCCGTATCTGATTCTAAATTAATTATGTCAATATGTTTAATGTCCACTAATTTACTTACTAAATAATGGCGTAATTCTCTTTCATGCTCTAAAATGTTATCCATACCAATTTGCTGTAAATAATCGATTGCTGCTCCAAGACCAATAACACCTGCAATATTAGGGGTTCCAGCTTCTAGTCTGGTTGGTAAACTCTTTAGATAAACATCATTAACATCATCAAAGGACTCATTCATGCCGCCACCTAAATTAATAGGTTCCATTGCTTCTAAAAGTTCTTCTTTCCCATACAAAACGCCTACTCCTGTAGGACCGCATAGTTTATGGGCTGAAAAAGCTAGAAAGTCGCAATCTAAATCTTGAACATCAATCTTCATATGAGGAACACTTTGCGCACCATCGACTACAACAAAAATACCGCGGTCATGAGCTATCTTAGTTATTTCTTTAATTGGTCGCAAATCCCCAATAACATTAGTAACTTGAGCAAGAGCAATGACTTTTGTTTTGGGAGTGATACTTTTTAAAACATTTTGAACGGTAACATAATAATTGCTATCTAAAGGGATATAATTCACTTTTAAATTTAATTCTTTAGCTAAACGAAACCAAGGTAGGACATTAGATGCATGTTCCGATTTAGTAATCAAGATTTCATCATCAGGCTCCAATAAATTAGAAAAAAAGCCAGTAGCAATGTAGTTTAAAGACTCGGTAGCTCCACTCGTAAAAATAACTTCTTTTCTACTTTTAGCATTAATAAAATTTTGCACCTTGTTACGAGCCAGTTCATATTCGGTATCAACTTTTAAAGAAGTCTTATAGTCTCCTCTATGGGCATTAGCCGTATAATCAGTATAATACTCCTCTATTTTTTTAACCACGGTCATAGGCTTTAAAGTAGTCGCCCCATTATCCAAATAAGTTATATTATTAAAAAGGAAAGGAAAATCCTCTCTGTGCATATAAGCACCTCCTAATCTAATTATTTTCTTTTAAATTACTCTTTAAAAAACCATCAACAATTAACTTAGTTGCTTCTTTATTATTTATTCCTTTACTATTTAGATAAAACAAATAATCTTTAAGAACCGTACTAATGGTTGTATTATGAATAGCATTGACACCATCACTTCGCACTAAAAGATTAGGTACTATCATGTTTTCGGCATCATTTAAAGTAATAATTCGTAAATTTTCTAAAACTTCATTATTTTGGGTCTTTTCATCGACTTTAGAAGTAGCAATATTTTTAATTACCCCTTCATTATCTGTAACGCCATGAAAGTTAATTCTCGAAACATTGTCATCTCCTGCTACATTGGCATTTAATGTAATATTACTTTCGCCATTAGTTTTTAGACTATAATTAAATTCCACAAAGGAAGCATTTGTTAATTCGATGTCTAAATTAAATTTTCTAATATCTTCATTATAACGATTATAAAGTAAATGGCTACTTTTTTCCATAAGTATTTTTAAGTTTAAATCACTGTTATTATCATAGTCATTTATACAAACATTGCCACTAATTATCAATGTTAAATCACTGGTTTTAATATCTAAATTGCATAAGGAATCCTTAATATTTACAATGCTGTCTTTCACTAATAATTTATTCATATTTTTAAAAACTCCTTACATCATTTGTCCTAAATCTAGATTAAAACCATTTTCTTCGATTCTTTTTGCCGTATTTATATCACCCGTAAAGCTAATATGTTTATCTTTAATAATATGAACATAGTTGGGTTTAATAATATCTAAAATATTACTATGATGAGTTATGATTAGAATACTTACTTTTTCTTCTTTTTCATGATAATACTCCATAATAGAATTAGCACAAACCTTTAAGGCATCAACATCAAGACCACTATCAAGTTCATCTAAAATAATAAGACTTGGTTCTAACATCCAAAGATGCATAAGCTCATTTTTCTTTCTTTCCCCACCACTCATGCCATCATTAATGCTGCGATGAATAAATGAGGCCGGAATATCTAGTCTTTTACAAACTTCTTGAATTTTTTTATTAAATTTATATAAATCAACCGAATGTCCTTCTCTATTAGCTAGTGCCATTCTAAGCATATCAGCATTGCTTACCCCTTCGATAGCTAGAGGGCTTTGATTGATTAACATTATTCCTTTTTGAGCTCTGGTAGTAGTATCCATATCTTTCATATCTATATCATTATATAAAATCTTGCCTTTGGTAATCTCATATTTACTATCACCCATTATCGCTTTACAAATACTTGATTTACCAATCCCATTTGGCCCCATGATAGCATGAATTTCCCCATCTTTAATACTTAAATTAAAGTTATTTAAAAGTTCTTTATCTTCAACTTTTAAACATAAATTTTCTATTTTTAACATAAAACACCTCTTAAGTTTCTTCTTGCTTTTGCACATCAATTATTTTACCATAAAAGTTTTAAAAAAAGCAGTTATTTCTTAATAATTATCATTAAAAAATATCTGTTAATTTTCCAATATATAACTTTATGATTATTTATCATTGTTATCACTATTATCTTTTCTTCTTAAATTAAGTAAAATTGCTGCAGCCTCATCAAAATTTTTAATCTCGTAATTATGCACCTTTTCTTCAACTGCCTTTATTTCTTCTAAGGTCAAAGGTTTTCTTCCGAGATTAGAAATAAATGTATAAACATCTAATTTACTTTTCAAAGCATCTGAAACATTTTTGCTGACAATATCTTTTTTAGAAATCTTAAAACAACAATCATCACTTTTATTAAATCCAAGATATGATTTTTTTATTTTTGTGTTGCAAACTTCTAATGCACGACTATAAGCAACATCTGCAGAAATTCGTTTTAATACAAAATCTTTAGTTTTTCTACATTTTTTTAATTTTTCTTTTCTTAGCGTTTTGTAAGCCGTTTGAATTGTTTTTTTATATTCCTCACGATACTTGTTTTCTATAATCTCATTTAACGCCCCAACATAATCAGTGAGGTAATGATTTTCATTTTCTTTACATTCTAAACAAAGAGTTAAAGATGCTATAGTTTTATTAAAAATGGCGTCATAGCAATTATCAAGTGTAGCCAATTTATTAATCATATTAATCGTTATGCTAGATAAATTAGAACTTAATTCAGCTATAATATTATTAATCATTCTTATTGAAATACCTTTTTTGGCTAATAAATCCTGCTTTCCCGTTAATTTTAAACAGGCTATATTTAAAGAATTACCGAAAGAAGCGAATGTTTTAGGTGATGAATTTTCACTCAAAAATTTTTCTAAAGATGCTATTAAGATATCATTTCTTATTTGTTCTACTTTTTCATCATCAATTCCGGCTTGTTTTATAAGATTATTAATTCTTGTCTCTACTAACTTATTAATTAAACTATTAAGTTCAGAGTTTGCTAGCATTTTACGATATATTATAGTGGCTTCATCAGAATTAAAGCCTTTATTATTAAATTCATGTTGTACTTCTACTCGTATACCCTCAAAAATCCTGCTTAACAACATTTCTATTTTATTTTGTTCTTCTATAGAAATTAGTATTTCTTTCTTACTTACCTCTTGCATATTTAAACCTCCACAAATACAGTAATAATATACTATCATACGAGAGAATCTTAAGCAACATATATAATTGTCTTTTAAAAAAATATCTTAAATGACATTTTATCAAAAAAAGAAACACACATAAGAACAATTTCAAATTAAACGAACATACACATATATAATAATGAAAATTTATATAATAAGTTATACTATATTATATAGAGTAGAAAAAGTAAATAATAGTAAAAACGAACAATTATCATATAAGATAAGCATCATCTAAAAACGAAGTATTTTCTTATTTAATATTGGTAGTTAAACTTTTCTAAACTTGACAATTAAATTAGAAAATCTAATAAAAAGAACTACAAAACAATTCCAAACTATAGTATAATTGTTTTGGTGATGCAAGTGAATTACCCAGGTTTAAAAAAGGAATATACAAAAATCAAGCAAAGTTATGCTAATCGCGGGATGGACTTAGAAAATCTTTTAAATAAAGCTAATAAATATTATCTTGAAAAAGATATTGCTGTTATTTATAAAAAGCCCACACCAATTGGTATTAATAAAGTAAGATATGAAAATAACAAACAAGTCATTAAAGAAGCCTACTTTAAAACGCAGTCAACTCTTGATTACAACGGTATTTATAAAGGCTACTACATTGATTTTGATGCTAAAGAAACAACTAGTAAAACGGCATTCCCGCTTTCTAACATTCACGAACATCAATTAGAACACATCAAGAAAATTGATAAACATGGAGGAATAGCTTTTTTAATTATTAAGATGAATAGTGCTTATTACACCCTAGGTGCTAAAAAAATTATAGCATTTTTAGAAAGTAACGATCGAAAATCAATTCCGTTTGCTTACATTGAAAAATACGGTCTTAAAATAAAAGAAGGTTTTATTCCTCCACTCGATTACATTAAAACGGTGGATATATTAATAAAGGAGATGGATTATGAAAAAAATAAATAATTCCAAAAGAAATTTACAAAGAAATGTAAATAATATCAAGACAAAAATTAACTCACAAAAAACATATCATCAAAAAAGGAAAAGACAAAGTAGACATATTATCTTAAGTTTAATCATGTTAGTTTTAATTGCCATCATGATTTTAGGCCTTTTTGGTATCATTTATATAATTACTTCGGCCCCTGAGTTTGATACTGATAAATTATATAACACTAGTTCTTCTATACTTTATAATAAAAATGGTGAAGAATACGGTCGTCTTGGAGCAGAAAATCGTCAACTTGTAACTTATGATGAAATACCACAAGTCTTAGTAGATGCAATCATTGCCACTGAGGATTCTAGATATTTCCAACATAACGGCTTTGATATTGCTCGTTTTGCTAAAGCTTCTCTTGGTCAATTAAAAGGTAACTCTAGAGCTGGTGGGGCCTCTACTATTACCATGCAAGTTGTTGGTATGGCCTATACTGACCGTAAAGACTCCCACGGAATAGCTGGTATCATTCGTAAATTTACCGATATTTACCTAGCTATCTTTAAACTTGAAAAGAAATATACCAAAGAAGAAATTATAGAATTTTATGTTAATACTCCATGGTTGGGTGCTAACAATACTTATGGTATCGAACAAGCCTCACAAAGATATTTTGGTAAAAGCGTTCGTGATATTTCCTTGCCAGAAGCAGCAATATTAGCCGGAATATTTAATGCCCCTAGTGATTTTAATCCGTTTACTAATGTTGAAAAGTGTACAACAAGACGCGATACGGTCTTAAATTTAATGTATCGTCACGGTTATATTACTGAAGAACAATTAAACGACGCTAAAAGCATTCCCGTTGAATCTTTAACCAATTTAAATGTCGATGATGGCTTAAATAAATATCAATGGTTTATTGATACAGTCCAAGCCGAAGTTAAAGAAATTACTGGTAAAAATCCCGCTACGGTACCAATGAAAATTTATACAACTTTAGATCCTGCAATTCAGGATGAATTAAATACAGCTGGTAATACTAATACCTATAATAAATGGAAAAATGACGACGAACAAGTTGCTATGAGTGTTATCAATGTAAATGACGGGTCTATCAGCGGTATCTATGGTGGGCGTAATCAAAAGGGCGTTCAAGAATTTAACCGTGCTACTTCTGAATCTTACCAACCCGGTTCTTCAGCAAAACCTATCTTTGATTACGGTCCTGCTATTGAATATAACAATGCTTCCCCCGGAACTTATTATTTTGATGAAGCAATGTCTTACTCAAACGGTCAATCTATTAAAAACTGGGATGGAAGTTATATGGGACAACTTACGATGCGCGTTGCGCTTGCTAGATCAAGAAATATTCCCGCTCTTCAAGCATTCCAATCTGTAGATAAAGATAAAATTGCTAATTTTGTTCATAGTATGGGTATCAATTATGGCAAAGATTTATACGAATCATATTCAATTGGTTCTTTCGATACCGTTTCTGCTGTTAGATTATCAGCAGCTTATGCTACATTTGCTCGTGGCGGCTACTACATTGAACCATATTCATTTACAAAAATAGAATTTATTGACACCGATGATGTTTATGAAAATAAACCTAAGAAAGAAAAAGTCATGAGTGATTCAACAGCTTACATGATAAATAGCATGTTAACAACAGCTAAATCTTCTTATAGCGTTGGTGGCTCATTCACTGTAAGTGGTACTGATCTTGCTGCTAAAACTGGTACATCTACTTATCCAAATAATGCCATTGCAGCTGCTGGTATTAAAGTAACTCCTTCAAGAGATAACTGGACTTTAGTATATTCTCCTGATTATTCTATTGCAGTATGGTATGGCTATGATAAATTAAGTAAGACCACTTATACTACTATGGGTAATGCTAACCGTGTAAAAAATAATATAATGAATAATATCGGTAAAAGGATATTTAAGAAAAATTCGCGTTTTGAAAAACCAAGTAGTATTATTGAAGTTGAAGTTGAAAAAGAAACTGTGCCTTTACAATTACCAAGTGCTTATACACCATCAAATATGCGTATGACTGAAATCTTCAAAAAAGGTACCGAACCAACTGAAACATCATTTAGATACCAGCAATTAGAAAATCCAACTAATGGGAAAGCAACCACAAATGGTTCAACCGTTTACTTATCATGGAATCCAATTAATACCCCTGATGCTATAAACAGTGATTACTTACAAAAATACTTCAATGAAAACTATAAATACTCCCCTTCTAAATATTACCAAAATCGTTTATCTTATAATAATCAATATATTGGCGAATTAAGATATTCTGTTTACCTTCAAACTGGTGATGGTCTCCAATTCCTTGGCGAAACCAAAGAGCCAAACTACACTTATCAAGGTGCTGGTGGTACTAATTACACATTTATCGTTAAAGCAAACTATTCAATATTTAAAGATAATGCTTCTACTGGTCTTAAGATTATTGCAGGAACTGGTGGTTCTTCAGCAAATGGTATATCTTTAAAAATTTCCAGCAAAGATGAATGTCGCAGTCGTATAACAAATAATTCTTACTATAACGATAATACAACTATTACTGCTACTGATATTAATGGTAATAACATTACCGAAGATATAAAAGTATTAGACTCTACTATTCTTAATATAGAAACTAATGAAACAGTAAAACGCATTAATTTATCACTAAACGGTAAATATAAAATAACTTACAATGTAAGTTACAATGGTAAAACTTATAGTATTTCCCGTACATTTACTATAGCTGATAGTTGTAATACAACAAATGATTAAGAGTTCGCAAAGAGCTCTTTTTTGGTTTATTAATTTTTAGCTATCTTTAAAAAACAGAAAAAAACTATCTAGCAAATTTTCTAATAAATTGCTAAATAGTTTTTTATTAATTTCTGTTTTTATTTTATATTTTTTTCCTAAATGGGATTACTTATTTTTCTTAGCAGCCTTTATTTCTTTTAATTTTTCTCGAACAATCTTGGAATTTTCAGCTGTATAGCCAATTAACATTTCTTCATTTTTCTTAGCTATAGTATCAAAAACTTCTTCATATACTTCCATATATTTCTTAGTTAAAGCTGGCACTACCGCAATTCTATAAGTCTTGCCATTATTAGCAACACCAATAATTGAATTAGTCGATTTTATTCCGTTAACTCGTTGTTCAATTTTATATAGCCATAAAAAATCAGTATAAGGAATAACTTGAAAGGTATTATCCATCAAAATCACATAATTTGGTGTCAAATATAAATGAATATTATTATAATAAAATGCCTCTTTATCTAGAGTTTCCGCATCAATTTTTGCTTTTTCTGCAATTGATAATCTCTTAATATTTTTTGTAAAGCGCTTATTACAAATTAAACCCGTAAATATAAATACAAAGCCTATCATGCCAAAAATAAAAGCCAAGAAAATCTGCCAAAAAGCAACATCAATCTCAGAAGAAGTCATATCTAAATAAACACTACCAAAATAGTTATCGAAATCAGCCATCGTAATTTCTTCATCGGGCCATAATTCATTAACAGTCTCAATAGCTAACTTCTTAACATCAGTTGGTATTAGAGTCGAAACACCAACCAACTTTTCTGTTTTACCATCAGTATATAAAGATTCATCTTTGAGGCGCTCATAATCATCATTACTCATATAAGCAATATACATATAATCCTTATCTCTAATTAAATAATACTTTTCAGTAGCATTTTCATAACTAGCAAATAGATAAGGAAAAATATCCGAATCAACATAGGCTAAAACATCTTCTTTATTATTCTGATTAACAATAACATCATGAAAACTAACCATGTTATTCTTAGCATCTCTTGAGGCAAATATCCCCCACATAATACACACTAAACATAATCCTAATAATATAAAACCAATAAACACATTCTTTAAATGTCTACTTTTTTCCTCTTTAATAATGGGATTTGTAAAACCATTCATAAACTTAAAACTCTCCTTCACTTAAGTCTATTCTAACAAAAATAACTTTAATAAGCAATATCATGATTTTTTTCTATTATTATCCTCATTACTATATACTGCACTATATACTGCATAATTTTAAATTAAAGCATTTACAACCTATTTAATAAAGAAGATGCTAGCAAAAGCCAATATCATTTATTAAAAATACTATTTAATCTATTTCTCTTTTTATCCAATTCATTATAACTTCAACAATATAATCTATTTCGTTAGCAGATAACTCTCTATTTTTAGGGATATGATGTATTCTTTCTAAACAACCACGGCAACAACAACCGCAAGCGTGTTGGGCAATAAAAACCGGATGGACTTGCCGCATTGGTGTTTGTTTACCATCATTTAACGGATTAGCAGGTGCTAGCCTTTTGTTAATTAAATCGTAAGCATCACTCTTTATTTTATTTAAACCCTTTTCTAAAACATAGCTCTTCATTTTGGAATTTAAATGAAATGAACCTCTAAATTTTGACTTAGCTAAGCTATCAAGCAATTTATTAATTTGCAATTCATTAATCACTATAGCCACTCTCCATATTTTTTAATATAAATTTTCTTAACAAGCAATACTAAAAGAAAATAAAGTAAAACAAGCGCAATTAAACATATATAAAAACTTACAGGTAAAATAACAAAATCAAAAGTTTCAATTTTACTTAAAAGAATTGGTGTTAATATAGTTAAAATCATAGAAAAAACAATTAAAATATTTAACTTAGATGAAGCATTAGATTCGGTGAAAGGAATTTTGGAAGTCCTAATGTTAAAGATAATAGATAATTCTGTTATTAGGCAAGTAACAAACCAAGCTGTTTGAAAATAAGAAGCCATCTCGACTGTATTATATTTAAAAACAAATAAGAATAAAAGAAAAGCTAAAACATCAATTACACTACTTGTAAGTCCCATGATTATCATAAATCTAGAAATGCTTTTGACATTCCATTTTTTAGGAGCCTCTAGAAACTCATTATCCACATTATCATCAGGAATACCCAATTGCGAAAAATCATAAATAAAATCTTGTAACAACATTTGAATAGGAATTAAAGGTAAAAATGGTAAGAAAACACTAGCAACCATAATACTGAAAACATCACCTAAATCACCACTCAAAGCCATTTTCATATATTTAATAATATTACCATAAACCTTGCGGCCTTCAATGATACCATCATAAACAACTTTAAGACTTTGCTGTAAAATAATAATATCACTAGATTCCTTAGCAATACTAGAAGCAGTATTAACCGAAATACCAACATCAGCACTTGATAAAGACGGAGCGTCATTAACACCATCTCCCATGTAGCCAACAACATGACCACATTTCTTGTACAAACTAACAATTCTTTCTTTTTGAGTTGGATTCATTCTGGCAAACACATCAACAACATCCAATTTAGGTATTAATTCTTCATCAGATATCTTATCAATATCACTCCCAATCAAAATTTCATCGCCGTTCAAGCCTACTAGATTACAAATATTTTTAGTCGCATAAGGATTATCCCCTGTCAAAATTTTAGTTTTAACATTAATTTTTTGCAAGTTAACTAAAGTTTCTTTAACGCCCTTTTTAGCTGGATCTAAGAAAGCAACAAAGCCAATGAATATCATGTCATCTTCAAAACTAGCATTAAATTTGCTATCAGAATAGGAATTTTTAACAGCAAGGGCAATAACTTGCATACCTAAACTAGCCATCTCAAGCGCTCTTGCCTTTATATCTTCAATTTTTTCTTTAGCAAGTTTTTCAGTATTGGCACCCACTTGCACCCAGTTGCAATGACTAATTATTTCTTCTAAAGCCCCTTTAGTTATCATTAAATAATCATTCTTATTTTTAACAACTACACTCTGTCTTTTTCTTGTATAGTCAAACGGAATTTCATCAATTTTATCATATTTAACAATTTTCTTATCAATATCGTGTAATTTACCATAACTAAGAATGGCTTTATCAACTAAATTTTTAATTCCTGTACTATACAAACTATTAAGATAAGCATATTTTAAAACATTTTGATTTTCTTTCCCGTTAGCGTCAATATACTGTTGCAAAACTATTCTATTTTCGGTTAAAGTTCCGGTTTTATCCGTACACAAAATATCGATTGACCCTAAATTTTGAATTGAAGAAATATTTTTGACTAAAGTTTTCTTTTCAGCCAAGCGTTTACTTCCTTTGGTCAAATTAACATTTACTATCATCGGTAACATACTTGGCGTAATTCCTACGGCCACCGATAATGCAAATAACAAAGCTTCATTAAAATTATGCTTAATAAGGCCATCAACTACTATTACAAATAAACAAACAGCTATCATACATTTTATCAGTAACTTAGATATACTTTTAATGCCTTTATCAAAATTAGTATTATTTTTATTGAATTTAATTTTACTGCCAACTTTTCCTAAATAAGTAAGGGTTCCCGTCCGAACAACAACCCCAGTACCAAGACCACTAACAACACTAGAAGACATCAAAGCTATATTAGAAATATTAAATAAATCGGGCTTTTCTTCGTTTCTTAACAAATCGCTTTTTTCAATTAAAACGCTTTCGCCAGTATAAATAGATTGATTAATAAATAAGTCTTTAGCTTCTAGTAGTTTAATATCGGCAGGAATAATGGAACCGGCTGTTAATTTTACGATATCTCCTACAACAACATCCGTAATATTTATTTCTACTTCTTTATTATTTCTTAAAACTAAACATTTAGAAATCACACTACTTTTTAATTTTTGATTAAACTTATATATGGAATAATCCTGAGCAAACCTTACACTAGCACTTACTAAAGCAATAGCAAAAATAATAATTGACCCTAAAGTGTCGCCTAAAAGAAAGTTAATAATACTTAAGAAAATAAGAATTAAAACGAATTCGTCTTTCAATGCAACCAGAAAAAAATATCCAGCATTTCTTTTCTGTTCTTTAATTGTGACATTTTTACCACTTTCTTCTAATCTTTTTTTAGCTTCTTTAGTGGTTAAACCAGTAATATTCGTTTTTAGTCGGCTATATGTTGCATCATTATTTTCCAAAGCAATTTCCAAATATTCCTTCATCAAAAGTTCATTATTATTTTCTTTATTTAACTTCTTCATAATTCCACCTAAATCTTAATCTATTTTACTAGACTATATCATTACTCTTTTCATTATTTTTTACCTTTTAAGTATAGCACATCTCTATTTTAGAAAATTATTTTTTTAGCATTTTTTAATATTTTTTTCTTTTTAATTACTTAAATTTATAAAAAAAGGCTTCAACAATTTTTAAAACTTAAAAAAAACTCTACATTGAGAGCTTTTTAACATCGTCGTTATTTAAATCTAAACCATTTTCTAAAGTAGTTAGAGCTTCTTTTTGATTAATATTTTCAATTTCTACTTTAAATCTAGGAAAGCCATTATCAGAATATGGATAAGCTTCAATTATAAACTCATAAGCTCCAAAAAAGGATAACAACTCTTTTACCTTAGCAAAATTATCCTTGTAATTATTAGGTAAAATCAAGGTACAACTTGGTCTTTTAGATTTTTCACTAGTATTGATTAAAAGAATATTTTCTTCCATCGCACAAAAATAAAATAAAACTGGTAAATAAGTATCATAATCTAAAGACTGATACACTCTAACATTTGAATATGTTTCTTTTAAATACTTTGATATTATTTGTCCATGTAAATCTGAAGAATTAAGACGCCCTAGAGGCAATATTTCTCCTTTTGAATTTATAATTACCACTTTATTTTCGTTATACATTATCTTTTTAATACCTCCAAATAATCAAAACAAGAAGCTTCTTCTAAAGATTTCATAAAGACTTCATTTTGACAAATATGCTCAATCAATTCTTTATTAATATCTTTTAAACTATCCAATAATGGTCTAGTTGTAACATTTTTAACTTTCTTTAAAATTTCGCGGTTATTTCTTTCACTTTCTGCTCTTTCTTTAGGATAGCCGCCGCCAATTGGTTCTCTAAATAACTCATTAAAAATATTTTCTAAAGTTATTTCACTACCCTAGCCAAAGTTATAAGCATATGCCAGACTCACAGCATTACCACCATTTATTTGACTAAACAGATAAGCACTAGTAGGATCGGTAATAAGACCACAATAAACATTTGGAAAACTATTTAAAGCAAGCATTGCCCCTTCGCCCGTACCGCAACCGGTTACAACAAAATCGGCAGCCCCACTATTTAACAGAATAGCGGCTATTAATCCTTCCTCAACATAAGTAATTGGTTTATCATTTTCATCTTTCATTCCTATATTTATTGCTTCATAATTATATTTATCACATACATTTTTTAAAGCTTTATAAATCAAAGCATTTTTACTACTCTGTGAATTATCATTTATTAACGCTATTTTCATTTTTATCTTTTTAATAAGTTAATTACTATACTAACTTATTTCTCCCTTCAAAAAAAATAGTAACATAAATTTACTTATATTACTATCTTAAATTAGCAATCTGCTTCTTTTTTTGGTTATTATTTTTAAAACTTCTACTTAACTTTTTTGATTTTTTCCATAACAGCTAAGTTACAAAGACTTATCATATCGGCAATACTTAAAATTATATAAAAAATATTATTATCCTTTATTAAATTAAAACAACAGATAAACATAATAAGAACATACATAATGCCAATATACTTTACTCTGTTATCATTTTTACTTTTATTAATCATATATGATGTAACAATAATGCTAGCCAGTAATAAAACTATACCTAATAGTCTTAAAAAACTAAGAACAATTATTAGGAAAATACCAATAATACCATAAAGAAATGTCTTTTTATTTTTAATTCTTTTACTTATCTTACTTAACTTTTTATAATCTAATAAACCTTTATGTGTATAATTAACTAGTAACATATAATTAATTATTACTAAAACCAAAATAGCTATTTCTAAAAAATGGTCCAAACCTTTAATACTATTATTATTCTTTTTTTCAGTATTTATAATTTTATTTAAAGCTTCTATATTACTTAACTTTGTAGTACTCTTAATTAAATCTTTAGCAAATAAAACTCTTAATTTAACATCTTCATTTTCCAAAACATTTTTATATAAATATTCTATTTTATAGTTATTATTATTTATTTTTTTAACAGGGGCTCCTGCACTAAAAGCATAAGCTTTCTTATTATCGGGTAAATTAATAACTACTTTTAAATTTTTTATATTATCTTTATTATTTTTTATAAGATTAAAATAAATTTCTCCTATATCATTATGTTTAACCGCCAAATCTTTAATGATATATTTTAGATAGTAAGCATCATTGCTGGTTTTATAAAGCCTAATGTAGTCTTTTCCTTCATCACTTCTTAATAAATAAATTCCTGTATCGCCAAGACTTCCAACATTAACTTTATTAAATTCTTTAACCCCAGTAATTTGATCGGAATCTTTTTTCGTTTTGGCAACACTGCCAACAGTTAGAAATTCAACACCACTACCGTTATTTAAGGATGTATACCCTAAAGTTTTTAAAGTGTTTTCATCACTTACATAATCGTCTTGATAATAAATATCTCGTTCAAAATAGCCATCTTCTTCTTTAGTTTCAATATATTCTTCTACTAATAAATCTCCATTACTATTTATAGTAGCATTTATATAATAATTATCAATATCTTGAGCCTTTATTATTAAAGGACAACATAATATTAATAAAACCAATAACTTCTTCATTTAACACCTTTTATCCTTAACTTAAAATGAAGAGCCATAAACATTTTAATAAACTTTATCAAAATATCTATGACTTTTCTTATTCTTATCCTTTTTATCTTTTCGCTAATTTTTATATTTCTAATTTTTACTTTAAATTAAATCATGGTTTTAGAAGCGACCACCACCGCCGCCGCCACCAAAGGAACCGCCACCTGATGAGAAGCCTCCGCCGCCACCAGAACCACTTGACCAAGAACCACTACTAGATGATGATTCACTGGCATATTTAGCACTCTGGGCGCTAGCAACAGAATTTCTTACGGAAGAACTAATTAGTTCATTTATATAATAATTAGTAACCCAAGAATCATAGTAATCAAGGCCGTCCATATTATATTCTTTAAAACGCATATCCATTACTTTAGATACTTCTTTAGCACAGCCAAACAAAGTTGCATAAACTAAATATTTTTCCCATAAAGCAATTTCAGGAACTTCTTTTTCTGCAAACGAACCGAAATCTTTTAAAAACTTTTCCAATGCTTTCCATTTCTTATAAGCTAAAGCACCTTTATAAGTCCTTTTACTTGGAATTGCATACCAAACACCAACACAAATAACAATTAAAAGTAAAAGTAAGTAACCAAAAGATGCGGATTTATACATCAAGTTTGCAACCGTTATATAAAATGAGGCAACTATACTAACCATTGCAACAACAATTAAATTTAATGTAATAACACCTCGACTAGCATCTTTTCTAAAATCCTTAATTGATTTAAATATAAAATATATAATAAAAGCATAAACACCAATTACAAACATTGACTGAAAGTTATAGGCAAGTATTAAAGCTCCAATTAAAATGAATAGTATTAACCATGAATTCAAATTAATTTTTTTCTTTGTTTCTACATTATCTTCATAAAATTCTTGAAATACAGCATCATCCAAAGCTGCTTTTTTATACGCATTATAATAATTAACAACTGAATTATAAGATGATCTAGCATTTTTCTTCATTTCTTTAGTCGTTATCTCTGTCTTATTACCAAAAATAACTTTTAATAATTTTCTATCTTTTTCATTTATCTGGATATCCTCATGTAAAGTTAATTTATAATTTTTATCATCTATTTTTTCTTGGGTAATAACTTTTCTTCTAATTAAATCCATAATAGCTGCGGACATCGCTTTATCAGTTATGCTTCGATTAAATAAATAAGAAACATCTTCTGGTGTCGACTCATCAGGGATTTCTCTATAATACTCGTTATTAAATTCTACTTCAGGGTCTTTTTTAAACTTTTTATAAATTAATGTCCCTAAATAACCAACATACAAGATTAAAGCCCCAGCGCCAGTCCAACGCAACATATTATTTTGTTTTTCTTTTTGTTCTAATTTAATGTATAAGCTATCTAATCTTTTTTGGAAGCTTGCTCTTTTAGTTGCATTATCTAAAACATTTATAGCTCGGGAGGCTTCATCATAATTATCCATATTTAACTTATTTTCTAATGTATCTAAGGCCTTAGCAGCATATTCCGCTTCAATAACATCTAACTTTTCTTTATAGAGTGCCAATTCCTCTAAATAACTAGTTTTAACTTCACCGTCCATCAAAATGCTAATAGCTTTATAAGCGTTGCGATAATTATCTCTTGTAATATCATTTTTAAAAATATTCAAATAAGTTAAGGCAATTTGTTCATTTTTAGCCTCATTTTGGCGTCTTTGTTCATTTGCTTCTTCAGCTTTTTCTTCCTCATACACCAAAATCTTATCTAACGCATTAGTATCATATTTTTTAGTACTGTTAAGAATAACACTAGGACTAAAGGTACTACGAACATCAATTGATTTATAAGCTTCTAAGTCACTAACTGTAAAAGTAACTTTTTCTAAACTTTCTATTTTTACTAAACCATTTAAAGGTCCATGGGCCCAAGCTTTTAATTCACCTGTATTATCGGGAATATTTAAAGTAATAACTAAGTTTTCTATATCTTCCCGAAAGGAATCGCCAACAACATTCCAGCCTATTTCTCCAACATCATTAAAAAGAACAGCTATATCATTAATACGATATTTCAAATAAAAAGCTTTATTTTTACTTGAAGGATTATAAATCATGATATCTTTACCGATTGCTGTAGTCTCATAATTATAAACACCATAATCACCTTTTAGGGCATCATCATCATAAGTAAAAGGATCAATTTTTAAATTACTAAAATCACCTTTAAAATAAGTATTCGCCCCACCTACTTCTAATATTTCTAATCCACTACCATTATGGACGGTTGAGCCTCCATAACTAATGGCATTAATATTAAAAGGGGTTGCTCCCGTATTTTTATAATTTATTATTCTCTCGTAGCCGCGATAACTACCACTCAAAGTAAAGTATTCTTCGACTAAAAGCGAACCATTTTTCTCAATCGTAGCATTGATATAGTAATTTTCTACTCCATCAGCAAAAACCACAATCGGTAATAACAAAATAAATCCTAATAAACTCCAAATTTTTTTCATAAAGCTCCTACTCTCTAACTCACTATAATTGTATCATATATCCTTAAAATTATGAATATCCTAAAAAATATTCCTAATCATTTAAAACTAACCACACTATTTTTATCTTTTTAACCTGACCTTTTTAATTTTTTTATTTATCTTCTTTCATAATTTTTTCAAACTCTGGTAATAGTCCAATGTTATTACTGCGGTGGACTGGTAACTGATAAACATCATGCCCTGGGAAATCATTTCCTTCAATTAGACAGGGTTTATTTTCTCCTAAGCAAACATCCCAAGCTACATAAGAAATCTGGGGCACGACTAAACTTGCATCCTCGCAAAGCTTTTTTACTTCGGCAATTTTAGGAATTATAGCTCCTTTTATTTTAGCCTTAGTCATCGGATGAATATCATAAACCTGACCATTTTTATCAAGAGCAGGATAATTAATTTTACCGGTATCAACTTCTACAGGCACCACCATACCACCGTGATTAAAATTATCAACTACATTACCATTATTACCAATTCGTAAGAAAATACAAACAATCTTGCCTTTTAAAGTAACAACTCGTAAAGTATTAACGGCATAAGGATAAATCTCATTTAATTCTTCATTTTGAGTTGCTACTTCTTCTACTAAAGTTTGACCTGAATTTAATAACCTTTGATACAAATCTTCTGGTGTTTCTAAAGCCAATTTTATTTTTTCGATATTTTTACCACAGCTTAAAGCCAATGGTTTTACAATTATCTCTTTTTTACCTTTTAAAAACTTTTTAAAATCTTCTAAACTAGCCTCTTTTAAATATAACCAATCTCGGTTAAGATACTTATTAAACAACTTATTAAATAGTACTTTATTTTCAAAACATTCAATATAGTTCTTATCATTATATTTTTTTACAATACTATTATTTATTCCTCTTGTAATAACCGTTGCTCGCTCTTTATTATTCATATCATACATTTTAAAAAGTTTATAATCAGAATAACCGGCTTGATATTTAAAACCACAATAAATTATATCATTAAAGATTAAAAGCTTACTTTTTCCAGTTTCTTTACTAATATCTTCTATCGCCTTAAACATTTGCTTGTAATTCATCTTTCTTATTCTTTTTAATAAATAATTAATTTTATCCATATATAAATTCCTATCCTATAACCTTAGTATAGCACATATTAATATAGAAATTGTTATAAATACCAAAAAAGAAGGAAAAAATTTAACAGACAAATTCTCATATCTGTCATTTCTCCTTCTTTTTAAAACTTTCTTTTATGTAAAATTTTTCTATTTATCTCACTGCGGCTTTTATTTTCTTGTGCTTTATCCTCTAAAATTTTAAGTAATTCTTCAATATCGGCATTAATATCATCAAGAGCTTCATTAATTACCGTATCTCTTAAGCCGCGCTGTTGAGTTAGTAACAAGCCTTTTTCAGCTTCTTTTTTAGCCAATTCTAATAATATTTCTTGTTCTTCTTTGGTATGAAAAACTATTGCTTCTCCCATTTTTATCACCCAGTACATTTTATGTTTGTCATTTAATTTTTAAAATAATCTAAATCAATTAATGGATAAATATCAATTCCTACTTCTTCATAAGGGTGATTATCTTTAATAAGGGCAATTAATCCTTTAACTTTGTCAATATCACAAACTACTTCAATTTTATCTTCAATAGAATGTTCTAAAACATTTTTACTTCCTTTAAAGGGATTGGCTTTCTCATTAGGTCTAAATGTACAATTACATCTCGTAATATTCATACATTCACTATAATTACCTTGAATACCACAAGGATATTTACCGATGGCACTTCTTAGGGCTTCAGTATATTCGGTTGGCACCATAACGCATAATTTTACAGTTTTAACTTCTATTTGCATTTTTCATCTTCTTTTCTATTTTCTTACTTACACTATCTTTATCTAATTTTAATAATTTAATTATTTCTTCTCTTTTGCCTTGTTTAATAAATTCATCAGGAACAGTATAATTTTCATAAATATTGTTAAAATTATGTTCTAATAAATATTTAGCTATTTCACTACCCAGTGAACCTATGCTTACAACTTCTTCATAAACAAATACGGGTTTATTTTGCTTAGCAAGAAGGGCTAGGATTTTCATATCCATCGGTTTAATATAACAAGCATTTATAACTTGCAGATAAATATTTTTTGTTTTTAAATCTTCTTGAATTTCTAAAGCGGTATTTAAAAAATCACCATAGCTAATTAAATAGCCATCACAAGCTCTTTTTTCTAAATAGCTCATAATTTTCCATTCACCAATATTTTGCAATGTATACTTTGCCTCAGCATATTTAACCTTATCTTTAGAATAACGAATGGCAACTAATCCTTTAGTTTGAAAGGCAGTATATAACATATCTCCGGCTTCTTTGTTATCATGAGGAGCCATAATTATGATATTGGGAATATTATTTAAAATAGCAATATCGAAAATACCTTGGTGGGTTTCCCCATCTTCTCCTACAATTCCGGCGCGGTCAATACCTATTACCACATTACCTTGCATTCTGGCTAAGTCTTGTTGAATTTCATCATAACCTCTTTGCAAAAAAGTTGAATATATGGACACAAAGGGTTTTTCGCCTTCTAAAGAAAAAGCATTAGCTAAAATCAGGGCATGTTCCTCGGCAATCCCCACATCTATAAACCGCTTGGGATACTTTTCTTTAAAACTATTTAACTTACTTCCATTAGCCATCGCGGGGGTTATAGCAATAATTTTCTTATCTTTTTTAGCAATATTAATTAAATGTTTGGCAATCGCATCACTCCAAGATATCTTATCATCTTTTGGTGCTAACATTTTTCCGGTTTCAATATCAAAAGGACCTACTCCATGCCAAAGGCCAATCTTATCCTCCTCGGCATACTTATAGCCTTTACCCTTAGTTGTAATAACATGTAATAAAACTGGTTGAGTTTCATTTTTAGCCATTTGTAAATACTTGTCTAATTCTTTAAAATCATGACCATTGATTGGTCCATAATAATTAAGACCAAACTCTTCAAACAAATACCCTTCTTTCATATAAAGTTTTTTTAAAGACTCTTTTAGGTGTTTCATTAGGCGATACAAATATTTCCCCACAACTGGTATCTTTTGTAAAACACTTTTAGTATCCTTCATGGTCTTATGGTATTTTTTAGTACTTCTAATCCTATCTAAAGTATTATGCAGGGCGCCAACATTTTTAGAAATACTCATTTCATTATCATTTAAAATAACAATTAATTTTGTTTTAGCATCACCTATATGGTTTAAAGCTTCATAGCACAAGCCATTACCAATGGAACCATCACCAATTACGGCAATAACATTATTATTTTCATGTTTCATATCTCTTGCTAAAGCAAAACCTAATGCTGCCGATAAACTGGTTGATGAATGTCCGGCTTCATAATTATCATAAATTGATTCACTGATCTTTTGAAAACCAGATAAGCCATTAAGTTTACGCAAAGTCTTAAAATCTTTAGCGCGCCCCGTCAAAATTTTATGGACATAAGCTTGATGTCCAACATCAAAAATAATCTTATCTTTAGGACAATCAAAGTTTCTATGAATAGCCATAGTTAGTTCAACAATTCCTAAATTAGAAGATAAATGACCACCAGTCTTTGCTACATTTTCTATTAAAAATTTTCTTATATCTGCACTTAATTCATTCAATTCTTGATAATTCAAGTCCTTTAAAAACTTCGGATTTTTAATATTTTCTAACTTCATTCTTTCACTTCCAAGTTGTAAATCTATAATACCAAAGAATGCTTCTTTGTTCTAGTCCTTTTCCCTATTTTTATAGTAAAAATTTTGTTTTCATTTTAAGAAATTTTTTTAATCATCAATTAACACCCTCTTTATTTGCTAATTATTTTCTTATTTCAAAATCTTTATCTTAATTTTAAGTTTTAAAAATTCTAAAATAATTATTAAATACTAATATAATCAAAAAAACTATTTAATAATCATTAAATCATCGTTAAAAATTCATTAATAATTACCAAATAGTTTTGCTTATCTTATAAATTATTATTTTTAGTACTTATAATTTATAATTAAAATATCTTATTTTAATTACCAACATATTCTTTATCAAAAGTCTTTAAAATAAAATCAATTATTATATTTAATTTATCAAAAACCCAAATACTACAAATATAGAATACAGTATATAAAAGAATAGTATTAAAATTAATCTGACTTAAATAGAAGAAACTACTATGATAAACAATTACATACAAGAAAAGGGATAATAATATTGTATAAAGAATTGTTCTAAAAGTATTAAATGGTCTACAAATTCGAGATAGATTAATAAAGCCAGTTGTTCCGGTCATAATAACTATTAAAGTACTAGTTAAATCCGCATCAATATTGAATTGATTTCTAAATAATAAAATCATAATAACATTAAAAACGACCGTTAGTGCTGGGGGAATACTCTTACTAACTACTTTTAACATGAAGTTTCCTTTAACGCGGTTATGATTAGGTTCAAGTGCCAAGAAAAATGAGGGAACGCTAATAGTACAAGTAGTAATTAAACTCAATTGAATTGGTAAATAGAAGTATTCACTCTTAGTCAAGATACAAACGCAAACTAAAATTGAAGTAAAGATAGTTTTAATAAGTAGTAAAGAGGCTGATCTTTCAACATTGTTAATTGTTCTTCTGCCTTCGGCCACAACCTCAGGTAGAGAGGCAAAGTTAGAATCAAGTAATACTAATTGGCTTACATTTTTAGCGGCATCAGAACCGCTGGCCATTGCAATAGAACAATCTGCACATTTTAAAGCTAAAACATCGTTAACTCCATCACCCGTCATTGCTACGGTATGTCCTTGGCTCTGCAAAGCTTTAATTAGCATTTTTTTCTGTTCAGGAGTAACTCGCCCAAAAACATCATACTTTTCGACTGCTTCGAAAACATTTTCTTCAGTAATTGTCCTTGCATCTACTCCGTTAACATCGTTTAAACCAGCTCTTCTAGCTATCGATGCTACTGTTTGAAAATTATCACCACTAATAATTTTTACCCGAACTCCTTGTTTTTTAAAATACTCTAAAGTAGCAGGAGCTGTTTGTCTAATTGTATCTTCAATGATAAGAAAGCCTAAAACTTGTTTTTCATTCTTACCCTCTTTAGCTAAAACTAAAGTCCGATAATCACTATATTTTTCTAAAATTTCTTTATAATTTTTAACTTGCTCTTTTAAGACAAACTCTGGTGCTCCTAAATAAAAGGTTCCTTCGTCTTTAAAAGTAGCGGCACTATATTTACGACTTGAAGAAAATTCTACGACATCTATTACTTCCCAAGTCCCTTTTAAAGTATATTTATTTTGAATAGCTTTCATTGTATCATTTACATTTTTAAAAGCATAACATAAGTTACTTATTACTCTTTCGGCATAGTCTTTCTTTACTCCTTTATCAGCAATAAATTCTTTCATACGCATTTCTCCCGAAGTAATTGTTCCAGTTTTATCTAAACAAATAACATCAACTCGGGCCAAGGTTTCAATGCAATATAATTGTTGAACTAAAACATTAAACTTAGCTAGTCTAGCTACACTTACAGCCATAACTGAACTGGTAAGTAAAAGTAGACCCTCCGGTATCATCCCAATTAAAGCACCCACGGTATTAAAAATAGCACTCGTAATATCATTAGTAACTTCCATCTGATTAATTAAAAGCAAAATTCCAACAGGAATAATAGCTATTGATAAAACTTTTAATAAGCCTTCAAAAGAACTCATAATAACGGAATTAGCTTTTTTATCATACTTAGCTTCTTTACTTATTTTAGAAATATAGTTATCAGCGCCAATATGTAAAACTTGGACGGTAGCAAAACCACTGACAATAAAACTTCCTGATAAAAGGGTATCCCCTTTCTTTTTTATTATTGCCTTTGACTCACCAGTAATGAAAGCTTCATTAACTTCAACTGTTCCTTCCCGAATAACGCTATCAACGACAACCTGATTACCTAATTTATATTCTAAAATATCATCTAAAACTATCTCTTCAACACTAAGTTCTACCTCTTTTCCATCGCGAATACCCGCTACTTTTGAGGCCGATAACACCGATAACTTATCAATTATTTTCTTAGAAATAATTTCTTGAGCTGTGCTAATAACGCTATTAGCAATAATAACTCCCATAAACAGACAGTTTTTAATGGCATCAAAGAATTTACCACCTATTATTCCTGCTACTAAGATAGCTCCTCCTAATAAGACATTAAGAAAATTAAAATAAGTACAAAAATTACTGATAATAATTTGTTTTATCGTCTTGGTTGGGGGAACATCTACATAGTTAACTAAATTTTCCTCTATCCTTTTTTGAACTTCTTCAGAAGATAATCCAGTTTTTAAATTAATTTTTTCTCTTTCTTCATTTTCCATAGGCACCACTTCTTTACTATCTTATAATATCAAAATTCAAAAAAACTTACCACCCTTAATTAGTAAAATTGGTAAGTTTTTCTTGAGTTTAAATTAACATTCTCTTTTTTAGGCAACGGACAAAAAAACTATTTAACATTGCCAATATAATAATTCTTTTTGCCTTTACGGATTAAGAATATCTCTCCATCAATAGCCTTGTCTTTAGTAATTTGATATTCTAAATCAGTAATCTTTTGATTATTTAAGGATAAAGCATTACCACTAATTAATTCTCTAGCTTCTCTTTTACTACTAAATATCTTAGCCTCAACCAAAACATCAACAATATTACCCTCTTCAAGACTAACTTGCGGAACGGTATTTAAATTATTAACAATATCATCCTTAGTTAAAGTATTGATTTTGTCTGTAAATAAGGCTTCACTTATTTTTAAAGCTTTTCCATATTCTTCTTTGCCTCGTAAATCGGTAATTATACATTTAGCCAAAGTTTTTTGGGCAAGTCTTAATTCTTTCTTCTCATTATGCTCAAGCATAACGCTTTCAATTTCTTCTTTAGTTAAAAAGGTAAATACTTTCAAATACTCTTCTACTTTAGAATCATCAGTATTAATTAAATATTGATATAAGGCATAACTACTAGTCTTATTTTTATCTAACCACAAGGCATTACCTTCGCTTTTACCAAATTTTTTACCATTAGCATCTAAGATTAAAGGCATAGTAAAACCATACGCTTCTTTACCTAATATTTTTCTAATTAAATCGATACCGGTTGTAATATTTCCCCATTGGTCAGAACCAGCAACTTGCATAGTACAGTTCATTTTTTCATACATATTTAGAAAATCATAACCCTGAATTAACATATAACTAAATTCTGCATAAGTTATACCAGTTTCTAAACGACGATTAATTATATCTTTATTCAACATATAATTAACATTAACATATTTACCAATATCTCTTAAAAAATCTAAAAATTCATAACCTTTAAACCAGTCATAGTTATTAACTAATTTAACATTACCCCCAAAAATTTCATCAATCTGACTTTGAATCCCTTTAATATTATTATTTAAGGCTTCAATACTAATTATTTCTCTTTCACTAGTTGGTCTTGGATCGCCAATTCTACCTGTGGCCCCCCCACATAAAAGAATAGGTTTATGTCCCATTTTCATTAATCTCTTAGCTGTTACTAATGAAGAATAGTGTCCTAAGTGTAGGGAATCAGCCGTGGGATCGGTTCCCCAGTAAAAAGTTAAGCTTTCGTTATTGATTTTATCTTTAATATCAGCGCCTGCTACATCTTTTACTAAGCCACGCCATTCTAATTCTTCCCAGTTTGTCATTTTTTCCATTACATTATATCTCCTTTATCATCGAATTTAATATTTATTACTTTTCTACTTGCTAAGTAATCGCACATATGTACAAAGTACTGATATCTATCCTTTGGTACTTCTAAAATTTCATTACCATTATAATCGGTATTCCATTTTCCCATATGCGTCTTAACAACATGACTTATTAATTTAACCTCAGCATCGGTTAATTTTGTCTTTTCCTGCATATCTTCGGCATATTTAGCGGCCAAGATTGGATGGTCAAAACGAGTATAATTTTCTTCCGGATTACCTTTTTTCAAACCATCATGAATAAGTAAGCCGGTTATCATAATATCTTTTTCATGTTGCGTAAATAATTTATCATAGGGAGTTATTTGGTATAATTCATAAGCCATTCTAACTGCCACTTTAGTATGTCTAACAAGGCCACCTTCACCACTAGCAAAGTCAGGGTGATATTTTCCTGTCGATGAGGCTGGTATTTTATAAAAATATTCTGGTAGATTATCAAGTAATATCTTTGCACTTTCTCTAATTCGCATATCACTAATATAATTTAATTCTTCTGTAAACATGTAATACCTTCTTTCTCTTTTTTCACAAAAAAATAGCCATAATATAAGAACGAATTATCGCGGTACCACCTTATTTTATGACTAATCATACACTCTTTAATGATAACGGTTTTAACCGATTTAACTCCGGGTTTGTAAGGCCCTTCTTCGTCAACAAATAAATTCTATCATAATTTTATTTTCTTGTAAATATACTATTAAATAAGTTACTAAAGAAATTTTTTATGCCTTGTAAATTGAAATAAATCTTATATCCTAAAGCTCTAAGGATGGCATAAGCAACTGCTAAAATAACTAATAAGACAATAAATATTGTTCCAATAATATTACTCTTTTTTTGATATCCAGTAACATTAACTAAATAATCGGTATAGTTACCATTTTCAGCCGTAACTCTTATTTTAATTTGACTACCAGTTGTTAAATTAGCATTACCTTCAATAGTAATTGAAGCATTTGTATCTTCGGGTACACACTCAATTCCAACATCAGTTTCATTCTTCTTAATAGTAATATTATATTCGTTAATATTAGGATTAAAATTAATGGCGTGTCCACTTATAACTAAAGATTTTAACAAACTATTATCCCCAACATCGCCTTCTTTTCTGATAATGTATATTGTATAAACATTTGTTACTGTATTATCACTACTTGTTACCGTAACGGTAAGTTCGTTAGCGCCGACTTCTAAAGATTCGCCACCTTTAATTTCAACTTTATCAGTTTCATTTTGGAGTTCAACTGTAGCAATAACATTTGTTACATCATTAGGAACGCTAACATTGTAATCAAAGACATTACTTTCAAAATCAATTCTACCTTCACTAAGTTTTAAAGAAGACAATAAGGCTTGGGATTTATTGGGAGTTGGTTCTGGTTCTGGATCTGGGGTTGGAGTTGGATCTGGAGTTGGTTCTGGTTCCACATTTGTTGCTTTCTTTCTTGTTACAATCAAACGATAAACACGAACTGAACCAGCTTCACTCCGAACTTTAAGATAAACATTATTCTCTCCTTCGTTTAAGTGAACATTTCTTGGTCCATAACTTCCTACAAAATTAGCTTTACTATCACTTAAAGTTGCCCCCACGGTTAAAATATCAACATCATTTTCAACTTCAACATTATATACAATGGTATTACTATTAAATTTTGGCGATAAAGTTCCACTTGATATAGAAATATCACTTAATGTGTTAACATTACTTTTATTTGATGTGCTACCACCCGTACCACTTGGTTTTGCTCTATTAACTTTGATGGTATAAGTTGATACCATTTCGGTCTTATTAACAAAACCTTTTACTTTTACTTGGACGGTATTTTCTCCATAATTTAAATAAACGGTTCTTGGTTCATAACCATCAACAAATGATGCATCATCATCTAACAATTTACCAAAAACGGTAATAATTGAAGTTGAAGAAGGCACATTAGCTTCGTATTCAAATTTATCTCTAGCAAACTTTACACCATTAGCAAAACTAATATCATACTTATCGGGGTCAAAACTTGATGTATAAGCTCCTGTTGATAAAGTTAAACTAGCTAAGTAACTTGAAGCGTTAATAACATTATTATTATTATTTTTTACACAACGATAATTATAGGTATTTTTACATAATCTTTTTTGCAAACCATAAGGAGTAAAGTCTAATGAACTTAAACGACAAGTAGTAGATATTGGTTCTGTTTGAATTGTATGTAAATAATATCCTGAAGCACAAGTAACTAAATCAACATTTTCAGTCAAATTACTATAAAGACCGGTCGATGACATAATACCGCACATATCAATTGTTCCAGTACCTGTAGCATTACTAACGCCCGTCATATTACAGCTACCACTTTCTTTTGTAAATGTATAACCGGTTGAAGTATTACCATTTGTATCAACGGCCCAAACGGTAAAGGTCCCATTTGGCATACTTAGATATGCATTAGTACTACTTGAAACATATTTAATAGCATTACTAATTGATGTTCCCATCAAATAATAGGAAATATTAAAATCGCCTTTAGTTGCAGTTACATAAACTAAATCGTTATCTTTATTTTCAACCGAATCAATTGTTGGTCCCTTAGCAGCCTGTACACTGGCACACGCTAAAAACAATACCAAACCCCACATCATTTTTAATGTTTTTTTCATCTCACATACTCCCTTGCTCATAATTTAATGATACCATTTTCTCTATATCTATTCAAGAAAAAAAGACATCAATTGACATCTTAATTTTCTAATTTTTCTACAGTTTTCTTTAAGAGAACTACTGTATTACTTCTTAAATCTTCTATAGCTTTATTAACTACGGGTTCTGATACTTCTTTTGCCTTAGCTGCCAACTTATTGACTTCTTTTTTTAATTTATTACCAGCAAGAATAGCATTACTTTTTAACTTAGCACTATCTAGTTCTTCTAAATATACTTTAATATTATTTAAAATACCTAAGCAATCATTTCTTAACGATTCGCTATTCATATTTTTAACATAATCGCCTACTTCATTTAACTTAGCTGCTACTTTTTTACGCATAGTTACACCACGATAAGGCGCTAAAAGAAGTCCCGCTCCTACCCCTAAAAAAGCCCCAAAAATAAAACCTTTAGTTTGTTTCTTCATTCTTATTTTTCCTTTTCTTCTATTCTTTTTTTCTCTTTTTTCTTAAATATTTTTCCAATAATACTACTAGCAGTTTCAACTACTCTATCAGTAATCGAAACAATTTTATCGGTTGTAATATCAATAATAGAAAACAAACTATTTAAGCTACTTACTTTATGTTGAACATCCTCAACTACTCTATCAACTTTATCTAAAGTTTTAATAGCTTTAATCCCTATAATTATTCCTATTATTAAGATTATAATTAATAATACATACACAACAAGTGGCAAAAATACCTGCAAAAATTCTAAAAACATACTTACTTATCCTCTCTACTTTCGTACATTGAATCTATTAAATTAAATAAGTCTTTTTCTAAGGAGTCCTCTTCATCATTTTTAGTTGACTTATCGGTTAACTCTTTTTTTTCTTCGGGTGCTTTTTCTCTTATGTCTTCTTCTATATCTTTTATATCGCCAATATCAATTCTCGTAGTCTTTCCTATTTCTTCATCAGCCTCTAACTCTTTAGAAATATCTTCCATTTTCATTTCATTTTCCCCTGAAAAATCTTTTAAGGGTTCATTTTCTTCAGTATCAATATTTTTTTCTAAAATGCCAAAGGCTTTTTTACGCACATTGTCAACATCCATTATTTTAGGTAAGGTTCCTTCACTTGATGCTCTAGGCAAAATATCTTCTTTACGATAATTCTTATCTAAAACTCCATAAACTGGGGAAATTACTGGGGATGGCGTAAATTTTTTAACTGGTTCTTTACTAGCTAATGGTTTATTGTAAATATTTTGACGATACTCACTAGTATCTTTTGGTGTTTCACTAAGTTTTACTTCTTTTGACCTTACTTCTTCTTTTATTTCTTTACTACCACTGGTATTAGTAGTACCATATCTTAGTTCTTCATACCGACGATATCCAGCATTAAGATTTTCTCTTTCTTTTTTGGCTTCTAAGCGTCTTTTTTCTTCTTCTTTTTCTTTTTCTTCTCTAGCTTTTCTATCGCGTTCTAACAAACGATTTTTATTAATGGCTGCTATCCTATCAAATTCTTCTTCATCAAAAGATTGAAATACACTTGGCTCTTTTTTAGGTTCTACTGTTTCTTTAGAGGGAGCACTACTTTGAGAATTAAATCGCACTTCTTCTTTTTTTACTTCTTCCCTTTTTGGTTGCTCTTCTTCTACCACTGTCTCATCATCATCTTCAAATAAGACATTTTTTAACTTATCAAAAAAACTCATATCTGTTGCACTCCTTCTAATTTACTAAGTCTGGGTCATTTGGTACATCTTTATCTTCATAAACATCTTCTTCGGATACTTTCAAGAAGTTTGACTCATTTTTCTTAGTTTCGAAAATATTAAATTCAATTTCTTTCGCCGTTAAAACATTTTCTCCAACAATACTTTCTAAAATATTATTGTTATATTTAACACTACTTAAAACAACCATAGCATTAGTTATTGCACTCTTAATATTTTCTTCATCTACTATCACTTCTATTTTAGCATAATTATACATAATTTCAAGTAAATACTTACCGTTCTTCCACTTATTTATCTCGATATAACCATACTTATCTTCATAATTTATTTTCTTAGAATAAACAGCCTTAGTATCCTCATTATATCCTTCAATAACCCTATTATAATAACTTACAACATCAACATAAAAATAATACTTGTAATTATCATCAGCCAATGTCTCATTATAATCTAAAGTACTTAGGATATCCATATTCGTTGGTGTATAATATTTATAACCAGTACGATAAGTATTTTCCATTTTATAATTACTAGCAACCACACTATTTATTAATTCATCATAATTTTTATCATTAATTTTACTACAACCACATAAAAGTAGAACTGTAGCAAGCATACATAAAACTCTTTTCATATCGTCTCCATAGTCTCATTATACCAGATTATCTAGCATTTTAAAAGTTTACTTTGTTGCTTTTAAATAATTAATCTTAACGCCTTGATTTTTAAACTTTCTTTCGTACTCTGTTTCTTCATAAAATTTATCTGTACTCCATAAGTCTAAAGACATATCTTCTATCTTATAGCCATAATTTGTTAAGGAAATAATACTACTTTCAAAAAGATTAGTATTATCCGTTTTTTGAAAAATTACACATTTATTTTTAAAGATATCATCATAAATACGCAAGAAAATACTACTCGTTAAGCGTCTTTTACTATGACGATACTTGGGCCATGGATCGGAAAAATTTAAATAAATGATACTAATTTCTTTATCAAAAATATTATTTAAATTTAAGGCATCGCCATTTATAATTCTTAAATTAGGTAATCTTAAATTTTCTAACTTGTTTAAGGCTCTAGCAACAATCGAAGTATACTTTTCTAAACCAATAAAGTTAATATGAGGATTATTAATAGCTTTACTTATAATAAAATCGCCTTTGCCCATACCTATTTCTAGGTGGATCTCATTACTATTACCAAAAAGTTCTTGGAAATGGCCTTTATATTTTTCGGGATTTTCAATTATATATTTATTATCTTTAATTATTTCTTCGGCATTTTTAATATTTCTAATGCGCATATTATCACTACTTTCTAAACTCTACATAAAATGTATTAGGAGGTTTTTATATGTTAAAATCAAGAAATTCTTTCTTTTCGGAATCCAATATGAATTCCATAAATTATGTTAATCCTAATCCTAGTAATATGAATTATATGATGCCAAATGTCCAAACGCAAAGCGCCTCAAACTCTTTTTACCAAGGACCTGCCGTAATGCCAGAATATCAAACTTTCCCAAATTATCCGACACAAGCAAATACTAACCAGCAAGTTAATGACTATGATAATCGTCTAGCAAAACTTGAACGCAGTATCAATCGTTTGGACGCTAGGATTACTAAATTAGAAAACAAAGCCCAAATGACTACTGATGAAATTACAAACAATCTTTATATGGTCTAAGTCATTTAAAAAAATTCTAAATTTTATTTTCTTATATCCTAATTTTTAATATTTTAAACTTAAGCCTCTCGTTTAAGTTTTTTTGTTATCTTACTTAATAGGTTTTTACCTAATACTTCCTCAAGTAAACCCATTTTATAAGAAATACCCCCATAAATTACTACCCCAATTACAGCATAAAAAATAATAATTAGAATAGCTTTTAATCTACTAGTTGCACTAAAGGAAATTACACTTTTTAAAGCAAAGATAACGATAAACATCACTAAAGAAGGCACTAAGATTTTACCCATTGTTTTTAATGAATCTTTATAATTAATCTGTTTTTCTTCTTTCTTTATGGTCCTTAAATTAATAAACACGGATAGCATATAACCAATAATACTTGATACTAACGGACCAATATAAGCAGGAAGACCCACAAAGTTTAATAAATACATAAAAGGTATATCAAAGATAGCATTACTTAAAAGGCCACAAATGGTTGCAATATAAACGGTTTTATATTTATTTAAAGATTGCATAATACTTGAAGTTATCATATAAAAATTTAGAGTAACGGCAACAAAAACAGAAACGCTTAAAATAGTAGCTCCTATCTTACTAGCCCCATAAAATACTTGCCATACTTCACTAGATAATAAGGATAAGCCAATCGCCATTGGTAGCGATACAAAGGCAATAATTTTAAAGGCGGCATTAATTTTGTTATTAACATCATCCCATTTTTTTAAGGTATAAGCATGAACGATAGAAGGAATAAGACTAATGGTCATTCCCATGGCAATACTGATAACTATCATATTAATTTTTCCCGCCCAAGTTGAAATAGACGAAGAAATAAATTCAATATCACTTGTGGCATACCCCATTAATTCTAGACCTCTTAAGACTAAAATCATATCAACAAAACTGTATAAAGAAGACACTGAATTAATAATAACATAAGGAATAGCATAGCTTGCTAACTTCCTTGTAATTTCTTTATTCGTTATCTTATCTTTTTTCTTCGCCTCAACGAGTCCTAGTTCTTTTTTATTTTTATTCATTTTATTTTTAACATAAAAGTAGCTTACCAGTCCGCCTAAAAAAGCCCCGCTTAAAGCAACCATAACCCCAACAACATAGCTTAAATGAAATACTTTAATAGCTAAGAAACTACCAGCAATAATAACTAAAATACGCACAACTTGTTCTAAAACATTACTAATACTAGAGATATTAATAACATTATGTCCTTGTAAATACCCCTTAGCAACACTTAAATAAGGAATAACTAGAATGGCTAAAGACACAGTTCTAATAACGGCTGTTACGGCTTCTTTGGTATTACCGCCTGTTAAATCCCCTATAATAAAGGAAGCAATTGGATATGCAAAGAAAAACAAAATAATAAAGATAGCAACTGAAAGGAAACGCATAATTTTAATAGCTATCTCATAAGCTCTTTTTTTAGCATCATACATTTTTAAAGTATGAAATTCATTAGTGATTTTAGAAATAGCTATTGGTAAACCTACCGTTGAAATATCTAAAAAAATATTATAGATATTATAAGCATAACTATATAAGGCTGCTCCGGTTGTCCCTACTATCGCATAAAAAGGAATTACATAAAGCATTCCCATTATTTTTACTAGCACTATCGCTAAAGTTGCTATGAATGTTCCTTCTATAAATGAACTTTTCTTCAAAGTCGACCACTTCCTTAACATGTATAAACCACCATTGCTGAATAACAATAAATTTGTTCTTCTCCAAACATAGCAGTTGCAACTGAATACTTGATATCAATTATATCATAAGTCCCAGAATCAAGAAACATATTAATTTCACTTTCTAAATCTTTTTCATGTTCACAGTCAAATACTTTAACTTTCATCTTTTTCACCCAACTTTATAATACTTCTTCTTATTTGGATATTTTGTCAGATTATGGCGATTCTTAAAAATTTTGTCTTCTTTTATAAGTTTTTAAATTGATTACTTAATAAGTTTTACTCTTATGCCTATTTAGTATTAAAAAAAATTAGAATAATTAAATCCTAACTTTTAATCAGTTCTATCGACTTACTAACTTTTATAACCTTACTTAATCTTTTTAAAACCACTACTAACACTAAGATTATAACTAACCCTACTTCTAAATAATTATTTATCGATAAAAGATTTAAATTATCTAATTTTAAATAATTACTTAAGCTCGCAAAACTTCCAAATTTAAGGATACTATTAGCTAAAATAATACTTAAAATATAAACAAAAAAGTAAAATAACCCATAAAACCTTAATATTATTTTCATTATATTTTTAAGTTTATAACCAATTAATTTATATAAAGCTATATCTTTTTTTATATCATATAACATATTTAGAGAAAAAATACTTATTAAAATTATAATTAATATCATGATAACGCTAAATAAAATAAGCAAAATATTTCTTATATGGATATAATTATCCATATTATTGGCAAGAATAATACTTTTTGAAAGGCAACTACTATTTTGAGTGGCAAACGCTTCTAAATCTTCTCTTGTTTTAAATATAATATTATCTTCTTCTATCTTATCGATTTTATCTTGATATAAACTTAAAGTTTCCTCTATATTACACTCATCATTAAAGTTAACCATTATAGTACGATATTCAGTTTTTTTTAATTCCTTATCAACTGCTAATTTAAAACATTTATAAATATCTAAAAGCATTAGACTTAAAGAAAAAAGAATTAAAAAGATAAAGAAATACTTCCAAATATTTTTATTATACAAACTCTTTAAATAAATCATTTTAGAACACCATCATCTAAATAATAAACTTTGTTGGCATATTCTTTTATTAGTTCGTTATGACTAACAACAATAACTATTTTATCTTGTTTACTTATTTCTTTTAAAAGTTTAAAAATAGTAAGCTCCGAAGTCTTATCTAAATTACCAGTCGGTTCATCGGCAATTATTATTTTCGGATTATTAATCAAGCTTCTAGCAACAGCAACTCTTTGGGCCTCACCTCCTGATAACTCTTTAGGCTTATGATTAAGACGATTTTCTAAGCCAACTAACTCTAAAAGTTTAATTGCCTTTTTTCTTCTTTCATCTTTAGTCATTTCTTTATTTATTAAACTAGGTAAGATAACATTTTCTAAAGCTGTTAAATTATTATTAAGATAAAATTTTTGAAAGACGAAGCCAATATTTTGCCCAATTATTTCTTGGACTTTATCTTCTTTTAAATTAGTAACATCTTTATTATCAAGATAAATATGTCCACTGGTAGGACTATCTAAAAGGCCTAAGATATGAACTAAAGTAGATTTACCAGAACCACTCCTTCCCATGATAGCATACATTTTACCTTCTTGAAATTCTACACTTACATTATTTAAAGCCATAACACTTTCTTTTCCTAATTTATATTCTTTATAAATATTTTCTAATCTTATCATTCTTCTAGCTCCTTTAAAACTTTTCCTCTTTTACTTAAAAACCTTAAATATATATCTAATATTACTTTTAAAGCTATTAAAAGTCCTACTAAAAAGATAAAACTAAAATAAAAATCTAATCTTATAGTAAATATTCTACTAACGGCTCCTTTATCTAAAATTAAAACAGCCACAGTTTTTAAAATTATACTTAGTATAAGCATACATAAAAAACTTATTACACTAAGAATAGTATATTGAAAGAAAAATATCTTACTTACTTCTTTATTCTTAAAACCAATCATTTTATATAAAGCAATAGTAGCCATATCATTTCTAATAGTTCTTGTTATAAAAATAAGCATAATAATTACAAAACCACCAGTCAAAATAATAATCATAATTTTAACAATTAAACACATATTATTTAAATATTCTCTATCATATTCATAAACTATTTTTGCATTATAACCTTTATCTTTTAATATATTTAAAACTGCATTTCTAACTTTATAATTATCAACTAAAACAATTAAATCTTCTTTATCTTCATATCCCATATACTGATAATATTTACTCTTAGTATCAGCACTTTCATAACTAAGTTTATTCATATTATTAAGTTTTTCAAAAGTATTTTGATTAGTATAACAAACATCATAACCCATCAAATTACTCTTTTGATTATAAAGACCAACTAATTTTAAAGAATAATCTTTTTCTTCTAAAGTATGATGGTTAAAATCATCAGTTAAGAGCATTTTTTCTGTATGAAATTTAAAATCTGTATCTAAATACTTTCTCATATCATAAAGTTCACTACTACTTTTATTATCATAATAACCAGCATAAAAGTTATCTGAGCATATCATTTCATCATCGTTTAATATTTTTCGTCCCTTTATTACTTCTACATTAATACTTGGATACAATCCATACAATGTAATTGTTCCCTTAATATCTTTATCATTAGTAATATCAAAACTTTCTTTTGTATCACTATTACTTAAAAATACATGGCTAATATGAGAAATATTTAAGTTTTCTATTTCTTCTTTAACTTTTTTAGTTTCATTTATACTTGTCTCAACATTAATAAATCTCTCTGTTATATCATTATTTATATAATTATCAACAAAGCTTATTAAAGTATTTCTTACTGTAAATAAAACATTAAATATTAAGAAAAACAAGCATAAAATAATAAACCATAAAACATTACTTTTAATACTTTTTAAATTGTTTAAACTTAAAAATAATATATCTTTTAATTTCATAAACTCATACTTATCCTAACTAAGTTCATTATAGAAAAAAATTATTATGATAGCAAGAAAAAATATAGACTATCATAAATCTATATCTTACTTATTAAGAAACTCTATACGCATTAGATATGGTTCCATCACCTAGTTTTAAAGAGTTAGGTTTTAGATTAATAACTGGTTTAACACCTAATTTTTCTAATATAGAAGTACTCATATTAGTATCTGAATCCTTACTTAAACTTCCCATCGCAACATAATCACCTGTAGCATTACCTATGCTTCCAACCCAATGAGGTGATATTGTCCAATAAGCTATGCCAGTATAAAAATATAATTTTTTAATATTTTCTAGTTCACGCTCACCCCAACCACCTGCTAAAAGTAGCTCATCTTTAGATATTAACCCAATTGCATAAGACAAATCTCCATTACCATGTATCTTATCAGAAACCGTAAAACTATCATTTTTATTTGTACAAAATAAATAATTATAGGCATTATAAGTATCATTACCATATATAGCAAAAGCCCAACGATAATAAGTTGAATTATTACTATAACCCAATTTAGTATTTATGTATTCTGAACTAGAATATCCATGAATAGTTCTATCGTTGCAAAAAATATTGTCAGCAATAAAGTCATTTTGATTTTCCAAGTTTTTTATATACCAATCATCAAGATAACTTTTTATGGTCGAAGAATTAATATTTTTATGTGTTTCTTCATATGTCGATGAGTTTGGTGTTCCATACATATAACCAACATAGGCATTATCACCAGATTTGTCATTGAATGTGCTATACCCAATTATTTTATCCTCGGTTGATTCGCTATTCTCATGTGCCATTGTCCCATCGTATATCATTCTTATTGAACCGTCCCCATTAATTCTCATTATGCGCCAGTAATATCCTGCAAAATAAACATAATTATTCTGAACTGGTCCTCGATAATAATATGAAGTTCCATAGTCATCTGGAATACTGCAAATTAATGCATTCTCAGTTTCAGGACCACTTAGCTTAGTTTTCCCAGTATCATCTACAACAGGACATTTCCCAGTAGTATCAAGATTTGCCTTAATTGAATTAAAGATATCATCTTTCGTAAAATAAACATTACATTTAGCCTTCTTTTTGACATTTGTTAATAGTAACCCCCAACTTTTATAATCCCAAGTAGCATTTGCCTCATTATCACAGACTATTTTTTCAACAATATAACCATCATCTTTACTTGGTATATTACTTGCATATTCACCATCTATATAAGCTCCAATTAAACTAGAATTATTACTATTGTTAGTATTTATAAAACAACCAATAAATATTATTATAGTTAAAACAATTATTATTCTTTTTCTCATACCCCATAATCTCCATTCCAAAGCTTTACAAAAATTGACACATTTCTTAGAGTTTAAAGCTCTATGAAAAGTCCCGTAATTACGGGCTTTAAAGCAGTTTTGACCAGAAATTTGACCAGAATAATTTATAGTCAAAATATCTACTTTACACAAGCAAAGCTAGATAAATACTAGAAAGTTTACATATTTTTTTGACTAAAAAACTGACTATGAATTATTTTAAAGAGTAACTATTTGGTATGGAAAAAGACCAAAGTTTGTGATATAGTTAACATATAAATTAAAAATAAAGTACGAAAATACGCTTTCATAGAGCTTTAAACTCTATGAAAATTTTTATTTTAAGAAAAAGTCATTTAATCAAGTACTAAAAGGTCCAATAAAAAGCAAAAAATATAGACCGTTATAAATCTATATCTTACTTTATCAAGAAATCCTATACACATTAGAAATAGTTCCATCACCTATTGTTAATGAGCCAGCCTTTAAATTAATAACAGGTTTAACACCGCGTATGCCTTTTACACCATTAGCAATGTGTGCACTTCCATCATACGATAAATATCTCATAATAGCATCGGTTCCATCAAAAGTGTATGGTGTCATAGTCCAATAATTATTTCCAATGTACAGATAAAATTTAGTATTTTTTATGGCATATCCACCAGCAAGTAATACCTCATCTTCGTTTATAAGGCCAATTGGATATGATAAAGATTTACTGTAAGAAGACACTGCCAAACTATCAATAATGTTTTTGCAAAATAATATCATAGCGTCATTATCATAAGTTTTATAGCCATTCCATGAGCCATAATACCATCTATATGTAGTCTTGTTTTCACCATATCCAAAATTAGTATATGTTGAATCTACTTTTCCAGTAGCTATCGTTCTATCATTACAGAAAAGATTATCTGCCAAATATCGTTCAGAATCGTTATTCTTAATATTATTCTCATACCAGTTATCAATATATTTTTTGATTGTTGAATCATGGATATTTTCGCGCGTTTTTTCATATGTTGATGAGCCTGCGGTTCCATACATATAACCTACATAAGCATTATCATCATATTTTTCATTAAAAGTACTGTCGCCAATTTTTCTATCAGCACTTGCTTCCCCATTTTCATGAGCCGTCGTTCCATCATATATCATTCTTATAGAACCATCGCCATTAATACGAATTATACGCCAGTAAAGGTTAGCAAAATAGACATAGTTATTCTGGACATTACCTCTAAAATAATAAGAAGTTCCATAGTTATCTGGGGCCATACATAATAGTGAATTTTCTGATTCAGCACTAGTTACATTAACCGAACCATCTTTATTTACAGTTGGACATTTGCCAGTAGTATCAACTAAAGTTATAGTATCTGCTAACTTTATACCCTTTTTAAAATAAACATTACATTTTGATTTCTTAGTCATATTTTTAATTAATAATCCCCAGTCATCATAATTCCATTCACCTACTGCCTCATTATCACAGACTATTTTTTCTACAACATAACCATCATCTTTACTAGGTATATTACTTGTATATTCACCATCTATATAAGTACCAATTAAATTAGAATTATCATTTTTTAAATTTAAAAACCAAATATTACCTATTACCAAAACTATTAAGCAAAATAAAAAACACCTTTTCTTTAACATACTCATTTTTAACCTTCTATCTAAAATTATTACACTATATTTTAATTTTTAAATTAAGTCCCACAAATTGTGTAACTTACTAAATGTACTACATTTTTATAAAATTCTTATAGAAGGAGAAATACCATGCAAGAATTTTGCCTACCCAATTTAGAAGATGAGAAATCAACTTTAAAAACTATTAGAATAAAATTATCTACCCTAAAGAAAATAGAAGAATTATCTAAAACTACTAATATTTCTGTTAATAGATTACTTAATGAATGTATAGAATATGCTCTTAAAAATTTAAAGAAAGAAGACTTAAATAAAAAGTAAGGCTTCTTTTTTTAAACAAATAATAAAAAATACTTGCTTATTCAATAAAACTAGCGTAGTATATCCTATATCTTATAAACATAATAAGTCATAATAGTTATTTTCCTTATTATATATAGGCTTAAAAACAATAAAAAAAGAACTACTCTTCTTGTTTATTTAAAACGAAAAGTAATCCTATATAAATACTAACATTTGGCATATTTAAAACATGACCAGTAACTAAGGATATCATAATACTTAAAATAAAAGTAAATAAGTATACACCTTTTAATTTAGTACCTTTAATATTTTTAAAACATAAATAACCATATATTAGAATACCAATAATACCAATGGAAAAGAAAATATCAAAAATATCTATTTCTATTCCTTTAAAGGTATTTACATAGCTTTTACCTAGTCCCATTAGTATACTAACTAGTGGACTATTTAAATATAAATTATTAACCTTATTTAATATTTCTAATCGACCACTAAAGACTAACTTATCTAGGCCATTTAAACTAAAGATATTACTTAAATTAAAGCCATAATAGTTTATCGCCCTGATTATATTTTTAGTAACAGCCATTTTAGGTAATATTAATATAACTCCAATAACTAATAAAACTAAGAAAGTCCAAATAAGATACTTGTTCTTACTATCTAGCTTTTTATAAACGGGGCGTAAATATTTAATAAGAAAATAAATACTAACAATAATACTTCCTAAAATTAAAGTTTTAGTGCCTACTAAATAAATACATAAAAGTAGTTCGATAAAAGTTAAGCTAATTAAAAAGTAACTTTTTTTTCTAACTAGATACTCTATTACTAAAGGTAACATAATAACTAAGATATTACTTATCTCATTACCCCCATAAAACAACCCATAAAAGCCATTCTTACCTTCATAAAAATTATTAGCATAATTACCATATTTAAAAAGATAAGAAATTATAATTAAGTTTAAATAAATTAAATAAGTTATCATAATTATTTTCAAATTAAAATACTTCTTATCAATATCCGCTTTATTCATAAAAATAATTATAACCGGTAGATAAAAAATCGTTAAAAGGGTATTTAAACTACTACTTAGACCATTGTTTAGCCAAAATACTTGACAACCTAAATAAATTAGAAAATAAATAAGTAAAAACCATATGTTCTTTCTTTTATCTTTATCAAGTAAAAGATATAAAATTATTAAAGTAAAAGTAATAGTTCTAAAAAGACTAGAAATACTAAGAAAATTAAAATTATATCTTATTTGTAAATAAGTTAAAGTATCCATTATGGGTTGTAAAATAACAAATACCATTAAAAAGATGGCAATAATTTTAGACAATTTCATAGTCATTTTATTATTAGACTTTACCCCTAAATTTCTTTTATTTTTTTCCTTTTGAGGCTTATTAGTTTTCTTTATTTTGTTTTTCATCTAATAACTGCTCCCAAGTTTTAATTACTGCTTCTTTAGTATATTTTTTAGCCGAAGTATAAGCATTTTTACCCATATTTTTTAATTTAGCATTATCATTTAATAGTTCAATAATTTTATCAGCCATTTCATATTCATTACGATTATTAATTAAATAACCATTATAACCATCTTGAATTAACTCTCTTGCTCCTTCAGCTGAAGAAAATGCCACCACAGGCAAGCCATGGCTCATGGCCTCTAACATAACAAGTCCAAAGGATTCCGAATGACTTGTCATAATATAAAGACAAGAATTATCATATAACTTATCAATATCATCTTGGAATAAATATCCTGTCATTTTAACTTTACTAGCTAAATCATTTTTAACTATTGTCTCAAAAAGGCTATTCTTTTCTTTACCATCACCAACTAAAGTTAAAGAAGTACCTTGGGTCTTTAAATTAACCAATTTATAAACTTTAATTAAATCAGCAAAACCTTTAACAGCTTCTAATCTACCAACAGCAATTAAATTTCTATTATCATACTTAGTGGTCGTCTTACTAACATCATCAATATAATTGGGAATATATCTAACTTGACACTTTAGATTATTCTTAAGAAATTCATTTCTATAAAACTCTTGCAGCTCTTTATTAACCAGCACAACATCATCTAAATACTTACAGGAGTTAATAAATTCCTTAATTTCTTTTTTAGTATGATTATTATAATTATGTTCCCAGCCAATGGCTCTAACACCATCGTTTTTATATTCACCAAGAAGCTTATTAAAATATACTTTACTGCTAATAATAATATCACTATCACAAGCATCTATCGCATCAATAGTTTTTTTCTTTTTTAGATTTAAAACATTTAAGGCATAACCAAAGTCTTTAATTAAACTAAATACTTTTAAATGTTTTAAATCATAGCGAATATCATCTCTGTTAGGCAAAACATTCGTTAGATAACGAACATTAACCCTTTCATCAATCTCAAAAGCAGGCTCATCATAAAGTTTATAAACAGATAATATTTCTACCTTATATTTATCAACTAAACTATTAGCTAAATTTGTAATACACCTTTCGGCACCACCATATCCTAAATGTAAGGATAAAATTGTTACTTTTTGCATACCATCACCTATTTAAAATTATACTTGAAATTAAAGATAAGTAAAGAAAAAAAATAGAACTCCTAAATCGGGTTCTATCTAAATCTTACTTAATATTATTAAAAACATCTTGATTTTATTTACTTTAAATCTTTTACTTCAAAAAGAAGCATACCTAAAGAATTAATTAAAATTATAAAGAATAAAGAACCCAAGCCCATAATTTTATAATTAATTATCTTTTCATAATCATCTAAAAGCAAGCTTAACTGCATACTGGGAACCATTTCTAGCATTAATCTAATTTCTTTACTTTGTAACAATTTGGAATCCCAAAAGCTAGCCCATGCTATCATGGAGCCAAACATTAAAAAGCCATAACTTATTAAGTTTGCTAATAAAGAACCTGCTTTACTTATAAATAACATAGACCCCAAAACAAATAAAGAAACAAATGCTAAAGTTGCTAAATAACCATCAAATATCAAATATCTAAAAATAACTTTATCTAACTCAATTGTCCCTTCATAATAATGTAAACTATATCTAATTGCTAAATAATAAATGACAAAATACAAGGTTACCGCTAAAAAAGAAATTAATAAATTGGATAAATAAATATCTCTTCGCTTTTTACCAATAATTATCTTATTACGAATTGTTCCTTCTTCATAATCACTACCCATAAAAAAGCTAATAAAGAAAATGATAAATAATATAACAGCAATTGGAACTCCTAAAAGAAGACTACTACCATCAATTCTTTCACATATTCCTTGAAAACAAGCATAATTTCTAACATTAATAAAACCATAAAGGGCTAAAATAACCAGACCAATATAAAATGTTTTATCCTTTAGAAAACGCTTTAAATCTGTTAAAAGTAAATTAAGCATTTTTATCACCTACTTTTCCTAAAAAATAATCTTCTAAAGACTCTTCTCTACTTGTAATATCTAAAACTTGACATTTAAGCTTATCTAAATAAACAACCATTTTATTAATATTTAATGGACTACTAACTAGAAAAGTATTATCTTTTAAATGATACTTAATCTTTTCTTGTTTAAAATAATCTTGTAAAACTTTATTTTTATTAACTTTGATTAAAGTCGTCTTTTCTAGTTTTTGCATTAATTCTTTTTTACTAATTGCTTCAATTAAATGACCTTTTTCAATAATGCCATAATCTGTAGCTATCTTGGATAACTCATCCAAATAATGGCTGGAAATTATAAAAGTAATTTTTAGTTCTTTATTTAATTTTAAAATAACATTTCTAATATCATTAATTCCAACGGGATCTAAACCGTTAGTTGGTTCATCTAAAATTAATATTTTAGCATCATTTATTAAAGTCATAGCTATTCCTAAACGCTCACGCATACCCAAAGAATAGTTTTTTACTTTTTTACTATTGTTTTCTAAATTAACTAGTTTTAGGAGTTCTAATATTTTATTTTTATCCTTGTTACCACATAAAGTTGCTTGTAAAACCATATTCTCATAAGCGGTTTTCTCTAAATATAAAGAACAAGTTTCAACAATTGCTCCTAATTTTTTGCGAACTTTATAAATTTCTTGGTTCTCATTATCAATCCCATAAATAGTAAAACCACCTTTACTAGGTAATTGCAAGCCGCATAAAACTCTAATTAAAGTCGTCTTTCCTGCTCCATTTCGACCAATAAGTCCATAAATACTTCCTTCAGGCACCTTTAAACTTAAATTATCTAAAGCTAAAACATGACCATATTTCTTATCTAAATTATTAACTTCAATGACATAATTATCTTTCTTCATAACATCACTATCCTATAGTTAAATTATATAGTAAGTTTTACTTCTAGTAAAGAAATAATTTAATTATAAAATATCATAAAAAACAATCTTTATAAAATATACTTTTTAGGGTGTGGAGGGTGGGAAGAAATAATAATTATTATAAACAAGAAAAAAAGCAGTATTTTAAATACCACTCTATAAATAAGAATCAATAATTCCCATAACTTTATCTTTACCTTCTTTAGTAACCGAAGAAAAATAAATTATATTATCCGTATCTTGTAAATCAAAGATACTATGCAAAACTTTTTCAATTTTAGCTCGTTTAGACTGAGAAACTTTATCGTATTTGGTTGCAACTATGGTTACTTCTTTATGATAATATTTTAAAAAGTTATACATTAGTAAGTCATCTTCCATAGGTTTGTTACGATAATCAATAATTAAAAACACTCTTTTTAGAGAATCTCTATTCATTAAATATTCTTCAATCATTAAACCGAACTTGGCCTGCGTTTGCTTATCAACCGATGCATAACCATAACCCGGAACATCAACTAAATAAAAAGATTCATTAACATTATAAAAATTTAAAGTTTGAGTTTTACCCGGTTTACTAGAAGTATGAGCAAAATTTTTACGATTAATCAATGTATTAATAAAACTACTCTTTCCTACATTACTACGCCCTACCAGTAAAAATTCTGGCAATTTTTCTGTCGGATATTGTGATTCGCGAACCGCTAAACTTTTCAAAGTTACGGAATTAATTTTCATAAATAAACACCTCGTAGTTGTAATTATAATATATTTAATTAATTTTTGCAAATTCCACCAAATGAAAACTCCTTGCTATTAAAGAAAATTTTTTCTGTTACCTTATAAACACATTTTAGTTATTTCTAAAAAAAGCTATCTATTTACGATAAAATTTTTAACCATTTTAAAAGAAGGTTACCCTTCTTACATCATACCACATTTATTATCATAAACATTGCAACAAGTATCTTCTTCACAACAAGTATACATTGGTACATAAGTATGATGAATAATATGATGGTTCATAATTTTAGTATTTACAGGAACAATATGTTTTACTTCGTGATGAATCTCACGATGACAACATCTTTCTTGAGGACATTCATAGACAGGTACCATATTACAATCATTTATCCCCATATTCATACATTCTGGATTAATAGAATCCATCCCCATTTTATTGGTACTCATTTTATCCATTGGTGCTGCTCCCATATCAAAACAACGGTTTCTTATCATAAAAAACAATCCTTTCTAATGTAGTGTATGATTATTTTTTTCTTCCTACTGGATAATTGTCCCGTTTTTAGGATAATCTTTGGGGGCTATAGAAATTTTAAAAAAAAGAAGATGGTGTTCTTCTTTTAAAATGGCATCTTAAAGTTACCACTAGCCATTTGTTTCATCATTTTTTGCATGGTTTCAAATTGCTTTAATAAGCGATTTACTTCTTCAACGCTTCTTCCTGAGCCTTCAGCAATACGGCGTTTTCTTGAAGCTTTTAATACTTCAGGATGTTTTCTTTCATATTTTGTCATTGATAAAACAATTGCCTCTACATGAGCCATGTCTTTAGGATCAATATTGATATTATTTAAGCCAATCTGCCTTGCTTGAGGAAGCAATTTCAAAAATTTATCTAAAGGTCCTAACTTCTTGATTTGTTTTAAATTTTTCAAGAAATCTTCTAAATCATATTCACCCTTCTTCATTTTAGCAGCTTGTTCTTCAACCTCATCAGCATCAATTACAGACTCCACTTTTTCGGCAATAGCCATAATATCGCCCATATCTAAAATACGCTCCGCCATTCGTTCAGGGTCGAAAGTCATTAATCCATCTAATTTTTCACTATCACCAATAAATTTAATTGGTACATGTGTTAAATGTCTTACGGATAAAGCCACCCCACCTTTGGTATTGCCGTCCATTTTTGTTAAGATACAACCAGTTAAATTTAGTTTATCGTTAAAACCATTAATAACATTAATTGCATCTTGACCCATCATGGCATCAATTACTAAGATTTCTTCATCAGGATGGGCTAAATCTTCAACATCTTTTAACTCTTCCATTAAAGTATCATCAATATGTAGTCGTCCCGCGGTATCGATAATAACATAGTCATTACCATTTTCTTTAGCAAATGTTAAAGCATCTTGAACAATTTCGGGAACTTTTTTATTATCTTCACTAAATACGGGAATATTTAATTCTTTGCCAACTGTTTTTAACTGGTCAATGGCTGCTGGTCTATAGATATCGCAAGCTACAAGTAAAGGTTTTTTAGCTTCTTTTTTTCTTAAGTAGTTAGCAAGTTTACCACTGGTAGTTGTTTTACCACTGCCTTGAAGACCAACAAGCATTAAAATTGTGGGATTACCTGTAACACATAGGGGCGCTACTTCTCCTCCTAAAAGTTCAACTACTTCATCTTTAACAATCTTAATAAATAACTCATCAGGCTTTAAAGACTTATCTACTTCTTGACCTAAGGCTTTTTCTTTAACATTATTAATAAATTCTTTAACAACTGTATAGTTAACATCAGCTTCTAATAAAGCCATTCTGATTTCTCTTACAGCATCATTTATATTTTCTTCTGTAATACGACCCATGCCTTTTATATTTCTTATGGCATTTGTAAGTCTATCACCCATATATTCAAACATTTTCTTATCACCTAATTAATTGTATCAAATATCGAAAAAAATGTCTTTATTTTCTCCCTATTTCTCGCAAAAAAATGACTATTTCTAGCCACTTTATGCTGTTTTTTTAAATTTTTTTCTTAATTCGTTGTTTTTTTATTAATTTTGCCAATATTTTTTAATAACAAAAAGGATTTTTTCAATTATAATCTTTATTTACTCGCTAGTTTATATGGATTATCCAAAGTTCCGTTACCACTCACAATGACATTTTTATCTAGGGATATTACGGGTTTTAGTCCTAAATTAGAAGTAACTTTACTATCAGCAACCAATTTACCTTCAGTAGTAACAGCAAAATTATCGACAACATTATAATTATAAACAACTTGACTACCACTAAGAGTATAAAAACCTACAGTATCATTTTTATTATTTAAATAATAATTTTCAAAAGTTGTATTACTAGAAGAACCACTGTATCTTACCTCATCAACATTTATAAGGCCAACCTTGTTTTCTTCTACTTCTCCACCACATTTTAAACTAGGGTTATTATCATTTAAAATTCTTTGATATGAATTAAAAAATTTACCATCAATAGTCTCTAAGTAATAAGCATTTTCATTACAAAATTTACTATTAACTACATAGGAATCAATATTACTTAAATTAGAATTATACCAACTATTTAATTTTTCTATAGCTGTACTTTTACTTAAAATAACATTGTTACCATAATCCTTATTATCAATTTTACTACGAAAAGCACTAGTTATAACATTATTATCCGCTATTAGACGAATGGTACCATCACCATTTATTCTTAAAATACGAAACAAAATATTATTTAAAGAAACATAATTATTATCAACATTACCTCTAAAAACATAAGATAAGCCCTCATCATCTTCACTTACAAATAATCCACTATCTGTAAAATTATTTAGATAATCACTTTCAGTCTTTTTATTTACTTCATTCGTCTCTAAAATAAGGTCTTTAAATGTTTTTTGTTCTTTTTTTCTAATTTCCTTATAAGTCATGATATTGGCACTCATTCCATAGTTATCATCATCACCTAAATTAGTAATCACTATATCATAAGTAAGAGTTTCTTTAATGCCTATCTCTTTCGTTTTCAAAATTTCAGTATCCATATTACCAAGATAATCTTGATAAACAATGGTACCATCTCTATCAACTAATTTAACTTCCATTTTATCATTATGTTTATTAATATCCATTAAAGATATACTTACAAAAGTGGCACTATTTGACACATTTGTTATTGTTAAATGCTTAACCATACTTTCTTTATTGCCTAAATAAGATGTTTCAAAATAATTACCATCTTTATAATTAATACTAAAAGTTTCATCAGCCAAAATTAAAGAAGAATCTGAGGCTTCTTCTTTAGAGTTATATACATAGGCACGGGAGACGCAAAAACCTGATAACATTATTATCAATGCCATAATAACAATACCGATTTTTGTGCTTATCCTCTTCATAACTTACCCCGACCATTTCCATAACAAAAGTATAACAATTTACTTAAAATAAATCAATTAAATTTCTAATTTCTTACAATTTTTTTAGCTTTTTGAGACAGTTAGTCTTCTGTTTTTCAATTAAAGTTATCTTAAAGACAATTTATGTTAAATAATTTCAAATATAAATTAAAAAGATAGATAATATTTACTAAAATCTATCTTGTATTTTTATACCTTATTAAATATATTTTTGTAATGTTTTAAACTCTGGGTTTGTTTCTAAATCGGTATCAGCTAGAGATTTAAATAATTGCTTTTGTTCACGATCTAACTTAGTAGGTATCATAACATTAATAATAACATACATATCACCTTTGCGACCGCTGTTAGGACTAGCAACCCCTTTACCTTTAATACGCATCTTCGTATCATTTTGAGTTCCAGCATCTATTTGCAATACTAAATTGCCATAAATAGTTGGAATTTCTTTTTTACAACCAAGGACTGCTTCGGTAATTGTAATAGGTAAATCCATATAAATATCATTTTCTTCTCGTTTAAATAATGGATGTTCTTTAACTGTAAATTCAATATAGATATCGCCGTTTGGTCCCCCATTGGTACCACTTGAACCTTTATCAGTAATTCTTAATTGTGTACCATTATCAACACCAGCAGGAACTTCAACTTCAATATCTTTTCGCATTTGGCATTTACCTTCACCATGACATTTTGGACAAGTTCTAGCAAAAGTCTTACCTGTTCCTTCACAATCTGGACAAGTAGTTTCCGTTTGGAAAGTACCAAACATTGTTCTTTGAGCTTGAGTTACACGGCCGCGGCCATTACAAGTTGAGCACTTTTTACTGTCAAAACCGCCTTCCCCATTACATTCATCACATTTTTCATTTAAATTAACATTAATAGTTTTATGAGTTCCAAAAACAGCTTCTTCAAAAGTCAAATTAATTCTAACTAGGGAATCTTCACCTTTAGTTGGACGAGTGCCACGACTTCTTGAGCTACCAAAGCCACCGAACGAGCCACCAAAGGCGCCACCAAATAAATCACGGAAGATATCATCGGTATCAAATGATGAGAAACCACCACCAAAACCGCCAAATCCACCTTGACCAGCACCAGCACCGCCCTGTTCAAATGCCGCCGAACCAAATTGGTCATAAGTCTTACGCTTTTGGGCATCACCTAAAATGGAATAAGCTTCACCAATTTCTTTGAATTTTTCCTCAGCCCCTGCTTCTTTATTAATATCAGGGTGATATTTCTTAGCAAGTTTACGAAAAGCCGATTTAATTTCGTCTTGCGTAGCAGTCTTACTTACTCCTAAAATCTCATAATAATCTTTATTACTTGCTGCCATTTTTAATCATTTCCTCTCTTAATTTTTTTGCCATAAGTAGTCTATCTTCAAACATTTTAACAGCATCATTTATAACATCAGTCTTATGCATATCAATACCACATTTAGCTAAAATATTTAATGGATAGTCAGAACCACCTGATTTTAAGAAGGTCAAATAATTTTCTAAAGCTCCTTCTTTTTTATTTAAAATATCATTAGCTATTTTTATTGCACAACTGAATCCTGTTGCATATTTATAAACATAAAACTGGGTGTAAAAATGGGGAATTCTCGACCATTCATAACCAATTTCTTCATCATTAACTATATTTTTATAATATAATTTATTTAAATCATAATATGTTTCATATAGTTTTTCTGTTGTTAGTGGTACTTCATCTCTATCCATCTCATGTACTAGGTATTCAAACTCAGCAAATTGGGTTTGACGATAAACAGTGGCTCTAAATTCGTCTAAAAATTTTGTTATATAAAACAATTTTTCTTCATTAGTTTTAGCATTTTTTATCATATATTCATTAAGTAAAACTTCATTTACCGTCGAGGCTATCTCTGCTAAAAATATTGGATAGCTACTGTTAGTATAAGTCTGATTCTTATCAGAGTAATAAGAATGCATAGCATGACCTAATTCATGAATAACAGTCGAAACCGAAGTATAATCTCCTTCAAAGTTTACAGAAACATAAGGACTAACACCATAAACGCCCCATTCATAAGCGCCACTTCTTTTACCATCATTAGGATACTTGTCAATAGAACGATTATTAAACATTTTTGAAATATCTTCGATATAGGTTTTACCAAGGGGTTTTAAGGCTTCTAAAATAGTTTCTTTAGCCTCCTCAAAAGTATATTTTTTACTCTTAATGTTACATAGTTCCACATAAACATCATACATGTGTAGTTCATCATAGCCTAAAAATTCACGACGAAAGTCTAAGTAATCATATAAAGTATCTAAATTTTCATGAATAGCTTTTATCAAATTCAGATAAACATCTTTATCAATATTATCTTCATAAAGACTATATTCCATGCTTGATGGAAAATTTCTAATTTTAGCAATCAAATTATCTTCTTTAACTTGACTTTTATAAAGTGCTGTTAAAGTATTTTTATGGTCTTCATAAAAAGCATAATATTTTTTAAAAGCATCTTTACGAACACTTCTATCTTTATCGATCATGAAATTAGAATAGTTACTATGATTTAGAGAAATATTTTTATCATCTTTTAAAACATCAGCAAATTTAACATCGGCATTATCTAAACTGCCAAAGGCATCATCACCAGTACCTAAAATCGTCTCAAAACTAGCGATTATCTGCTCTTCTTTTTCGCTCAAAGTACATTTTTTATAACGATACAAGCATTCTAGGCCAAAGGCATACTCTTCCAACTTAGCATTTTTCTTAACCAGTTTCTTTATAGTCTCATGATCAGTACTTAATAATTCATTTTTAGTAAATGCTAATTCTTGAGTTACTTTAGTAAGTAGACTTTCAGCTTTCTCTTTATAATTTTTACCCTTAATATCATTAGTATCTTGATAATGATATAAATAAGAATATTTATAAATTTTTCCTAACGCCATTGATAATTCATCATTTGTCTTCAAATAAGTATATAAAGTGTTTTCATCATCTAAAATATGTCCCTTCATATCTTTAATAACTTTAATTTTATCTAAGACTTCTTGATAATTTTTATCATATTCAGCATCACTTTTAAATATTTTGGTTAAATCCCATGTATCTTCTTTGTTTATTTGGCTTCTTTCCATTCTAGATCTCCTTATATTCCCATAACTTTTTTTATTAAGTTTTTATCCTTTTTTTCAATATCAAACTTATAGCACTTAATCTTATAGTAGTAAAAGTTCTAGTCGCCTAGAACTTTTAAACTCTATATTTATTATTTTTCTTCGTATTTAGCTTCTTTTACATCATCTTTAGAATCATTTGTTGTGTTATTAGAATCAGCATTTGCTGTATTTTGATTTTGTTTTGCCGCTTCTTCATATACTTTTTGAGCATATTTCATGGCAACATCATTTAATTCTTTAGTCTTAGCTTTAATATCATCAGCGTTATCAGAATTCATTACATTCCTTAATTCAGCAATTTTATCTTCAGCAGCCTTCTTATCATCATCAGATACTTTACCTTCTAAGTCTTTTAATGATTTTTCCGTTTGGAAGATTGTTGCATCAGCTTCATTTTTAGCTTCAGCTAGGGCTTTTCTCTTATCATCGGCTTCTTTATTAGCCTCAGCTTCTTTTCTCATCTTTTCAATTTCTTCATCACTTAAGTTAGTTGATGATGTAATTGTAATTGATTGTTCTTTATTAGTTCCTAAATCTTTAGCAGTTACATGAACGATACCATTAGCATCGATATCAAATTTAACTTCGATTTGTGGAATACCACGAGGAGCAGCAGGAATACTATCTAGACGGAAGTTTCCTAAAGTCTTGTTATCAGAGGCCATTGGTCTTTCACCTTGTAATACATGAATATCTACAGCAGGTTGATTATCAACAGCAGTTGAGAATACTTGGGATTTACTTGTTGGAATCGTTGTATTTCTTGGAATTAAGACAGTCATAACATCACCCATAGTTTCAATACCAAGTGATAATGGTGTTACATCTAATAATACTAAGTCATCAACTTCACCAGTTAAGACACCACCTTGAATAGCAGCACCCATAGCCACAACTTCATCTGGGTTAACTTCTTTAGAAGGTTCTTTACCTAATTCTCTCTTAACTAAGTCTTGAATATATGGAATTCTTGTTGAACCACCAACTAACAATACTTTATCAATATCACTAGCTGTAAGTTTAGCATCTTTAAGAGCTTTTCTAACAGCATCTAATGTTGAATCAAATAAGTCTTTATTTAAATCTTCAAATTTAGCACGATTTAATGTTACATTTAAATGTAATGGTCCTTCAGCACTTTGAGCAATGAATGGAATTGAAATTTCCGCACTCATCATACCAGACAAGTCTTTCTTAGCTTTTTCAGCAGCATCTTTAATGCGTTGCATTGCCATCTTATCATTTGATAAGTCAACGCCATTTTCTTTCTTGAATTCAGATACTAAATAATCCATAATTCTTTGATCGAAATCATCGCCACCTAAATGGTTATTACCAGCAGTTGATTTAACTTCGAAAACACCATCGCCTAAGTCTAGAATTGATACATCAAATGTACCACCACCTAAGTCGTATACAAGAACGGTATGGGTCTTTTCTTGTTTATCAATACCATAAGCAAGAGCAGCAGCAGTTGGTTCATTAATAATTCTTTCAACATCTAAACCAGCAATCTTACCAGCATTCTTAGTAGCTTGTCTTTGGGCATCATTAAAGTATGCAGGAACTGTGATAACAGCTTTAGTAACTTTTTCACCTAAATAGCTTTCAGCATCACTCTTAAGTTTCATTAAAATTTTAGCCGAAATTTCTTCTGGTGAATACTTACGACCATTAATTTCCACTTTTTCATCAGTACCCATTTTTCTCTTGATACTTGAAACAGTATTTTTAACATTAGTAACAGCTTGGCGTTTAGCAGTCTCACCGACTAATTCTTCATCACCTTTAATAGCGAAAACACTTGGAGTTGTTCTATTACCTTCTGGATTAGTAATTACATGAGGAACTCCACCCTCTAGTACAGCAACACAAGAGTTTGTTGTACCTAAATCTATACCTATAATTTTACTCATAATTAATCTCTCCTATTCATTAACTTTAACCATCGCTGGTCTTAATAATTTATCTTTATACATATAGCCTTTTTGTAAAACATCTAAGACAACACCTTGTTCTTCTTCAATAATACTTTCGGTAAGAACAGCATCCATAAACTTAGGATCAAAAGGTTTATGTAAACATTCTACTTCGGTAACCCCGATATTTTTTAAAACGGTAAGCATATTAGTATATATCATTTTGTATCCCTCTAAATACTTATCATTCTCACTATTATCCATAGCTATTGCTCGCTCAAAATTATCAATAATTGGTAGCAAGGATTTAATCAAGTCCGAACCTTCATACATTGCTCTCTTAGATAATTCGTCTTCATATCGACGACGCATATTCTGAATTTCTGCTGACAAGCGAACAACTTTTTCATTACTTGTAGCAACCTCTTTTTTTAACTTCTCTAATTCTAAAGAATTTTTATTATCTTTATTAAAGAAGGACTTCTTTTTTTCTTTATCTTTAGGTAAGTCTTCCGTTTCTTTTACATCTTTAGATGCAGATTCTAAAGTAACTTCTGGCTCTACCTTCTTTTTATTTTCTTCTTCAGTCATTTTTTTCCTCATTATCATTTATATTTTCACTAATATATTGTAGTAAACCAACAACTTTATCATATTCCATTCGCTTAGGTCCGACAACCGCTATTGTACCTTCTTCCCCATCACGATGATATTTAGCTTTAACAATGGTTACATCTTTATCGAAATCATTTTCATCGCCAATATAAACATTGATGCCTGATTTATCAGAATACATATTTCTAGCTACTAATTCCCTATCTTCTAGTTTACTAGCTATTCGCTTTAGGCTAATTGCATCTTCATATTCTGGTTGATTATAAAGGTTAGCTTTACCACCAAAGTGAATATTAGCTGTATTCTTAGCAAAATCACTAAACGCATCATAGAAAATATTATAAACTTGTTCATACTGTAACATCTTCTTAGCAATAATTGGTTTAATTTCAAATTCTAATCGTTGTGATACTTCATCAATTGGTGTTCCCACCAACATTTTATTAATCATCTCACCAGTTTTAACAATTTCATTAATATCGGTATCTGGTGATAAGACAAATTGTTTATTTTCAACAATTCCTTTATCAGTACATACTAATGCTACAATTTTGTTATCAGCTAGCGGAATAATATTAATTTGCTGTAGGGCATTATCTTTAGAACTACTACCCAATATCACTGAAGTATAATTAGTTATTTCACTTATTATATCAACACATTTATTTACAGCATCTGAGACAACTAAATTTTGATTTTGAAAGATAGTTTGCAATTTTAACATATCTTCACCACTTAGCTCTTTTGGTTTCATTAAATATTCAACATAATATTTATAACCAGCCTCACTTGGTACTCTGCCACTTGATATATGATTTTTCTCTATGTAACCTAATTGCTCTAAATAAGCCATTTCATTACGAATAGTGGCCGAAGAACACTTAAACTTTTTACATAAAGATTTACTACCAACTGGTTTAGCATAAGATATATAATTCTCTACTATTTCCTTTAATAGTAAACTTTCTCGTTCACTCATAACATCACCTCAATTAGCTATAAGCCAATATGTTTAGCACTTTTTCTTTTCAAATGCTAAAATCATTATATATTATATGTTAGCACTTGTCAATATATGAGTGCTAATTTTTGGAAAAATTTTTTTAAGTCAAAAAAAGAAACTACTATTCTTCAGTAGTCTCTTCTTCATCATTAATATTTAAATCAATATCTTCGTTAACAGAATCATCAAAGTTTTCTGTTTCGTTAGTATCAATTACATCAGTACTTGTTACTTCATCAGTTACATCATCACTCATAAGTTTATCTTCTAATGCTTCACTAGCATCATCTTCGATAAATTCTTTTTCAAGTTCAAATTTAACATCTGAATATTGCTTAGCACCAGTACCAGCAGGAATTAATTTACCAATAATAACATTTTCTTTTAATCCTCTTAAGTGGTCTACTTTACCTCTAATTGCGGCATCAGTAAGAACTCTTGTAGTTTCTTGGAAGGATGCAGCTGATAAGAAGGAATCTGTTTCTAATGATGCTTTAGTAATACCAAGCATTATTGGAAGCCCTGTAGCAGGAACTCCACCTGTAAGTAATACTGGTTTATTAGCAGCAGCAAATTCATTTAGAGTTACTGATAAGCCAGCAACTAAGTTAGTATCGCCACCATCTAATACTTTCATCTTTGAAATCATACGGCGTACGATAACTTCGATATGTTTATCAGAAACATCAACACCTTGTGATTTATATACTTTTTGAACTTCTTTAACAATATATTGTTGAGCTGTAATTGGATCCGTTACGGCAAGTAATTCTTTTGGTGCAATAGAACCAGTTGTTAATGGATCTCCTGCTTTAACGGTTTGTCCTAACTCAACGCATAACTTCGTATTGTAGTTTGTAATATGTTCTCTAGCTTCAACATCATTTTCAATAACAATCTTAAATTTAAAGTTATTTTCTTCGATACTAGCAATTTTACCACCGATTTCTGCAATAGTTGCTTTACCTTTTGGATTTCTAGCTTCGAATAGTTCTTCAACTCTTGGAAGACCTTGTGTAATATCGCCACCAGCAACACCACCTTCGTGGAATGTACGCATGGTTAACTGAGTACCTGGTTCACCGATTGATTGAGCAGCCATAATACCAACAGCTTCACCTGTTTCAACCATATTACCAGTTGCAAGGTTACGACCATAACAATGTTGACATACACCATTAACGGTATTACAAGTTAGAACACTTCTAATCTTAACGCTCTTAATACCAGCATTAATTATCTTATTAGCAATAACTTCGGTAATATATTGGTTTTTATCAACAATAACTTCTTTAGTTTCAGGATTAATTACTTTAGTTGCAGTATAACGACCAATAATTCTTTCAATTAATGGTTCAATCATTGTGTTAGATCTTTCATCGATAAAGTCTGTAACTTCAACACCATTAATAGTGCCACAGTCTTCTTCTTTAACAACGATATCTTGAGCAACATCAACTAAACGACGAGTTAAGTAACCTGAATCGGCAGTTCTTAGGGCTGTATCAACGATACCTTTACGGCCACCTCTGGTACCGATAAAGAACTCGGTTACATTACATCCTTCAATTAAGTTAGATTTAATTGGAATTTCAATAGTTTCACCAGTAGGTTTAGCAATTAAGCCACGCATACCAGCAAGTTGATTAAACTGGTTAGCTGAACCACGGGCCCCAGAATTCATCATCATGAATATTGGGTTCATAGTATTTTTCTTAGCGATAGTTTGTAATTCATTAGAAATATCACTAGTTGCTTTAGCCCACAAGGCACAAACATTTTTATAGCGTTCATCTTCAGTAATTAAACCTCTAGTGAACTCTTTATTAATTTTGTTAACTTTCTTTTGAGTTTCATCAATAATTTGTTGTTTATTATCAGATACGATAATATCATTCATAGAAATAGAAATACCAGCCACAGTTGAATATTTGAAACCTAAATCTTTTAATTTGTCTAACATAACTGATGTTTCAGTAGTCTTATAACGCTTAAAGACTTGGGCAATCAATTTACTTAATGTCTTCTTAACGAATGGTTCCGCAAGAGGCATCTTAGCAATTTCTGTTTTTAAATCAGTACCCATTGGCAAGAAATATCTATCTGGCGTAATACCTGCAATATTAGCATCACTAGGTTCGTTAACATATGGATAAGAATCTGGTAAAATTTCATTAAATTTAATCTTACCAACAGTAGTAACTAAATACTTATCTTTTTGTTCATCAGTGAATAATTTATGAGTAAAACTTGCAACTGGAATAGCGATTCTAGTATGTAGTGAAATATCTTTTCTTTCATAAGCCATTAGGGCTTCGTTGCAGTTCTTATAAGCTTTACCTTCATTTTCTAAACCAGCCTCTTCAATAGATAGATAGTAGTTACCTAAAATCATATCTTGTGATGGAGTAACGATTGGTTTACCATCAGAAGGTTTTAAAATGTTATTAGCACCTAACATTAAGATTCTTGCTTCGGCTTTTGCCTCTTCAGATAATGGTACATGAACAGCCATTTGGTCGCCATCGAAATCGGCGTTAAATGCTGCACATACAAGTGGGTGCAAACGCATTGCCTTACCACCAACTAATACTGGTTCAAAGGCTTGAATACCTAAACGGTGTAGGGTTGGAGCACGGTTTAACATTACTGGATGTTCAGTAATTACATCTTCAACAACATCCCAGACACATTCATCTTTATTATCGATTAATTTTTTAGCTCCCTTAATATTATGGGCAAGTCCTCTTTCAACTAGACCATGAATAACATGAGGTTTAAATAGCTCTAAAGCCATGTCTTTAGGAAGGCCGCATTGATACATCTTTAATGATGGACCAACAACGATAACAGAACGACCAGAATAATCAACGCGTTTACCTAATAAGTTTTGACGGAAACGACCTTGTTTACCTTTTAACATACTAGATAATGATTTTAATGGACGATTACCAGCAGCGGTTACACTTCTACCATGGCGACCATTATCAAATAAGGAGTCAACAGCCTCTTGTAACATACGCTTTTCATTTTGAACAATGATAGTTGGTGCGCCTAATTCTAGTAATTTTTTTAAACGATTATTACGGTTAATAATACGACGATATAAATCATTTAAATCACTAGTAGCAAAACGACCACCATCTAATTGAATCATTGGGCGTAAATCTGGTGGAATAACAGGAAGAGCTGTTAGAATCATCCATTCAGGACGATTACCAGAATCTTTGAAAGCTACTAAACAGTCAAGACGCTTAACTAAGCGAATTCTCTTTTGACCTGTAGCACCATCTAATTCTTTTCTTAAATTTTCAATTTCTTTATCTAAATCTACTTCTTTTAATAAGGTTTGAATAGCCTCAGCACCCATCCCTACTTTAAAAGCATTGCCATATTTTTCATAATAGGCACGATACTCTTTATCAGATAAAGTTTGTTTTTTTTCTAAAGGAACATTCCCTGGGTCTAAAACAACATAAGAAACATAATATAATACTTCTTCTAAGTCTCTTGGGGACATATCAAGAACAAGACCCATTTTCGAAGGAACACCTTTAAAGAACCAAATGTGAGAGCAAGGAGCAGCAAGTTCAATGTGTCCCATGCGTTCACGGCGCACTTTACTTGATGTTACTTCTACTCCACAACGATCACATATAACATTTTTATATCTTAAGCGTTTATATTTACCACAAGCACACTCATAGTCCTTAGTTGGTCCAAAGATTTTTTCGCAGAATAAACCATCTCTTTCTGGTTTTTGCGTACGATAGTTAATAGTTTCTGGTTTCTTTACTTCACCATAAGACCACTCACGGATTTTTTCAGGGGAGGCAATAGATACCTTAATACCTCTAAAATTATTTACATCCATCATATAATTTCATCCTCCTCTTCTTCTAGAATATTTCCGTCTTCAGGAAATTCTAAATCATCCAAATCATCATCTTCGTCTTCTTCATCTTCTAAATAATCATCATCAGGTTCTTCTTTTTTTGATTCATTATTAGCATTCTCATTAACTTCATTTGTTAATTCTTTAATTTTTAAAGCATCAACTGGTTCATCATCAGTTTCCATTTCCTTTAAATCAACTAACTTATCATTTTGATCTAAAATTTCAACATCTAAGCCTAAAGCTTGGAATTCTTTAATTAATACTCTAAATGATTCTGGAATACCTGCTTCATCAATTGGTTTACCTTTAACTAATGATTCATAAACTTTAACACGACCCATAACATCATCGGCTTTAATAGTCATCATTTCTTGTAGGACATTTGCAGCACCATAAGCATATAGAGCCCAAACTTCCATTTCTCCGAATCTTTGACCACCAAATTGAGCTTTACCACCTAATGGTTGTTGAGTAACCATTGAGTAAGGTCCCGTACTTCTGGCATGAATCTTATCATCAACCATGTGGTGAAGTTTTACCATATACATAACACCAACAGATACACGATTTTCAAAAGCATCACCAGTACGACCATCATATAATACGGTCTTACCATCATGAGCAAGTCCAGCTTCTTCCATTTGTTCATAAATCTCATCTTGACTTGCACCATCAAATACTGGAGTTGCATATTTAACACCTAAATTTTTACCAGCCATACCTAAATGTAATTCTAAAATTTGACCGATATTCATACGAGAAGGAACACCTTGTGGGTTTAAAACGATATCCACTGGCGTACCATCTGGCATATAAGGCATATCTTCTTCTGGTAAAATTAGAGAAATAACACCTTTATTACCGTGGCGACCAGACATCTTATCACCGACTTGAATCTTACGCTTTTGAATAATATAAACACGAACTATTTTTGAAACACCAGCAGGTAGTTCATCAGAATTTTCTTTAGTGTAAACTTTAATATCATGAACAATACCACCAGCACCGTGTTCTACTTTTAAAGAAGTATCTCTTACTTCACGAGTTTTCTCACCGAAAATTGCATGTAACAATTTTTCTTCAGCTGTTAGTTCTTGAACACCTTTTGGGGTAACCTTACCTACTAAGATATCCCCATCTTTAACTTCAGTACCAATACGAACAATACCATTGGCATCTAAGTTCTTACGAGCATCTTCACCAACATTTGGAATATCTCTCGTAATTTCCTCAGGTCCTAATTTAGTATCACGGCATTCAATATCATAGTGTTCAATATGTAGTGATGTATAAACATCATCTTTAACTAATCTCTCATTTAATACAACGGCATCTTCATAGTTATAACCATTACAAGTCATAAATGCTACAAGCATGTTTTTACCTAAAGCAAGTTCACCATTTTTAGTTGATGGACCATCAGCAATAACTTCACCACGATGAATATTATCACCTTTCTTAACAATTGGATGATGATTAATAGTTGTAGCGGAGTTACTTCTTTCATAGTTGGCTAAATGATAAGTATCAGTACCTTTAGCGTTCTTAACAATAATCTTTTTACCATCAGCATAATCAACAACACCATCAGCCTTAGCAATAATTGTGGAACCAGAATCTCTAGCGGCAATGTATTCAACACCAGTACCAACGATAGGAGACTCACAAGTTAATAGAGGAACAGCTTGGCGTTGCATGTTCGCACCCATTAAGGCTCTGTGGGCATCATCATGTTCTAAGAATGGAATACAACTTGTTGTAATTGATACAATTTGACTTGGTGCAACATCGATAAAGTCAACATCTTCACGCTTAACCATAACGGCTTCACCATCTAAACGGGCAATTACTTTTTCATCTAAAATTTCATCACCGTTCATGTTAATTGCAGCCGATGCAATATTATAGTCTGCCTCTTCATCAGCCGTTAAATAAACGATTTCATCAGTTGCATGACAATTAACAACTCTACGATATGGAGTCATTAAAAATCCATATTCATTAATCTTAGCATAACTTGCTAAAGAAGTAATTAAACCGATATTTTGACCTTCTGGAGATTCGATTGGACAAATTCTACCATAGTGGCTTGAGTTAACATCACGAACATCCATACCAGCACGATCTCTGGCAAGTCCACCTGGCCCTAAAGAAGACAAACGCCTCTTATCAGTAAGTTCAGCAATTGGGTTAATTTGTTCCATGAATTTTGACAACTGAGAAGAACCGAAGAATTCTTTTAAAGCTGCCGTAACAGGTCTAATATTAATTAATGTTTTTGGTGTAATTGACTCAATTTCTTGCGTAGTCATGCGCTCACGAATAACGCGTTCCATACGAGCCATACCAACATTGAATTGTTTTTGAACTAACTCCCCTACTTGTCTTACACGACGATTAGATAGGTTATCAATTTCATCATCACGGCCAATACCTTCTTGTAAGTCTAAGTAATAAGATACTGATGCATAAACATCTGAAATAGTTAAACGACGGCTATCAATAGTTGGATCATTACCAATAATTTCAATAACTTTAGTTTCATCTTTCTTATTATAAACTTTAACTGTTTGAACTTTGTTATATTCGTCTAATTCTTCGTTAATCATTACTTCTTTAATGTTGTAACCATTACTAAATATTGGACGAACTTTCTCTAATACATCTTTAGTTACTAAAGTATTAGCACTTGCAACTATATTACCATTTTCATCTTTAATATCTTCAGCTAATGTACAGCCGATTAAACGATCTAAAACATTTAGTTTACGATTTAATTTATAACGACCTACTTTTGCTAAGTCATATCTAAATTTATCAAAGAATCTCGTAATTAATTGGTTTTTAGCACTATCAAGAGTTGCTGGTTCACCTGGTCTTAATTTCTCATAAATTTCGATTAAGGCTTCATCAGTATTTTTAGTGCTATCTTTTTCAATTGAATTCTTAATGTAAGGATTTTCTCCGAAAAGTCCTAAAATATCTTCATCACTAGAAAGACCTAATGCTCTTAGGAAAGTCGTAATAGGTACTTTTCTTGTACGATCAATACGAACATATAAAATATCTCTTGCATCAAGTTCATATTCTAACCAAGTTCCATGATTAGGAATTAACTCTGATGTAATAACACGGCGTCCGTTTTTATCTACTTCTTTTTTAAAGTAAATAGATGGACTGCGTACTAATTGCGATACTATAACTCTTTCAGCGCCATTGATAATAAATGTCCCAGCATCTGTCATCATAGGAATATCGCCTAAGAATATTTCTTGTTCCTTGACTTCGCCTGTTTCATGAATGAATACTCTTGCTAATACCTTTAATGGTGCCGCATAGTTTACCATACGTTCTTTTGCTTCTTTAATTGAATATCTTGGCTTGTCAAAATAATAATCGCCAAGTTCTACCGTAATATTGCCAGTGAAGCTTTCTACAGGAAATAAATCATCAATTGATTCTTTAATACCTTCGTCTAAGAACCATTGATAAGATTTCTTTTGAATTTCTAGTAGATCTGTCAATTCTAAGGTGTTTTTAATTTTGCTGAAGGTACGTCTTTCAGCATGATCTCCAAATTTTTTTGTCTTAAATGCCACTTGCATTCACCCCTATACCTAATATTTTTTGAGTACCTTTTAAATACGTCAACAATTTTCGATTTTATAAAATTTATCTAGCCTTGTCAACATTTTTAGCCTTAATTACATAAAAACCTTTGCACTTTTCAACCAGATTCACATCATAGTCGGGTTTTAGTAGATTAATTATACTCTTGGCTCCTTGATCTTTTCTTATAACAAACCACAATTCGCCATCATTATTTAAATGTTTTAACGAATCAAGTAGTATCTTTTCTACTACTACTTTCCCTGCCCTTATAGGAGGATTTGTTACAATCAAATCATAATTTTTATCGACGCTACTTAAAGCATCGCTATAAAAGGCTTTTGCATCCACCTTATTGTTCTTAATATTCATATTGGCTAAATGAATTGCTCGGTTATTAACATCAACCATATCAAATTTACTATTAAGTAATTTAGATAGGCTAATTCCAATAAAACCATAACCACATCCAACATCTAAAGCGTTAATATTTTTCTTATCATAATTTTTAAGAAGAACTTTAACTAAATTTAGACTGCCAAAATCTATTTTATCCTTAGAAAAAACGCCGTTATCAGAGGTAAATAAAAAAGAAACATTATTTACTTCATAACTTATTGTGCGTAATTCACTTTTTAAGTTTTCGTTATTTGTAAAATAATGTTCCAAATCTATCACCATTCCCGTTTCCCCATAAGGCAAATATATCTAAATTATAGTCTATTTAGAAAAAAAATGCAAGTTCTTATTGACAAAAAAAGAAAAGTTTTGCTATAATTAAAAAGTGTCAGGAAAAAATGGCGATGTAGCTCAGCTGGCTAGAGCATCCGGTTCATACCCGGCAGGTCGAGAGTTCGAATCTCCCCGTCGCTACCATGTGATTATTACTAGGTTACAGCCTAGTTTTTTTATGTTTTCTTATTTTAAAAGCCTCTTGATATTTTTATTATTTTCTTCAATCTTCAATCTTCTTTGATATTTTAAAAATCTTTACATCTATACATTCTTTTATGTCTTAATATATTTTAACCTTGTATTTTTACATTTCAATTATTTTTATTTTAATATATTTTTACACTTGCATATGTTATACTTTCTAATAGAAAGAAGGTTATTATGTCCAACACTACAGAAATAAATACTAAAAATTTCCGCCTTAAAGTATTTGATATTTTTAATCAGGAACATCAAAAAATAAAAAATATTTTAACTGAATCTAAAGAGGCTTCTAAAATATCTTCCAATCTCGACAATTTTATTATAAATAATTTAAAAAGAAACGAAAAAGATGGCATTTCAAATACTTATGTAATTTATTATGAAAATGCAATGATAGGTATATTGTTTACTAATTTTCACCCTGAAGAAGAAATAGATGGTAAAATGCTTTCTAATGAGATTGAAATTTGTTTAGGAATTATTCCTGAATATCAGAATAAACACCTCGGCCAAGCTTTAGAAAATGAAATAAGTACAAAACTTTTAGAAATATATCCAAGGGTTTCTTTTATCGTGGCTGATGTTAGTGATGATAATATAAAAAGTAAAAAAGCCATTTTAAAAGCTGGTTACACTTACTTTTATGGCAATCAATATCATTTTAACAGAAGATAATAATTTTAATAAAGTAAGCTATTCTAAAAATTCATATGAGTTAATTATAAAAACAAAGCTTATTAATTAAAGAAAAACTAAATAAGATTATTTAGCATACTAAAGGCTATTTTCTCTTATTTAGTTTTTTTGTTTTTAAATTTTTACATAAACTTATTACTAACAATTATTTTTTTAAATAACTATTATCCTAATATTATCTTAATTTTTAAATTTATTCATTATAGCTTCACTTACTTTAAGGCCATCGATAGCGGCACTAGTAATACCACCGGCATATCCAGCCCCTTCGCCACTTGGATAAAGCCCCTCAATATTAGATTCGTAATTTTCATTTCTAATTATTCTAATTGGACTCGAAGTTCGGGCCTCAATTCCACAAAGTAGGGTCTCTTTATCAGCAAAACCTTTTATTTTTCTATCAAAATTTTCTATTCCTTCTTTTAAAGCTATGTTTAAATTATCGGGCAGCAACTCATTTAAATCAGCTATTCTGTAACCACCTTTTATTTTGGGTTCTAATTTTCCAATAGTCTTAGGCCTTTTATTATCTTTATAATCGCCATAAGTTTCGGTAGGAATTAAACCATTTCCTAACTGATAAGCTTTTTCTTCTAAATTTCTTTGAAACTTAATGCCATCAAATAAGTTATTTCCATAATCGTTCTCATTAACCGTTACAATTAAAGCGCTGTTAGCAATTCCACTATCTCTTTTGGAATAACTCATACCGTTAATGCACAATCTATTGGTCTCGCTTGAAGCATTAACCACATAACCACCGGGGCACATACAAAAACTATAAACACCCTTACCATTACTAGCTTTAAAGGTTAATTTATAAGAAGCTACTGGTAATCTATCATCTAGAAGACCATACTGATTTTTATCAATTAAACTTTGGGGGTGCATAATTCGCATACCAACCGCAAAAGGTTTATTTTGCATAGTAACACCTTTAGCATTTAGGAGATAAAATGTATCCCTAGCTGAATGGCCTATCGCTAAAAGGACAGCTGAACAGGGCAAAGTTTCTTTACCATTTAAAACTACACTTTCTAATTTATTGTCTTTAATATTTAAATCGGTAAGTTTAGTTTCAAATAAAAATTGGCCGCCAAATCTTTCAATACTTTTACGCATATTAATAATAACTTCTCTTAAAACATCCGTCCCAATATGAGGTTTATTAACATAAGTTATTTCTTTATTAGCGCCAAAGGAAGCAAAAGTCTCCATCACATACTGATATCTTCCCTCTTTATCATTTACTAAGGTATTAAGCTTACCATCTGAAAAAGTCCCAGCACCGCCTTCGCCAAATTGAATATTACATTCTGTATCTAGTTCGTTAGTTTGCCAAAACTTCTCTACTTTAGTAACTCTTTTTGTAATTTCACAACCGCGCTCAATTATAATAACTGGATAACCATTTCTAACTAAGTTTAAACTAGCAAATAAACCAGCCGGACCGCTACCAACAACAATAATTGGTTTTTCTAAAGGTATAATTCCTTGAGGTCTAAATTCATATTTAACATCTTCACCCACGACGATATCTTTATTATTTGCTCCTAATAGTTTTTCTTCCAAACATTTATCCAATTCACATAAGACTTCGTAAACATAATATACATCAGGCTTTTTCCTAGCATCAATTGATTTTTTTACAATTTTATAATCCAAATTATAATTCTTTGGCAATTTTAATTTTTTTAAAATACTTAATTTTAAATTAGCAGCAATATCTATATCATATTTCAGTTTTATTTCTCTTATTCTTAGCATATATCCTCACTTACTACAATACTTGATAACCAAGCAAAGCCTAAGTTAAAGCCCCCACAAATACCATCAACATCTAAAATCTCTCCCGTATAATAAAGTCCAGCATATTCTTTATCTTCTAAAGTAGTCTTTACTCTATTAATAGGAATACCACCAGTAACAACTTGTCCTTTAAATATCTCTTTGGTTTCTCTAATTTCTAAAGTCAAATCGCTTAAGTTGTTAATTAAATCATCTTTTTCTTTTTGCGTTAAACTTTTATAATGACAATTGCTCTTTATACCAGCCTTACTAACTAAAATATAAAGCAGTTTATAAGGAATAATACTTTCTAATAATTCAATAACAGTTCTTTGATACAAGGTATTATCTCGTAAAGTCAACCATTTATCGATATTTTCTTTTTCTATATTAGGTAAAAAATTTAGATGAACTTTAACTTTTTGCTTTTGGTATAAAGCTTTACTTACAAGTGAACTTAAATTCATCACACAAATCCCACTGATACCATAATCAGTTAGTTGAACTTCACCTAAATCACTTTTAAGAAATTTATCATTTTCATAGATACTTACTCTTGCTTCTGCTCTTATGCCTGACCATTTATTAAAGAAATCACCATTTAAAACTAGAGGACATAAAGCCGGCAAAATTGGCGTCATTTTAATTCCTAGTGAATTTAGTAATTCGTAATTAGCATTTTCTTTTAAACCAGCCTTACTTCCTATTGCAATAATTATCTTATCGAAAAGCATTTTCTGACCATTTACCATAATTTGATATTTATTTTCTTTTCTTTTAATACTATTAACCTCACTATCTAAGATGGTCTTAATTTTTAGACGCTCAATTTCTGTCAAAAAAGCATTTAATACGGAAGTTGCTGTATTACTCATTGGATAATAATAACCATTTTTAATTCTAGGCACTAAGCCAATGCTACTTAAAAATTCTTTGGCTTTTAAAGCATTTTCTTCATTAACAATCGTTTTTAAAAATTCATAATCACTAGTATAATATTTATCTACATCCATATCTTGATTAAAATAATTACAACGACCATTACCAGTCATCAAAATTTTTTTACCCAAAGTACTATTTTTTTCTAAAATAGTTACATCAAATCCCTCTCTATTTAAAAGAATAGCACTCATCATTCCTGAGGCACCACCGCCAATAATTCCTACTTTCATAATTTAATTCCCTTCCAAGCTTTAGAAGATGTGTAATTTCCACATTTCTAATCATATCTAATAACTATATCTAATTTTTATCTTTTCTAATCTTACTTTGATGATATCACCGAAATAAGATATTTTATAATGTTTATTTTACTAAATAGCAAAGCCTTAAATGGCGATGCTTTTTCCTGTTTCGATTATATCACAGCCTTAATTATTTATATATTAAAACATTAGAATAAACAAAAAAAAGTTCCTATTACAGAACTTTAATAATCTAACTGGTGGAGGATAAGGGATTCGAACCCTTGACCCCCTGCGTGCAGGGCAGGTGCTCTAGCCAGCTGAGCTAATCCCCCAGTCGTCAACAACAAATTAATCTTATCATAGAGATATTACTTTTGCAAGTAAAAAATAACTTTTTTTATCAATTTTTTCACTTTTGTATAAAATTATATCTTTTTATATGCTAGATGGTTTTATTCTAGTTCAATTTTTATAATCTGACGCATATCCAAAACCTTGCCATTTTCTAAATAAATCTTTTTTAAAGAATTATCTATCATTTTTATCTTATCTTTTATTTGATAAAACTTCGGATAACGGTAAAAAGTTAGAAGCACAACACTGCCTCGTGCGTATGCACATTTTAGTGTTTCTTCTAACTCATTATATTGGTCAATCGACAATTCTGGCATTTTAGGATAATTTCTTTCATTAACCAGTTCATTTTTTACTTCTTTAGTTTTATATAGAGATTCAAAAGCTTGCCATTTAATTTGTCCACGATTACGCACTATGACCACCTATTTTACCATTTCTGTCGATGGCAGTTGAATCTGAAAGTAAGTTCGATGCTTTAATAATACTATTATTACCATATTTTTCCTTAATTTTATCTACAGTTTCATTTAGTTTTTTATTATCTTCCACAACTTCAACATTGTTAAACAAATTGAGTTGTAAGGAAGCATCACTAGTAAGACCACCGGCGGCAATACTTACTTTTCTAATTGGCATACCATTATAAAATTTATCAAAAATATTGGTACAAACAAAGAAAAATTCATCTTCATCACTTGTTGGATTTACCTTTACGGTATGGTAAAATCCTCCACCGACATCTATACTATACCCAATTCCAAGGCCAATTATACCAGCATTTTTCTTATTTTTCCGTAAACGCCTACAAACGACTTCGATAGTCTCGCGGATAATTATTTTAATATTATTACCATCATAATCTTTAAATAACACTTGACTATTAGAATAACTAGAACTTTTAGGAGGTATTTTAAAATCACTTATAACCGATTCATCAATTCCATTGGCATGTTCCCACAACTCTTCACCAATGACCCCAAATTTTTTCTTTAAAAGTTTTTTATCATATCTAGCAATATCACCAATATAATATAACCCCATAGCATTAAGCCGAGCTTCCATTCTGGAACCAATCGACCACATTTTTGATAAAGGTGTTATCGGCCACAATTTTGTTGAAATATCATCATAAGTCCACTTCGCTATCCCATCTTTATACTTCTTAGCCTCAACATCCATGGCAACTTTAGCTAGTAACATATTTGGTCCTATCCCACAATTGGCTGTAAGCCCCGTCTTTTCCGTTATAGTTTCTAATATCTTTTTGGCTAAATCTCGGTCTGACATCTGATACATTTTTAAATAATTTGTTACATCTAGAAAACACTCATCAATCGAGTATATATGTAAATCTTCTTCACTGACAAAATCTAAATATATATCAACAACTTCTTTACTTTTCTTAATATATAAACTCATTCGAGGTGGCACAATTTCATATTTCACCCATGGGGGAATCTCATAAAGACGCGTTCGAGATTTAATACCTTTACTTTTTAAATAGGGAGTAATAGCCAAAGTAATAGCGCCCTTCCCTTGTTTGGGGTTAGCTACTACTAGTGGTGTAGTAAATGGATTAATATTTCTTTCGACGCATTCACATGATGCAAAAAAGCTTTTTAAATCAATACACATAATATGTCTTTCCATGAATTTTACCTCCCCGCTATTTTCATTTGATTTTTTGTTCTATTTACTAAATAATTTTATCTTTTAATTTTAGGTTTAAAATTAATCTTCTGCAAACCCGCTAAAAAGCATTTATATTATACTAAATTTAGACTCATATATGTAAAAATTCATAGATATTTTTGTTTTATCTATGAATTCTTTTCCATTTTCTTCTGAGCTTTTTCAAAAGGTCTTCTTTGGATTTTCTTGAAAGTATCACCTATCCAAGTAAAGAATCTAACAATCATACTTATTACTACTAAAATAGCTAAGCCGATAAAGACATATAAAACCATTAAAGCTTGTTTGTTATAAAGTTCAAAGGAAAAATTAATATTATTAGTTCCAGATGTAATATTATCAAACTGCCAAGTTAATGTCTTACCATCTTCACTAACATTTGTAGCATTATTGCTTAAAGACTTTTGGGGTAAATGCAAAGTAAATTCGTAACTTACCTTTGGTGGTACAACCATATCAGTTAAAGTGCTGCTATTATTGGCAATGGCATCAGTCAAATTAACATAGAAATCAGCTGTATATTGATTTTTCAATACTTTTTCAGTACGGCTAAAAATATAAAGTTCATTTTGAATATCACTGTATAACAAATCATATAAATTAATTTTAATATTATCAGTTTGACTTATGGTATCAATATCTTTGATACTGGCACTAACTTTATAGCCAAAGTTATCTTCATCTTCATAATCTGTAACAGTATATCCATTATTACGCAAATAATTTATATTTTTACTACTAAACAATTCATTAAAAGTTTTATTGCCTAAATATTCTTTATCTAAAGTAATTAAATAAGTAATATTCATGCTTTTATCTTTATTTACCTCCATATTTGTACTTATTGTACTACAACCACATAATATGATTACTAATAATCCTAACAACACACTCTTTATTTTTTTCATAACTTCCTACTCTTTCTTAATCTTTCTAACTTTTTAATTTAATCAATAGCTTTAATACATATTTCTTAAATTTGTATTTTTTTATCTTTTAGTTTTTTTATTTTCTTCTTTAGATAAATCCTTAACTTTAGTTGGTTCGACTTCATTTTCTTTTACAAAATCATCATCTATTTTTTTATCATTTTCAACTCGCAATGTACTTACTTCTAAAGTCTTAGCTTCTAAAACCCTATCTTTTACATCTATTACTTTAGTCTTAGCTAACATATCATGAAGTCCAAGATGATTTTCATTGGCAACAACACTAACAGCCACAACAATTTGTAAAACAATCATAAATAGCGATAAACCACCAGCAACTTTTACTATTAATTCATCTGGTATAATATAAGGAATAATAATTTCAATTAAGTAAATAAAATAACCATACGCTACTAAGCTTCTTACTAAATACTTTCCAAAAGTAGCTTCTTCATTATTAATAGATACAATCTGTAAACCGGTCATTTTCTTACCTAAAGTTATCCCTTTTGTAATCATATTAAATATAACAAAATACCCAAAATAAACTACTAAATAAACAATATAAGTATACCAGTTAGCTTTTAATGCTTCTTTATAGATACTTGGGGCTTTCTCATTATAAATTTTTTTAGCTTCACTAATTATATAGTTATATTCATCTTCACTTATCAAGGAATCATTATAAGCATCAACAATTAAATAGCCAAAATATTCATTATCCTTAATTAAAGCGGCATACTCATCTTCATCTATTACTTTGTCATTATAATAAATAGGTAAATTACTTTGAATTAAAGTATTACTCATATTTAAACTTTGTAAAGTATTACTTTTTTCTAAAGCATTATCATAAGTTGGATTTAAATATTTAATATTTGTAATTAAAAGGGTAAGTAAAAGTACAATAGTACTATCAATTATATAAGCCAATATTCTTTTATTTAAAATCTTATCAAACATATTTTTTTCTTCTTTCTATATTTTCTTTTCAAGAAATATTATATCATTGTCCATTTTTTAGAACAACTAAAAAAGAAGTCTTTTTTTAAAACTTCTCTATAAACCCTTTTTATTCTTTAATTTATTTTCTACTAGATGTTTTACTTGTTGGAAATTCAATTACATTATCTTCTTGAAGACTTGCAACATAATCTTTAAATTCTTTTCCTCTCAAGCTGTATTTTTCTACAATATTAACAATTTCACTTTTAGCAAAAGCTAAGGCATTAAATTGCTTAATACAACTATGTACTTCCTCTACAGAACCTCCCTTTCCTAATAATTCAATACATTTTTCAGCAACTACAATAAAAAATTCATAGTAACTATCGCCCTCATAAGCATTTACCTTCTCTTTATAATCATCTCGTAACTCTGGTCTTACATATTCAATTGAATTTACTAGTCCATTGTCTCTTAACTTTTTTTCATTTAAAGATTCTTCATAATTCATAATATTTTTAATTTTTGCCACATTTATATTTTTCATTTTTATTCCCCCTCGTTAGACCAATCTCGTCTTAACGGCTAATAGGTTAACACGAAGTTTGCTTTTTGTCAAGAAAAAGTTTTCAAGATGTTAATTTTTTTAAGGTAACAAAAAAGAGCCAAATTCTTAGCCTAAAATGCTTTAAATTATGGTTCTTCTTTTTATTTTATCCTACCTATTATTAATAGTATTTATCAAAAAATTGCTTTAACTAATTAAAAACTTCTTAATTATTTAGTTACTTTCTTTATCAGTTTCATAGCCAATGCTTAAAAGATTAGTTAATTCTTCTTCAGTTAAAGTATCAAGAGTCGCTGTATTTTTACCTTCAATCAAATTATCACTTAAAATGCGTTTCTTTTCTTGTAACTCAACGATTTTTTCTTCAACTGTTCCTTTATTAATTAATTTTAGAACTGTAACTTTTTTCGTTTGACCAATACGATGAGCTCGATCGGTTGCTTGATTTTCAGCTTGAGGATTCCACCAAACATCTAAGTGAATTACTATATCAGCACTAGTTAAATTAAGTCCAGTTCCTCCTGATTTTAAAGTGATTAGAAAACAATTGGTTTTATCTTTATTAAAAGCATCAACTAACATGACTCTATCTTTTCCGGATACGGACCCATCAATTACATAATTAGAAATGCTTTCTTTAGCAAACTCATTTCTAACTAATTCTACGGCACTTTTAAATGAACTAAATATCAATATTTTATGATTATCTTTAATTAATTCTTTAACTATTTCTAGTAGCCTTTTAATCTTAACTGATTCTTCAGTATAATCTTTATCTAAAAGAGCGGGCGAAATGCATAATTGTCTTAGTCGGGTTAACAAGGTAACAATTTTAAATCTCGCTTTTGCGAATCCCTCACTAGAAATAATATTATTTATCTCTTCTTTAGTATCTTCTACTAAACTTTGATACATAGCCTTCTCAGTTTCCGACATATCTAAATATTCAATTTGTTCAATTTTATCAGGTAATTCTTTAGAAACTTCTTTTTTCTTTCTTCTTAAAATAAATGGTCTTATTTGATAATTTAAGTTATCTAAGCGTTTTAAGGAATCCTTATCGACATCTTTAATACCATAAGCTTCTCTAAATCTTACAATAGAATTTAAATATCCCGGCATAATAAAGTCAAAGATACTCCATAATTCTAAAACCGAATTTTCCAGTGGGGTTCCTGTAAGTGCAATCTTCGTCCGAGCCTTTATTTTTTTAATTTCTTTAGTCATTCCTGCTTGATAATTTTTAATGGCTTGTGCCTCATCAATAATACAAACTTCAAATTCTTTATTTTCATACTCATCATTATCGTTACGAACTAAACCATAAGTCGTAATGAAAATATTATAATTATCAAAATTTTGCATGATTTCTTGACGCTTTTTCTTATTTTCGGCAACTGCTACATATTTAAGTTCAGGAGCAAACTTTTGAAATTCTTTTTCCCAGTTATAAACAAGTGATGTTGGCGATACAATTAAAATTTTAGCCTCGGGTTTTTCTTGAAGCAATTTTCTTAAGAAAATAATAGCTTGTAAGGTTTTACCTAACCCCATTTCATCAGCTAAAATGCCTCCTAAATCACATTTATAAATTGTATATAACCATTTAACTCCATCTTTTTGATAGTCGCGAAGCAACTCTTTTTCTTCTTTAGTAAAAGTAACACTAGCTTTTTTATAAGCGCTAAAATTACTAATAAAATCATCAAATTTGCTATTAGTACTTATCTCTTGATAACGATTATTCTTTAAACTTTCAATAAAAAAAGCTCTATATTTAGGAATTGTTATATTTTTTTTCTTTAAATCTTTAGAATCAATATCTAAATCGGTAGTTAAAGCCTCAAAATCATTAAGTTCTTGATTATTAAATAAAGATATTACATCACCACTTTTTAGACGATAATACTTTTTCTTACTTTTAATTGCGGTAAGTAAGGAAGCTACTTCTTTATTATCAACATTATCAATAGCAAAGTCATATGATAAGATATTATCTTTGCCAATGGAGAAATTAGACCTTACTTTCGTATCTTTAAATATTTTCAATTTTTTAATTTTTTCTGTCGTAAACACAGTATAATTTTCCGTAAAGTAAGAAAGACCATTATCTAAAAAGTTATAAGTACTATCCATATCTAAAATAACAAATTTCTTTTTATCTTGGACAAAACCATAATTAATTAAATCATTAACTGCTTTCTTTTCAAATTCATTATCTCTTACAACATCTTTAACATCATCAAAATAATTAAACTCTTCGTCTCCATATTTTAACATTACTTTAGCCGTAATACTATCTTCATTTAAATCAAAATATAAATTAATTTTTTTATCTTTAACAATTTTTATATCCTTAACATTTTCAGCTACTTCTAAAGTATTCATCGTTTTCTTTAAAAGACCATTCTTAAATAATTCTAAGTTTTCCTTATCAAAAACAATTTCTTCAATATCATTTTTAACCAATTTGCAAATTATTTTCATATCTTCTAGTTTTAATATATATAAAATATTATTATAGATAATATAATGACATTCATCATCAACAATATTAAATTTTGAAAAGTCTTCGACATAAAACTTATACTTATCCTTATTTTGTTCTAAACGATACTGGGTTGGAAAACCATTTGTAATTTTAGTAATTAATTGTTCTTTTAAGATGAATGTTTTATTTTGTAGTAATCGTAATAATTCGCTAAATTCACGGCTATTTAGCTTTAATGGCTCATCAATTACTTCATATCTATTTATATTAACTTCAGAATAATTAAATAAGTATTCAATAATTTTAGTATTTTCTTCATTAAAGAAATAGTTATCAGGATTATAGGTTAATTTTTTGCCTAAAATCATATCCTTACTATGGAGATAAGCTTCTCTAAATTCATTAAATTTATCTCTATTTTTAATGGAATATTTAGTTTTTTGACCAATTTTCAACTTGACAACATAATTACCAAAAACCATTTGAATTTCTATATCAAGGCCAATTTCTTCTTTAGCTTTATTGGCACTTAGGCTATCTTTACTGACAAATCCGGCTAAAATATCTTTCGATTTTTGGAAGGATATTTCTTCCTCGGTAAAAAAATCATCGCGTTTTTTTAAGATACAAGCTAGAATATGTTGACAAATATGATTGCGTTTATAATCATCACATGTACAGGTATTAGCGATAATTTTGCCCGTTTCATCGATTTTCATGCCTACTTTAAAACTGCCACTATAAAAAATGTCAATGGCAAAATCAACGCTCTTGATGCCATTTTTTTCTAATTTTATGTTTGTTCGTTTTATATACCACTCGGGTATTGACATTGCTCGGTAATATAAGTAATCACCATATTTAGCTCTAATATTTTCTACAATTCCCATAACTGCTCCCCTAACTATTTAAATAGCAAGTCTTTTACTTGATTATCTTTTTTATTTAATTCTCTCATTTATATCATTTCTAAATCTAATTTACTTATTTTTAAACTACTTGAAACACAAAAAATTTCAAATATTTGGTCTCCGGTATTCCCATGACTTCGGGATGGTCCCAAGAGGCATAAGCTTTTTTAACTACTCTTAAAGTAACCCCCGCCATAATACTAGCATTAAATATTGCTTGCGTAAAATCTTCTTCATTGGCATAATGTGAACAAGAAGCGGTGGCTAAATAACCACCACGAGGTATGGCTTTCATCGCTAGGTAATTGATTTCTTGATAACCTCGCAACGCACTTTTAATGGTATCTTTTGACTTAGTAAAAGCAGGGGGATCAAGAATAATAAGGTTAAATTCCTTACTTTTACTATCAACTAGTTTTCGTAAATAATCAAAAAGATCGGCACATTCAGTTTCAATTTCTAAATTATTTAAAGCAAAGTTTTTCTTAGCATCTTCTAAAGCTTTTTCCGAAATATCTAAAGCCATCACTTTTTTGGCGCCACCTAAAGCGGCATTCATTGCAAACGAGCCAGTATGCGTACAACAATCTAAGACTGTCATGTCTTTAGCTAAATTTCTGATTGTCAGGCGATTATATTTTTGGTCTAAGAAGAAGCCTGTTTTTTGTCCTTCTTTAAAATCAACTAAGTATTTTAAACCATTTTCTTCAATTTCGGTTGTTGTCTTATCTTCTAAAACAGGTACTCCTTCATACCAACCAACATATTCTTCTAAACCCTCTTTTTCTCTTAAAGCTACATCACATCTTAAATAAATACCTCTAATTTTAAAATACTTACTTACAACATCATATAAAGCTTTTAAAATAATATCTTTTCTAACATCTATTCCTAAAGATAATATTTGGGCAACTAAACAATCGTTAAACTTATCAACAGTTAACCCCGATAAAAAATCTGCTTCCCCATAAATAAGGCGAAAAGCATTTAATTCATTAGGCATAACTTTCATGCGATAGTTAAGAGCATACTCTATTCTTCTTTTAAAGAAATCATAATCAAATATATCATTAGCATTCCTACTAATAATTCTTAAAACAATCTTTGAATTATTATTATAAAAAGCACTCCCTAGAAATTTATCTTTACTATTTCTAACAACAACAATATCGCCATTTTTTATGGTCTTATCAGCCTTCACAATATCACTAGCAAAAACCCAAGGGTGATTATTTAAAACTTTCTTTTCTGCTTTTTGATTTATATAAACATTTAATTTTTCCACTGGCAAACACTCTTCCTAATTACTAATTTATCCTAACATAGCAATTGATTTTTCGCAACTATATTAAGTAATTATCTATTAATTTTTGTTAATTTTATTTTTTTATTAATAGCATTATTATTTTTCTATTAGCTAAGGTAAATAAAAAAAGAAGTAACTATCAAAATCACTTCTCTAAACATATCTTTTTGAAATTCTAAATAATTTAATTACTTATATTTCAAATAATCGAATTTATATTTTTATCTAAATTTCTTTAAGCTATTAGCATTATCTTATTAACATTATCTTAAATAGTTTTCTCTACTTTTTTAAAGATATAACACATATCATCATGATAAACTAATTCATATTCCCTACTTGCTTCTAAATAATAATGTAGGGTATGAGAAACCGTGGTAAGTAAATAATCAAAATCATATCTATCAAGTATTTCTTGAGGATTAGTCTTTAAGTCTTGTAAATTCATAGTATCTGGTAATAAGTCCTTACTAAAGACATCTCCTAAGCCATAACTAAATATTTTTACTTTATCTAAGGCATTTAATTCATCTAATTTATATAACAAATAGCCACCTTGCGAATAGTCATTATATAAGCGTTTTGGTTCTAACTCTATAACCTTAGCAACAGCCTCATCACTATAAAAACCATCATTATCTATAATACCTGTATTAGTAAATGACTTTATTTGTTTATACCCAACCAAAGCTGTTCCTAATACTAAAAGAATGCAAGTTAAATAATAGATTGGTTTTTTAACTTTCTTAAAAGGTTTCTTTAAATAATCATACATATCATCAGTAACAAAGAAGTATTTACCAACATTCCAGCAAGAATAAATACCATACATACCAATAAATCTTTGACTTTTTAAAGCCATAAATAAGAACATTAATTGAAAACCAATTTCATACATTTTCATATCTTTTTTCTGTACTATTAAATTAAATAAAGGAAAAGCTATCATTATAAAAATATATAAACCTAACATATTATGAAAACTGGGACTATTCCATTCTAGAATATAACTAGTCATCGAATCATCTAACATATTAGTAAAAGGATATAATAACATCTTGGGACCAAATGGGTTCAAACAAGAAGCCAAAATCGTTAAGACAAGTACTATTCCTAAAGTCTTTATTTGTTTTTTATCTAATTTAAAGGCATTCCATCTATTAGGTTTAAATTTAAATATTTTAACAAAAATATCACACATGAAAACACCAATTATAAAAAGATAAATCAAACTGCTAGACCCACCATGAAAGTTAACCCAGAGTATTTGTAAAATTGGTAAAGTATAAATTAGTTTTTGAGCCCATTTTTTATTATCTAAATAGCTAAATAAAACATAGACTAAATAAGCTAAGAAAACTAAACTTACAATATAAGGACGAGGTCCCGTAACTTTAAAAAAGACGGTCATTAAAAGAAAATAACATAATTTAAAATCAAATAATTTTTGCCATTTCAATTTTAACATTTTAGCCAGCAAGACATACAAGATTAGGAAAATAGCTAACATTATGATTATACAACCCATATCCCCAATCTTATACATGATAAATTCATTTAGCCATTCATGGGCTACCCAAGATTCACCACTTGCCCACGAAAATAATTCTTTACTAGGAATAATATGATTATTATTTATCCATTTGCCCACAACCACATGCCAGAAATAGTCATTATCCGTAATTGGTTCAAAGGCCATAAAAAGCCCTAGTAATATGCAAACAATAATTCCCATAACTACTTATCCTTTCTTGTTTTTTCGGTTTCTTTAACAATGTAGATAGGGCGTTTTTTCGTTTCTAAGTAAGTCTTAGCTAAATATTCGCCAATAATTCCTGTGCAGAATAGGTTAATTCCGCCAACAAAGAAGATAATACAAGCTAGACTTGGCCACCCCGCAACAGGATCAGACCAAATAATCGTTCTTACGATAATGACAATTATCATAATAAAAGCAATTAAGCAGAAAATCAAACCAATAAAAGCAGCAAATAACAAAGGCTCAGTTGAAAAACCGACAATCCCATCAACAGCATAGGAAAATAATTTCCAGAAATTCCATTTTGTCGTACCAGCACTGCGTTCTTGATTTTCAAATTCAATCCACTTAGTATCAAAACCGACAAAAGAAAATAAGCCCTTCGAATAACGATTGTATTCTTTTAAAGAAAGGATAGCATCTACCATCTGACGAGTCATCAAACGATAATCACGGGCTCCTGCCACCATTTCGGTCTTGGAAATACGACCAATTATATCATAAAACCACTTTGTAAATAGTTTTCTTAAAGGTGAGTACCCGTTACGAGAGGTCGACTTAGTGGCAACACAATCATAGCCGTCTTCGGTAATTCCTTTATACATTTCTTCAAGCAAAGCTGGTGGATCTTGTAAATCAACATCCATCGTTGTAACAAAATCCCCCGTTGTTGCTTCTAACCCTGCATACATTCCTGCCTCTTTACCAAAGTTACGAGAAAATGATACATAACGAACTCTTTTATCTTTCTTAGCTATTTTACGCATAATTTCTAAACTTTTATCTTTAGATCCATCATTTACAAAGACAATTTCAAAATCCACATAATCCATCTTTTGCATTTGTTTAGTCATTGCCTCATAATATAAGGGAATCGCCTCTTCTTCATTATAACAAGGAACAACAATGGATATTAAATTTTTTTTCATAACTACTCTCTTTCTTCTAGCATTCACTCTTAGAATTTACTTTGAATTTTATTAACGATATCGATAACTAAAAACATAATAATAATAGCTGAAAAAATTATTAAACCGGATGTGGCGTTAATTTCATTAATAATTAAAGTAACATCCATAATACATAAACAAATACATATTATAATAGCGCCCACAATTCCCGCAATATCGCCTACTTTATGGAGTTTTCGCTGGCGAGCTTTATTTTCTAAATAACTTCTAAACAATAATTTATTATTTTTAGAAAACATCAAAGCCTCGGGCGTTGTCTTTAAGTTTAAAGCTATTAACTCAATTAACTCTAGGGAAAAATCCTTTTTTCCTCTTAAATACTCTTTTAGTTCTTTCTCGCTCATAAACAGAATTTCAGCAAAACTTTTTTGATTAAGTCCTAAAAAGTGCATTCTATCTTCTACTGCCAAACCTATTTTCTTATTATTCATAATATTCCTCTTATTCTTTTTTAGATAGTGTGAATAGTTTTACATACTATCCTTTTTTTATTTAACTTTTTTGTTTTTAATTTAACTTTTTATTTTTAATTTAACTATTTATTTTTAATTTAACTTTTTATTTTTTATTTTATGTTTTATATTTTTTTGCTTTTTTAATTTTATATTTTTCTATTTTTAATTTTATATCTAATTTTCTTTAAGCAATTAAATATTTTTTCTTTCATAGTTCCAAGCACTACTTACCATATCTTCTAAATTCTTTTGGCAAACAAAACCTAATTCTTCCTTGGCCTTACTTGGATCACTGTAACAAGTGGCAATATCTCCTGCGCGTCTTTCGGCAATCACATAGGGCACATCAATTTTGTTAACTCGTTTGAAAGCTTCCACCATTTCTAAAACACTAACACCTTTACCCATACCTAGATTATAGATAAATAAACCACTATGCTCTTTTTCTAATTTTTTTAAAGCTAAAACATGACCACGAGCTAAATCCATAACATGGATATAATCCCTAACCCCAGTACCATCTGGCGTATCATAGTCATTACCATAAATACTTAAATGATCTAACTTTTTACTAGCCACACGACAAATATAAGGCATTAAATTAGCAGGTATGCCGTTTGGATTTTCTCCTAAAAGACCAGAATCATGAGCGCCAATTGGATTAAAATATCTTAAAATACAAAAATCATTCGTTTTATCAGCATTATATGTATCTTTAAGAATTTGCTCTACAAATAACTTACTAGTTCCATAAGGATTAGTTGTTCCACCAGTCTTACATTCTTCAGTAATTGGGACAACCTCAGGGTCCCCATATACTGTTGCGGAGGATGAGAACACTAAATTCTTAACATCATATTCCTTCATAGCTTTAAGTAAATTTAAAACTGAAGAAACATTATTCATATAATATTCAATTGGTTTACTAACAGACTCCCCAACAGCTTTATAAGCCGCAAAATCAATAACGCTAGTAATTTTATTTTCGCTAAAAATTCTTCTTAAAACCTCAATGTTTTGCATATCACCTTCATAAAAAGTAATTTCTTCATTAGTAATCATAAAAATTCTATCTAAAACATCTTTTTTACTATTAGAAAAATTATCTAAGCCTACTACTTCATAACCTGCTTTTATAAGCTCTACGCAAGTATGACTTCCTATATATCCACAACACCCTGTAACTAAAACTTTCATTTTTCTTCCTTCTTTCTAAAAACAAATACTTTACTTAATATGTAGTTACCAACAATTACTAGGACTTGACTAATTAATTTCATAATCTTATCATTACCATGTAATATCGTTACGCCAATTCCCATAATAGCCATATCTAGAAGTAATGTTGTAATTCTAGCTCCTACAAATGAAGTAAATTCTTTGATCTTATTTGTATTTTGGGATTCAAAGACAAACTTGCGATTAGTAAAATAAGCAAATAAAACGCCAGCAATCCAAGAAATAACATTGGCAACTTGTAACATTACAGCGTTATCGGGATTAATTATTGTATAAGTTAATCCATAGTAAACAATCAAACTAATTACGGTTGTCAATACTCCAAAAATCAAATAATTAATAATTTCTTTGTATTTTGTATACATTTTCTTTATCATAACAAACCTCGATATCAATATACCATATATCTTCTGGTTTTTCCATTAGTTTAAATATTATTAAGGGTTATTTTCATAATTTTTTTAATATAAGTTTATGTTTTCTTCCCACCCTCCACTCCCAGAATAGTATGTTTTATAAAAATAGTATTAAAAATATATTTAATTTTAGATAACCAGCAATTACTTCAACTAAAAAAATTAGGTAATTAGCCTAAATTTTTAGTTATCATTAAGTATCATTGTTATTCTAGCAAAACCATTGCCATGATTACCCGTCATTTCAGTATTATCTATATGTGATGGCATTTTCAAATAATCACCTTTTTCGGTTGTCCAGTTATACCCATTACCATCAATCATTACGGTGTTTGTAAAATAAAGTCCCGAATAATGAATACTCCCGCCAGTATGAATTATATTATCTTCAGTACTTTCTTTTTTTATTGCATCGCAACCATTATGTCCAGAAATGAAAGATGAACCGCCCGCTCCCGAAGAAACATTTGCAAATGTACTTAATCCGGAACCACCGCCGTAATATCCGCCACCACCACCAGTTCCATAGTTATCGCAAACATCAACAGCATAACCGAATTTGCTATTACAAGTAAGATTAGAACCAACTCCATAACTAGTTTGACTACCACCAGTTGCCACTTCATGAATATGGCTATAATTTCCACTTCTAATGTTACCACTATAACCAATTAAACCACCAGCAGCACCACCAATTAAAGAAGAATTCAAATATTTTCCAGTTCCTGCGCCACCTGCCGCGACCATAATTCTTGATTTTAAGGAATTAAAATCATTCCAATTACCATTAACTATTCTAATATCGGTGGCACCGCCTCCTCCTGTATATTCTCCATCAGTTATTGTTCCAGCTTTTGCTCCACCATTATAACCACCTTCATAGGAAGAAGTGGAACCACCAACATAAATATATAATTTTTGATTTTTTTCTAAATTGATTGTTCCCGAGGTATAACCACCTAATCAACCTTGATAAGTTGTATCATTAATAGTTACATCACCACCACTTGCTCCCCAAGCTTCAATTTTATATGTCCCCTTAATTGGAGCCGTAAAGGCTTGAACATTACCAGTATAATCAAAATTAAATAAGGTATCGCCATTATAAAAATATAAATTACATTTAACCTTTTTAGTTAATTTTTTTAATAACAATCCCCAAGACTCATTATCCCACACTGCCTCAATATTTTCATCATCACATACAGCCTCATCAAATATAGCTTCCCCTTTTTTAGGAAAATCATCTTGTCTAGCATTATTCATAAAAACGCCAAGTTCAGAACTATTTAATAACTTATTATCTTTATCATTAAATTGAATATTTCTAAAAATCAGAAAAATGCCAACTAATAAAAGCACCCAGAAAAATCTTTTCATTATTATCAACCTACTATCTTCTTTATTTTATCATCTATTGGACCCTCCGTCCATATATTTTTATGGATAATTTGTCCATACTATTCTTAGGATGTGATAAAATGTTACATGATGATACTTACTATTTTGATATAATAAGAGCTAATATTAAAAAAGAACGGGAAAAGAAAGGCTTAACTCAACAACAACTCGCTGACAAAGCCGGTATTACTATGAATTATTTAGCCAAAATTGAAAGTCAAAAGATGGGTCGGGGCTTTACTATTGTAATTCTTGGCCGCATTGCTGATGCTTTAGAAATCGACATAAAAAATCTTTTTAATTGACTTAAAATTAAAAAAAGAATTAATCTCTTTTCAAGGATAATTCTTTATTTTTAGGCTTACTTTCTTGAACTACAATTTTATCATACAAAGCATTAGGAAAACTAATTAATGTTTTTAAAGCCGATAGTTCATAATTTTTATCTTCTGTATAATGTTTAGGAATAACTACATAATCATGATAATCAAAAAGTTCATTTAAACGATAAGCTAAAAAAATTCCATCTTTCTCATAAAGTGCTAAGTACATTGAATAACGGTTTGCCTTGGTATAATTATAATCTAGACAATCATCATCATCTTTAAGAGGCATAGTTCTTTGAAATTGTCTGCCAACATATTCGGAACTTTTTAAAAATTCTTCTAAGCTAATAAAGTATTTATTTACTTCATCTAAACTAGCAAATTCTTTTCTATAATCTTCACAAGTTAAAATATAGCCATTTTCTACTTCTTGTAAATGCCAAAAACCATTCAACCCACCAATGTTAAGAGAATACTTTTCTTCCTTTCCGTCTTTATCTCTTTTAATATAAATATTACTCTGCATAAATAATCCCCCACTAACTAGTACTCATTATAACTTCAGAACACCAATATACTATATTTTAAGTTTTCTCGCAAGTAACAATCTTTAAATTTAAGCCTTTTTTTGTTCTTTCTAAAAAGATTTTTCATATTTATTCTTATCATTTCAAAAAAAAGAACCTTAAGTTCATTTTTTATAGTTGGACACCATATTTATTATCTTCGGTAACGCTTGGACTACACATAGCAACTAAAACTAAAATCCAACCAATTACGGGAATAATATCCATTAAAAGATACCAACCAGATTTATTAACATCATGCATTCTTCTAACAGCTTGGGCTAGACATGGAATTAATAATATTAAAGCATAAATTGATGCAAAAATATCATAAATTTTTAATTTAGTAACCTTAGCAACAAAACCAACTATTAAAGATAATACAAAGCTTACTACTATATTCATTAAAATAGCTACCCAAAAATCTTTTCTCGTTGTTCTATCTTTAAAATTGAAATAGTTAATAAACATTTTTTTAAAAGACTCCATATAAACTCTATCCTTTCCTATTTTAATATAGCACTATTTTATAATTTTAATCAAGCATTAAATAAAACTTGATGCCCTTTTATCGTAAGCTATATACACCCTTATTTTTATAAATAATCTTGGCCACATTTCTATTATCATTTTTAATTAAGTAATCATTACCACTTTTTTCAAGATGATAATTTTTATTTTCAGCCATTATCTTTTTAACTATGCTTTCCAAACTATATATTTGTCCTTTATAAAAACAAATTGGATATTTAAAATTACTATCCATTGCTGGATAAATATCATCTATATCTCGTAAATATTCTTTATTCATAAAATTCATATTACTTCTTAAATTAACATATTTATTTAAAACATTGTATCTCGTCTCATAATCATTTAATTCTAAAAATAATTTACCAACTTCTGTCAAAAAATATTTACATTTATACTTCTTTTCTTGTAACTTTGAAAGTTCAATAATCATCTTTTTTTGATAAAGATAATCAAAATCTGTGTTTTGGATATCTAGATCTTTTACTAGATAACCGCTAACATTATTAATAATATATTTTTGCATATTTCATCACCTAAATATTATTTTAATAATTATCTCAGTTTTTGCAACTACTCAAATTTTAATTTTAGTGTTTTTTTCCTTACTAAATTTTAAATTTGGTCTATTAATATTTCATATTTTGAAAAAAAGTTTTAAAAAAAATAACTGTTAAGAAGTTTGAAAACAAATTTATAACAGTTACTTTTATTAAAATATAAATTACTCCCAAAGATTAGCAGGATATTCACCATTATCTACTAATTCTTTTAGGGCTTGTCTTACGGTATCAGCATCTTCTCTATAAGTTACACCATACCATACACTAGTTGTATCCATTACTTTAACGGTGATATCTTTTTTGGCAATATGTTCGCAAACAACATCAGGAATCAAAAATTCACCTTCATTTAAATTATCTTTATGTTTAGCAAAGTATTCTTTAATATCTTTATTTAAAATATTAAAAATATCTTTAGTAAATAAAAACATATTCATTGATACTAAAGTATCATTACTAACTTTAAATGATGCCTCCCCATTTAAAGGACTAGCAGTTATAACGCCATTAATTTCTTCAACTTTTGATTCAATAAGACTAGTTAAATAGCCATCACTTGATGAACAAACACCACGCTTTACAGCACCGTTAGCCGTTAAAGTATTGCTAGCTCGATACCCAACCATCCCAAAATCATGACCAGTAATGCCACTTTTTAAGAATTCGGCTGCTTTAAGATAAGCATCTCTACCATAAAAATCATCAGCGTTAATAATAGCAAAGTTATCTTTTACAACATCTTGACAACAATAAATAGCATGGGCTGTTCCCCAAGGTTTAACTCTATCATTTTCTAAATATTCTTTGGGAATATTATCCATATCTTGATATACATAACTTACAGCAATCTTGCCTTCAATTCTTTTTCCAATTGTTTCCTTAAATACTTCAGCATTTTCTCTTTTTATAATGAAAACAACTTTATCAAAACCAGCTCTAATAGCATCATATATCGAATAATCGATAATAAATTCGCCATTTGGTCCCATTGGTTCAATTTGTTTTAAGCCGCCAAATCTTGAACCCATTCCAGCAGCCATAATTACTAATTCCATATTAATCTACCTTTCTTATCCCCTTAAAATTCTTCATAATTTTCTTTATTCCGAAGCGACTACTAAAAGCTACGGTATAAAATGTATTATCCATTGCTACAACTGTTCCCCTACCATATAATGAGTGCATTAAATGGTCGCCCACTTTAAGTTCTTGCATCGCTGTCTCATTATTATAAAAACTGTTTTTATTAGAAAATGTAGGAATTCTACCGACATTTTTACTTCTTAATCTTTCTAAGCTTGTATTTTTGACTTTAATATCTAATAAATTTTTATCAATTTCTTTAATAAAGCGTGATGGCGGATTTACTTGTTCCCGACCATAAAGAATACGACTATGGGCATTTGTTAAATATAAAACTTTGCGGGCTCTTGTAATACCAACATAGCATAATCGTCGTTCTTCTTCGATTTCCGATTCACTTCCAAAGGCGTTTTGATGAGGAAAAATTCCTTCTTCCAAACCGCATATGAAAACACAATCAAATTCTAAGCCCTTAGCACTATGAACGGTCATTAAAGTTACCGCATCTTTTTCTTCTTTATGTTCACTCATATCAGCAACTAAAGATATTTCTTCTAAGAAATCGCTTAAATTTACTGAACCAGTCCTCTCTTCAAACGAAGCTGTAACAGATTTAAATTCTTCTAAGTTGTCTAATCGCAAATCATTTTCTAAAGATTTTTCTTCGGTAAGGCTAGCTCTAATACCACTCTTATCTATAACATAATCTATAAATTCGGTTAAAGATAAATCTTCTTGGACTTTAACCATATCTAATATTAAATCTTTAAAAGCTAATTCCTTACCCTTAGTAATGGCTTTAAACATACTACTACCATTTGTTGTTGCTTCATTACTTAGATTTTCAATGGCTTTCTCACCAATACCACGCTTTGGTTCATTAATTACTCTTCTTAAAGCAATATCATCATCTTGATTATTAATAAGTTTCAAATAACTTAATAAATCTTTAATTTCTTTTCTTTGATAGAAGTAATAGGCCCCAACAACATTGTAAGGAACATTCTCTTTTAAGAAAACTTCTTCTAATAAACGCGATTGCCCATTGGTACGATAAAGAATACCAATATCTTTATAGTCATAACCTTGATTATATAATTTTTTTATTTCTTCTATAATTGTTAAGGCTTCAGCTTTCCCGTTTTCGCATGTAATATACTGAGTTTTAACTCCTTCACCTATCGTTCCTTTTAAATTTAGTTCTTTGCGTTCTTTATTATTTCTAATAACACAGTTAGCACATTCTAAAATGTTATTAGTACTACGGTAGTTACTCTCTAATGTAACAACATACGCATCTTTATAATCTTTTTCAAAATTTAGAATATTTCTAAAATTAGCATTACGAAACCCATAAATTGACTGATTAGCATCACCAACAACAAATAGATTACGATATTTACTAGCAAGCAACTTATTAAATTGATATTGAACTTCATTAGTATCCTGATACTCATCTACTAAGATATATTTAAAATGTTCCTGATATTTATCCAGTATTTCGGGATATTTTTTAAATAATTCGACTGGTAAAACCAATAAGTCATCAAAATCGACTGAATTATTTTTATGAATTAACTCTTGATATGTTTCATATATTTCTAAAATTTGCTTTTCAGCTGAGGTATTAAAAATATTATCCATTTCTCTTTGACTTAAATTTTCATTTTTAATAAAACTAATTCGGTTCCGAACATAAGAAGGCGCTAACTGTTTAGGGTCTATCTCCTTATTTTTCATAATTCTTTTAATTAAACTTAAAACATCATCACTATCTAAAATAGTAAAATTAGGACTTAAGTTACATTCACTACAATTTTCTCGTAAAATTCTTACGCCCAAGGAATGAAAAGTTCCTACAAAAGCATAGTTATCGGGAACTAAAGCTTGTACTCTTTCTTTCATTTCTTTAGCGGCTTTATTAGTAAAAGTTATAGCTAAAATATTATAAGAAGGAATACCATTATCAATAAGGTAAGCTATTCTTGTTGTTAAAACTCTGGTTTTCCCAGAGCCAGCTCCTGCTAAGACTAAACACGGTCCATCAAGATGCATGACAGCTTTTTTTTGCTCGTCATTTAAAGTATTTAAGTAATCCATATTATGTCCTCATTTCTTGTTCTTATTATACCAAAGGTTAACAATAAAGGAAAGAAAAAAGCAACTATAGATACTCTACAATTGCAATATTTTTCTGTAATTTATCAACTAAATCAGCTTGGTCATATTTATTAAATATTTCAGTAAAAGCACTGTTATCCATTAAGAACATACTATAGTAATTATTAAATATTTCTTTATAATTTAATACCCCTAGATTTTTTAAATATCCAATATTAGCGCCAACTAATTTTTGTTCTTCTGTTAAAGCTTTTTTTAATGTTTGACAAATATTTTCTTCTAACCATTTTATTTCAGTTTCTTTAAAACCATAATTTTCTAAATAACGCATATTAACCTCTGATACTTTCTATAATGTTTTTAACATCATCTATAGTTTTCGTTGAGTTATAAAGAAGACTAGCTATTAAAATATCTTTATCACTTATATCATTTTCATTATTAATTAAAGTAATTAAATTGCGCTTAGTATTTTGATGTGAAAAATACAAACCATCAATTATATAAGCATTACCTTTGCAAACACAAATACTTTCTAATTTTTGTTCTAATCTGGTATATTCATCAAATTTTTTAGCATCTTGTAGTTTTATGTTAAAGATATCGTCTAACTTATTATCTAAGATATCAATAACATTGCTAGCAACTACTTCTTTTAAATTATCAGTTAACACTTCGCTATCTTTATCGAAATTAACTTCTTTTTCAACTAATTCTTCTAAAACATCTTGATTAAAAACATAACTATTGAAGGTTAAGATATTATTTTTTTCTTCTGTATAAGGAATATTATATTCTTTACAAAAAGCAATTCTCTTTAAAATAGTCTCAACATCTAGGGCAAGGGCAGCAATATCATAAGTAATTAAATCACTTTGATTATTTTCAATAATAAGATCAATTCTTCTGATTAGTTCTTTTGGTTCTACACCTAAAACATTGAAAGCTAAATGTCCATTGGTACTCTTCAAGTCTATTTTATAATCTTTCAAAGTTTTTAAGTTTTTATTTAAGTCTTCATTACTAATTAAACTTAAAACGGCACCATTTTTTTCTATCTCCATCTCATTTGGTTTATAGCCAAACTCTTTTAATGTATCGATATTTGCTAAGTAATTTTGAAGACCATTTTTATAAACAACTAAAGGGATTGTCTGTGGTTTAATATCTTTTTTTGCAAGTTCGGACTTAATTTTGTTACTATCTAACTTGCTAGTATCAAAAGGTTTAATTAAAGCAATATCTTCAGCTGATTTTCCTAAATCAATTAAAACTTGTTCATCAAAATCTATTGGTATTTCTTCCGTTTCCTCAGTATTTACAATATTTTCGATATCTTTAGAATCTTCACTAGTAGTTTCATGAATATCTTCAACTTTGGTATTTTCTAAAGAATTACTTTCAGTACTATCTTCTTTAATACTACTAGATTCTTCTTCATTTAAATCTTTAAAGATATCATTCATTTTATCTTGTAACTCATCTAGGGAAATAATATCATTATTAGCTGTATCTTCGGCATTTTTAACATTTACTTCATTAGTAGAAGTATTTTTATCTTCGGTATTTTCTTCAAAAAGATTTTTTAACTCTTCAAAAGATATTGGGGTTTCATCTTCTAAAATCTTTTGATAATCATCACTAGCCGGTGCTTCATTATCTTTAGTTTCATTATCATTAGATTCTTCTTTTAAATTCTCATCTTCTAATTTAACTTCTGATGATAACTCATCTGGTTTTTGACTATCAGCATTGCTTGTATCTTCGTTCTCTTTTTCATTTTCTAAAGAACTTGATTCCGCACTATTTTCTAATGTTTCTGTACTTGCTGGATCATGAATAGATTCAAAATCAAAAACATTGGTATCAAAACTACTTAAAAAATCATCAGCTGGTTCTGCAGATACTTCTTTTTTGGTTTCTAAAGTCTTATCATCATCTAAATCAACTTCTTTTAAGGCATCAACAATATTATCTAAATCAACATATGTTTCATTATCATCTAATTGTTGAGTTATTTCAAATTTAAAATTTTTAAAGAATGGCATTAACTCGTCTTCTGGGAACATAATTAACTTGGCTGCTGCATAAGCTTCGTCATTATTAAATTCTAAGTTCTTTAAAAGTTCAATTACCTGATTACGCGTTTCGGTACAACTACCACCACTAGCGTCTTTAATTAAAGCATTCAAATTTTTTTGAGTTTCTAAAGCTGTATTTAGTTTACTTTCTAAATCAGTAATATTACTATGAGCAATATCTAACTTTTTCTCATCTTCACTAATAGCTTGCTCTAAATCGCTAATATCATTATTACGAATTTCAATTTGTAGCGGCAATTGATTAATTAGTTTATTTAAATCCTTATTAACATCAAGATTTAATTTTAAAACATTAGTAATCAATTTTAAATCTTTATCTTTTAGAGCATTAAAAGCTTCTAAAAGTACAGCATTTTCGTCATTTAAGCCATTTATTTCTGTTTCGATGTTGGCAATCTTTTGCTTTTTATCGCTAATACTTTTTTCTTTTTTCGCTACGGTACTAGTGTTATCATCTATTTTTTTATGTAAATCAACCAAGATAGTTGACTCTGGCTTTAGTAGATTTTCTATTTTCTTTAATATACTTTGGTTATTTTTCATCACACTAACTCTCCTATTTTCAAATTTATTATATCAAAACTACTACTTAAAGTAAATTATTTTTCTTATAACTTCGCTTTTTATTTCTTTTTTACTGGTATATGTAAATGGTTGTAGGCTTTTTCAGTAGCAATTCGTCCTCTTTGACTTCTTTTTACAAAGCCTTCTTGTAAAAGGAAAGGTTCAACTACTTCTTCAACGGTTGTTACTTCTTCCCCAATCGAAGTGGCAATTGTCCCCGCCCCAACGGGTCCACCATTAAATTTAGTGATTAAAGCATCTAAATACTCTAAATCTAAAGAGTCTAGACCATATTCATCTATTTTTAGTCGAGATAAAGCTTTTCTAGTAGTATCTAGGCTTATCATTTGATCACCTGCAACTAAAGTAAAATCACGAACACGCTTAAATAAACGGTTAGCAATACGCGGCGTTTTTCGACTTCTTTTTGCTAGTTCCATTGCAGCAAGCTCATCAATTGGCATTTTTAAGACTTTAGAGGTACGCATTATTATCTGTTTTAATTCTTCATCAGTATAATAATTAAGTTTGGAAACAATTCCAAAACGATCACGAAGGGGACTAGAAATATTTCCTGCTCTAGTTGTAGCTCCTACCAAAGTAAATGGGGGCAAATCAATCTTGATATTACGGGTATTACCATCTTGACCAACTACAATATCTAGTTCAAAATCTTCCATCGCGGGATACAATATTTCTTCAATAAATCTTGGCATACGATGGATTTCATCAATAAATAAAACATCGCCTTCTTCTAAATTCGATAAAACGGCTGCTAAGTCCCCCGGCTTTTCAATTGAAGGACCGGAGGCGGTTTTAATGTTTACGCCCAACTCATTAGCAATAATATGAGCTAGAGTCGTTTTTCCAAGCCCCGGAGGTCCATATAATAAAACATGATCTAAAACTTCATTACGCATTTTGCAAGCTTTAATAAATACTTTTAAATTTTCTTTTATTTCTTCTTGCCCAACATAATCATCTAAAGTTTCGGGTCTAATATTTTTATCAAATTCATCTTCTTTTAAATTAGCGTTGTAAATATCATCTAGCATTATTCCACTTCCTTATTGTATTATATATCTCTTGAAAATTTTTAGCTCTTAATCCCTTATATTCCTTATTGTACCAAGTATCTACTAATATAGTCTTAATGCCATAGCTATTAACATCTTCGATTTGACTAACAGAATCATCAATGAATACATCTATTCCCAGCCTTTTACAAGCTTCCCCTTTTTTAGATAACCCAATTTGACAATCTTGATATTTAAAACCTTTACTTGTTAAATCATCTTTAGTAATACTTAAAATATCTAATTTTTCATCAGCACTTCTTCGGGTCAAAAAATATATTTCATACCCTTCGTTATATAACTTTTCTAAGTAATATAGAGCATCACCTTTTGGTCGAGCCTCTAAATATAACTTATTCTGACGAAAAAATTGAAAAAATTCTTTCTTTTCTACTGAACTCCAGTAAAACTTTTCATGAAAGTCATATTTACTCTTATCTTGATATCCTTTTCCATTTACAAAATTTTTATCAAAATATAAAGCTGCTTTATCAATAACAACCTGAGTATCCATTACTGTATCATCTATATCAATCCCTATTTTCATCTCTTACCTACTTTATCTACTCATTAATAATTTTAAGGCTTCTTTAATTTGACTTTCTAATTCTTTTGTTGCATCTACTTTAGGTAAAATCGCCTTAATATCAGCTTTCTTATAACCTAAAGATTCTAAAACACTAACTAATTCATCTAAGTCATTAACAGCAAACAAGTCTTGATGGTCAGCAAGTTTACCCTTTAGGTCTAGAATAATCTGCCTTGCTAATTTATCGCCCACTTTAGGAAACTTCGTTAAATAAACTAAATTTTCTCTTTCTATGGCTTCAATTACATCACTAGTATTACCTGTTGAAACCATTGGTATGGCCATTTTAGGTCCCAAGCCTTTAACATTTATTAGCCGTAAAAATAAGTTTTTTTCTTCTTTTTTCTTAAAGCCATAAAGAGTATACTCATCTTCCCTAATATAATTATACAAATAAATTGTATATTCTAAGTTTTCACGATAAACATAAGGATTACCAACAAATATTTGATAACCAATGCCATTATTTTCTAAAACTACATAGTTACTACCAATTTCTTTTATTATTCCAGTTATATAATTTAACATTCTGATACTTCCTTTTCTTTCTCATATTATCAACCACTTTCTTCTTTGTCAAGGCAATCTGCTAAATTTTTACAAGCTTTACCAAACTTCTTTTTTAGATGCATTTTTTGATTACAAACAGTGGATTTTTATCTATTTTTTAGTTCTTTGTCCGTTTTTAATTTTCTTAATTATTTAATAATAGATTACTAGTTTTAATTTAAAAGACCTTACTATCTTATATAGTAAAGGTCTAAAAAAGCTTCAATTGTCTTGGCATCAGTACTACCACTAAAAGTATGGGTTACATTTCCATTTTCAATGATATAAGTTATGGGGGTTCCTGTAACTACTATGTATTTACCTAAACTTTCATTTTGTCCTAGATTACTCATGTTAACTTCATAAGCACTTATACCTAAATTACCTAAAGCGCTCTTTAATTCGGGCAAAAATTCTTCACAATAACTACAACCAGTTCTGGTTACTACTAAAACACTTCTTCTACTTGTTTGAAATAATTTCGTAAAATCCTGAAATTTTAGTTCGGTTAGAACCCCATCGGTCTTTGGTAAAGTGTCTAAAGTTACTTTACTATCAATATCTTTGATAGGTACTTGATCAATTTGCTTAGCGTGCGAAGTAGCCTCCTCAAATTTAGTGGTTACTTTATTGGTATCTTTATTACTAATTAAATAGTAAATCGTAAAAACAATTAACCCCACTGCTAAAAGTGTTAATACGGCCACACTAATTATTTTTAATTTATTATTTTTCACTACACTCCATCCTTTACTTTTAATGATTTAAAGACTTTTTTCCATAAATCTTTGCTTGAATAATTTAAAATGCCAACTTTATATACTCTAATTCCATATTTAAATAGAAAAATGCAAGTTATAAGTAAAACAACAGCTGATATTCCAAGGTCAACTATCGTTGTCTCTCCTAAAATATAAGTTATAGGGGCAACCATCGACGATAAAAAGGGAATATAACTAATTATGCGAATAAAAATTGAACCTTTAAAAGCCGCCGCCATAATACCAATGTAATAACCTAACATTAAGACTATCATTAAAGGTGTTTGTAATTGTTGGAAATCTTCGGCCGAGGTGGTCATAGATGCTAAAACTCCTGCTAAGGTTGCATAAACAAAGAATGACAACAAGAAGATAACTATTAAGATAGGAGCTCCTTTAGCCAGTAAATCTAGGGTGCCACTAGCTTGTAAGGAAGCAAATAAATTACCAATAATATTTGACTCTCCAAGCCCAGTCCCAATACCACCATGAATTAAAAAGCCAAGACCACTATATAATAGGAGTAATAAAGATTGAGCAATAACAAATATTGTCGAACTTGCAATTTTACATAAAAAATGCACTTTTGCCGGAACATTAGAAATAATTATTTCCATCCCTCTTGTCGTTTTTTCATCATTAATCTCCGCCCCAATCATTTGGACTAATAAGACAATTAGCATAAAAAATGGTACCAAGAATACTACTAAACTCATGTTGGTAGCATCTTCACTTGCCGTTATTTCTTTTTCATTAGTAACCACCCTATTAATACTAATAGGGCTAGTAATCTTAGCCATTTCTTCACTCGATACCCCATTATAATTTAAGGCCATACTAGTTTTCATCCCTGTTAAACTAGTACTTAAAAGATTATAAGTTATAGTATCTATTTTATTATAAGAAATGATATCTGCTTTTAAATACTCAGCCGTATCCAAGTTAATATTTACAACAATGTTATTTGTATCTGCAATTTTTTCTTTTAAAGTATCAATACTATCGCTAGAATATGCTATCTCATAAGTTTTTTCATCATTTACTATTTTTTTATTAGTTAAAAAGTAAGCATTAAAACCTTCTAAATAATTATTATCCCCCGTTAAATAGATATTTATGGTATCTTTAAAATCTCCCCCAAAAACATTAATAATTTTATCAATATTAATAACCCCAATTAAAAGAAGACAAATTAAAACATTAACTATTTTAAACCATTTCGTATCCATCTTTTTCTTAAGACTTTGTTTTATCAAAAACCACGCTTTATTTTTCATATGCTTCCCCTACTTTACTGATAAATATTTCATTTAATGTTGGCTCCTCAACATTAAATTTGGTTACATTATCGAATGTTTTAACAACTTCAAAGACCTTTTTAATAACATCTTCACTTTCAATCTTAATAATGTATTCATTATTACCAATTTCTTTAGTAATTTCTAATACACCTGATATTTTTTCGATTTTTTTCATATCGCCATCAGCCTGCAAATGAATATTTTTCTTCCGATACTGTTTCTTTATATCTTTTAAGTTACCTTGTAAAACACTCTTACCATGAACTAAAATAACTAATTCATCACAGAATAATTCTACATGTTCCATTCGGTGGGACGAGAAAATTATTGCTGTCCCTTTTTTCTTTAACTCATTAATAGTTTTCATGAATTCTTCTACATTAATTGGATCTAACCCACTAAATGGCTCATCTAAAATCAAAAGTTTAGGTTCATGCAAAATGGCTGTAATAAACTGTACTTTTTGCTGATTACCTTTACTCAATTCTTTAATTTTGCGATTTTTATATTCGCTAATATGAAACTTTTCTAATAGCTTATCCAATTTTTCTTCAATGGTTTTCTTATCTAATCCTTTTAAAGTTCCATAATAAATAGCTTGTTCTAAAACCGTAAGTTTTAATAAAAGACTGCGTTCTTCGGTTAAGAAACCTATTTTATCCGTAACGCTATAATCTATAGGTTTACCATCTAATAAAATTGTTCCTTCCGTTTTATCTAGTAAGTTAATTATCATACGAAAAGTTGTAGTCTTTCCTGCTCCATTAACTCCTAATAAGCCAAAAATCTTTCCATCATCTACTTTAAATGATAAGTTATCTACGGCTTTTATTTTGCCATAGTATTTTGTTACATTCTTTACTTCTAACATTTTTACTCCCTAAATTAAGACTAATTATCCTAAAAATTATTCTTTTCTAGTAAATAATATTTTACTACTTCTAATTCCTGTTTAGATAAATTAGCATATTTCATTATCTTATCTAAAGATATCTCATCTTTCATCATCAAATAAGCCACATATATTGCACTTGATTTTTCCAAGGATTCAGTCTCATTTTCCGTAAATGATTTAGCTAAAGTCATAATGGCTTTGCCTAACTGTTCTTCAGGAACTTCAGTTTGGACTTTCAAATCTTCTTTGCACTCCAAAAGCTTTTTTACTAATCCTATTTTGGAAATAGACTCTTTTTCTACTAAAAAATCTTGTTCTTCTAAGACGCTAGTTAAAGTATCAATAACTTTTTTCCTTAAAGAATCATCGCTTGCATTTTCTAAAGATAAAAGCACTTTAATATCTTTATTGTTACCTTCTTCCTTTGTTTCTTGTACTACCCATAATTTTACCTGCTTTTTTGCCATAAAGGCTCCTTTCTAAAGACTGCTACTACCAATTTATTCATAAATATTTATTTTCAAAACTTTGTTTTTCTTGTAGCCTTTTCTATCTCACTGTAAAACCTGACCAGCAAAATAATTGGAAGTTAGCAAAGTTTTTCACTTATATAATAACACACAATTTCCCTACTAAACAATTCTAAAATGCTATTCTCTCTATTTTTTTAACTCTCAAAAAATGCCAATTTTTCTTTAGTAAACATTAGCACCTATTAACCCCACAAAACTAATTATTTTACCTTTTCTCTAATTCCAAAAATATTATAACCAAACTATTTTTCATTTTACTAAAACTTACAACCGACATTTATCTTTATACATAATTTTTTAAAAAGTTCATAAAATTTATTAAAGAAAGAGGAATTTTATGAACAAACAAAACTTATGGTTTATCACTTTATTTAGTATTATTTTAGTCTTAAGTATTTATTATATTAGTATGCCTTCCAATATTTTAGAGGAATATAATTTACCAACTACAAGTACCAATGATACTGCCGCTAATGCTACTATTACGCCTTCTACTTCTCTAGTAGCGCTCCGTGTTGCCGCTGATGAAGAGCTTTTAAATAATATTAATAATTTACAAAGCACCATTACTGATAAAGAAAAAACGGTGGCCGAAAAAAATAATGCTTATGAAGAATTAATGACTTTAAATGAAAATAAAGGTCTAGAAGAAAATATTGAAGCTAAACTAAAAGAAAAATTTGAATATGACTCTTTTGTTAAAATAAATAAAGATCAAATTAACATTGTTATTTCTAGCACTAAGCATGATAAATTAATTGCTAATAACATTATTAAAGAAGTTCAAAGTATGTTCGATACAAAAAAATATATCACAATCAAGTTTCAATAGTTAACTAAATAATAATAAAACATAAAATACTATAGAAAGTTGGTATATTATGAGTTTATTAACAAAAAGAGAAAAAGAAATATTTAGCCTTTTAATTAAGACCAAGACGACTAAAGAAATTGCAAGTATCTTACGAATTAGTGAAAAAACCGTTCGTAATCATATTTCTAATGTCATTCAAAAACTTGGGGTAACTAGTAGAAGTAGTGCGATTATCGAACTATTAAAGTCAAAAGATTTAACCCTTTAAGACCATGGGCTTTTGGTCTTTTTTCATTTTAATAACTATATAATTTAATAGGTGGTTTTTTATGTTTAATAATATTAAAAGAAAGTTACTTATTTCTTTTTTAACTCTTTTTGTCCTTACTTTAGTCTATCTTTTTCCAACCAACAAAAGTTACGAAGAAACCTTAAGTATTAAAAACGGAAATTATCATTCTATTTATCTTTTGAATAAAAATATATTAGTTGAAACCAAAATTGTCAGTAATAATGATAATGATATTTTAGCTAAGATTAATGATATTCTAACTTCTCTTACCATTGACAGTCCTAAATCTAAATATATTGACGATAATTATACCCCTCTTATTCCCAAAGGCACAAAAATTCTTAATCTTACTTTAGAAAATAATCTTTTAAAAATTAATTTTAGCAAAGAATTTTTAAATGTTACCATAGATACTGAAGAAAAAGTTATTGAATCAATTGTTTATTCTTTAACAAAATTAGATGAAATTAAAGAAATAATGATTTTTGTGGAAAATGCTAAGTTAGATAATCTTCCTATCTCCCAAAAAAAGCTTCCTCTTACTTTAACTAAGTCTTATGGTATCAATAAAGTTTACAATGTTAATAATATCTTTACGATGGACATCTTAAATTTATACTACTACATCAATATTAATGACGAATATCACTTAGTTCCCGTTTCTATTTTTACTAATGATAGCAAGGATAAAGTGGAAATAATCATTGAGGAGCTAAAATCTTCACCTATCCATCAATCTAATTTAATGAGTTTTTTATCAAGTAACGCTAAACTCTTGGATTATGAAATCAAAGAAAACACTATCAAGTTAGAATTTAGTAGTTATCTTTTAGATAGTTTCTTAAATGATTCTTTAATTGAAGAAGTAAAATACGCAATTAGTAAATCTTTTGAGGATACCTTAGGTCTAACTGATGTCGAATTAGTCGTAAACGGGGAAGAAATCTAAGTTTTTTTAGCAAAATCTTCCTAAAAAGACAATTTTTACTTATCTGGCTTAATTTTTCTCTTGCAAATACCTAACTTTTAGTTTATAATTTTATTTGTGCTGATGAATATGTTTCCATAGCTCAGCTGGATAGAGCATACGCCTTCTAAGCGTACGGTCGAGTGTTCGAATCACTCTGGAAACACCAGTATGAATAAATCCCCCGTAAATACGGGGTTTTTTTAATGTCAAAATTGCGTGAAACACACTTTGAAACACACTTTTTAATAAAAGTAATTTATTTGCTTTAATGTTAAAATATTCCAGATTTTGCCAAAATAAAAACTCGTCTTAAAGTTTATCCACTCATTGTGGTTATCATCAGACTAGTTTTTTCTTTTCTAAAATAGTAAACTTTGTTTCTTACTACACTTATCTTTTAATACTTACTTGAGTCTCATTATCAAAGGTATTTTCTATAATATTACTGAGGATATCTAAATTCATCGAAGTACCGTGATTTAATTCATAGCCAGTTCCATAATCGCCATCAATTTTATTTAAGTCAGTCTCTGCTACTTTATTAATAACTAAGCCGTAAAATTCGACTTTTTCTGGTTCTTTTAAGGCTGATAAATAAGACTTCAAAGTTGTTAATTGTTGTGGTGTTAATTTAGAAGGTAAATATATATTCATTACATCGCCTTCTACAACCATAACGATTTCTCCAACAGCCGCTAATTTAATACTGGCATTATTTATATCATTAATCCGACAGCCATACTTTTTTTCAATATAAGATGCTAAAATAGGAGAATGATGCATATCCTCTGCACTATAGGTTTCCAAGGTGCCATCTACACCCAAGAACATAACAGAAGCTTCATATTCATTAAAGAGTTTTTCTCTGATATGACCGTACGGACTTACTCCCAACTTATTTTTTTGAGAAGAATTTTCCTTTAATAAGCCTTCTTTTAACTTTTGCATTATCTCATCAATAGTTAATGGTCGATTTGTAACTGCTGGCATAGTAAACAAATATTTTATAATTAGGATGTCTTGCTTTGACAACTCACTCTTTTTCAATATTTCTTTAGTTAATTCCGGATAATACACAACAAGATTTAACACATTTAGAAAATAGTCATTTCCTATTTCTAGTTTTTCTATTACTTTTAAAGCTTCTTCCTTAAAAGTAAGGTATGTGCTATTGACTAACAAAGTTAATATTAATTTTCTATCTTCATAGGAAGCATAAGCAAATCTTAAAATTGCCTCTCTTTTTAATGTTGGTTCCATTTTTTTAAAAAAATGATTAAAAAAGCGACTCGTTAACAATTCAATATCAGTAAAATGTGTAGTTTTTCCTAACAATTTTTTGGTACCGTCATCAATATTTAAAATATTTAAAGGATTTAAAAAAATATTAAGTGAAAGATTAGCAAAATGAGCTATATATTCCGGTCGGAATTTATCTATTAATTCAAAAGCAAAAATGTGGTCACTGAAATTTTCAACATCACCATTTGCTTTTACGGTATCAGTGGTATCTACTAACTTTTTAGAAATCCCCCATTTATGATTTAAGGCACCAGGACTAGTTAGTATGCCAACATGTTTTTCATTTTTTAAAATTTTCTTATATTTTTCAAAAGAATTTGTATTTAGATCTAAAATAAGTTCTGGCAATACCTCTAATAACTCAGCTAGTTTTTCCTCGTCTACAGAATAATCTGATACTCCGTATTTTTTTGAAATTTCTAAGAAATTATCTTTAAAATTATCATCTTTAACTAATTTTTTTAAAACAGCTGTCTTTTTATTTATAAGATTGCCTATAGACACACTGTCTAGTTTTATTTCATTAAATAAAGTCGCTTTGCTAACTTTATCATCCACATCAAATAGTAATATTGCATATAAAAGTAAATTATCATTACTTACTTTGTCTCTTAACATTTTTGCTAAAACATTATTATCTTTGATAACATTTGCTACCTGACCGTTATTAAGTAAAATTATATTTTTTATTTCTGGGCTCAAGTTACTTTTAACAATTACTGATAACTCCTCTTCGTTTAAATTATTTAAACTATCTAAATAAGAAAAGCGTTTATAAAAATCCATCATCAATAAATCAATTTTTTCTAATATATCGACATCTAAACTCAATATTTTATTTAATATATCGTTAGTAACTCCCTCTTTTTTTATCCTAGCTCGAAAATTATTCAATTCTATTTCTTTAATTTTTTCTTTTATTAAATTCATTTTATTACACCTACCTTTTTAGTATATCATAACTTACTGTCTAATATTTTTTTATTTACTTAAAAGTTAAAAAAGAACTATACAGTCATTAGTTCTTCTTCTTTTTCTTTTTGTTTTTCATCAACAATTTTATTATATTTATTAATTAAATCTTGAACATCATTAAGACTACTCTTCTCTTGGTCTTCTGGAAGTTCTAACTTTTTAATTTCGGTATTTGCATCTTGGCGAATATTTCTTAAAGCTACTTTAGCATCTTCACTTAAAGCTTTAGCTTGTTTAACATATTCTCTTCTTTTATCTTCAGTTAAAGCAGGGATCGTTATAATAAGCATTTCTCCATTATTAGTTGGGTTAATTCCTAGATTAGCAGCAATAATCGCATGTTCAATATTTTTCAAAGTGCTTCTATCAAATGGTTTAATAAATAATTGGCGAGCCTCAGGAACGGTAATATTAGCAATACTACTAATTGGTGTTGGTGTTCCATAAAAATCAACCATCACGCCATTTAGCATGGAAGGATTAGCGCGCCCTGCTCTGATATTTATATATCTTTCTTCCAGATTTTCAATCGCTTTCATCATTTTCATTTCAAATTCATCTAAGTTCATATAGTTTTTCTAATCTTTTTTTAAGATTAGTTCCTTTCTTTTTTAATTAATCTTTACAGTATCATTATAAGTGATATCCCCACTATTTACAAGCAAATTCATAATGGTATTACCATATTTATCAATGTATAGTTCATAAGTTTTTATAGTTGTATCTTCTTTATCTTTTAAATAATTTTCTTTTGCTTTTTCGATACTATTATTGGTTATTTTACCAGCACTTTTTATTTCGTCCAGACTCATTATATGACCATCTTTTTTACTAAAGGTATAATATTTTAAAGTGTTATTATCTTCATCACTCGTTATATTTATATGACCTTTAATAGTCCCAACAGTTACATAATTGTCACTTTCTAATATGTCATATTTCAAATAGTCTGCTTCATAAATCTTATTATTATCATCTAATTCATAGACAATGTCTTTTTTATCAATCACAACTTCATCTAAAGTTTTAATACTTTTTTGAGCCTTAGTCATTTCTTCATTTAATAAGTTTTCTAACTCTTTAGCATCCTTACTATCAATATTAAGATGAATAGTATTATAAACTAAGTCTAAATCTTCGGATACAGTCTTGCTATCAGTAAAATAAACATAATCTTTCGAACTATCCATTCTTATGTCAATAATTTTAGTAGTTGGCTTTTGCCCTTTATTTCTAATTAAGTAGTTACCTCCTAATAAAAGCACAAAAACAATTAAGATAAACATGGTAACACTAAGATAATTTTTTTCTTGCATTAGTTATAATCCGCCTCACTTAAATAAGTATTTATTTTGTTGTGAAAGTTCGTAATTGCATCTTCATTCCAATAAGTATCGGGTCTCATATCAAAAGATACCAAAGATGTTTCATCATCATAATTAATAATTTTACCATCTTTAACAAATATTAAAGCGGGCGTAAATAAGTATTCTGCTCCCATATCCGTAATTTTTAAATATTTACTAAGTAAATCTTCTATTTGTCTAAAATTTTTCGTCTTTTTAGTTCTATCTTCTATAACATCATAATAATAAACTTTCGTAATATTATTTTCTTTTAAAATGGGATATAGTTCCCGAACATACTCTTGCATCCACGCATTACTAGAAAAACCTACTAGAATAATTCCCGTTTCATTATTTAAAATATTTAAAACTCGATTAGAATTAACATAAACAAAGGGATTATCCATATCAATAGTTGTATATTCTTTACTAAATCTTTCCGCATCGGTAATGGTACTACTAAAATCTTTTTTTCCTAAGTAGACAAAGCACCATATCAAAAAAGCAAATAAAACTAAATATATAAAATTTCTTGTCATTTTTTTCATTAAATCATTACTTCCTAATCTTTGAATTTAAAAACATAACCCTCAATTTCAATGTCATCATTTAAAGTTGCCCCCGCATTAAGTAAGGCTTCTTCAACACCCATGCCTTTTAATTTTCTAGAAAATCTCGCCACGGACTCATCTTCGGTAAACTTGGTCATCTTAAATAACTTACTAATCTCAGTTCCTTCAACCCGCCACATACCATTAACTTTCTTTACTGTAAAAGGCAAGACATTTTCATATTTGTAAACAACATGGGAAGCATAATCTTCTTCTGAATATAATTCATTTTTAGGAGTTTTCTCTATTATATCCATTAATTTGGTCATAGCCTTATCAATTCCGTCTTGCTTAATTGCTGAAATTGGTATTACTTCAACATCAGGATATGCTTTTTTAAATTTTTCTAAATTAGCCTCGGCATCTGATAAATCCATTTTATTAGCTAAAACAATCATTGGTTTACCTGCCATTTTCTTACTATATCTATTAATCTCGGTATTAATAATTTCATAATCACGGATGGGGTCGCGACCTTCACTACTTCCCATATCCACTACATGGGCTAAAACTTTGGTACGCTCAGCATGTCTTAAAAATTTAAGTCCTAAACCAACACCATCGGCAGCTCCTTCGATTAACCCCGGTAAATCTGCCATGACAAAACTACGACCGTCATTTAATTTTACCACTCCTAAATTTGGTGATAAGGTTGTAAAATGATAAGCCGCAATTTTCGGTTTAGATGCGGATATTACTGATAAAAGAGTGGACTTACCAACACTTGGAAAACCAACTAACCCCACATCTGCTAACACTTTAAGTTCGCATTTGATTAGTTTTTCTTCCCCCGGTTCTCCATACTCACTAGTTTTAGGGGCAGGATTTTCATGTGTGGCAAAGGCTTTATTACCACGGCCCCCACGACCACCTTGACAAACCGTAAAACGCTCTTTATCATGAGTTAAATCAACTAAAACTAAATTGGTATTAGCATCGTACACTGTTGTTCCTTCTGGAACTTTAATGATTATATCTTTAGCATCAGCTCCCGTACGATTAGACCCTTTACCATTATCGCCTTTTTCGCCTTTAACAATTTTATTATATCTTAAATCAACTAATGTTCTTAAACCTTTATCAACTTCAAAAATAATATTTGCTCCGTGGCCGCCGTTGGCCCCATCTGGTCCTAAATTAGGCATACACTTTTCATGATGAAAAGAAGTACAACCATCTCCACCTTTACCTGCTATTAATTTTATTGTTATTTCGTCTACAAACATTATAATGCACCTTCATTTCTTCTTTATTTTACCAAATTACTTATAGTATGTCTAACTAAATTAATTCTATTTACAAGATACTTAACATTTTCAAAGTTATTCATTTTTATTTCCAAACTCTTATCTTTAAGTTTTAAAAAAACTATGCTTTTACATAAATCTGTTCATTTGACGCATAGTTTCTTTTATTTGTTTCTGTGAAGGTTTCCTTCCCATACTACTAAACATAACTTCAATCATTTTTTCATTAATTGGGGGATTTTTCTTCATTTCTTTTTGAACTAATTTTCTTGTTACTATAAAACCAATAACAAAGCCAATAATAAGTCCTAAAAGAATTAATAATATATCATGTAACATAATAATTCTCCTTACGAGAAGATTGTACTAAAAAAAGTATTTTTAAGCAATACTTTCTATCCAAAAATAATCCTGATTTTGAAAATCACAAGCAAAAAGATTACTATTTGTCTTTAGTTTACTAAAAAACTCTGGTTTAACCGCCGTTGTTTCCATAACTAAATAAGCATTACCAATTTTTAATTTGGTTTCTTCATCGTTATAGTAGTTATTGTAAATATGCGTATTCATAAACTTTGTATAATGGTCATTATTGCGATAACTCGTAAACAAATAATTATTTAGTTCTAATTTGTTTATCGGACTAACCATTTTCTCATACATATTTATCCCATATTCTTGTTCATTACTATTTAACATGTAGATATTTTGAAATGACTTAAATAAGTTATAGGGACAAACTCTTGTCATTTTCTTAAACTCATTATTAATATTAAAAATATAAAACTTTCTCAAATTTATCACCTATTAAAAGTATATATGATTCCTTTGAAAAATTATGTCGAATTATTAGACCTGTTAAAACTTTTTTCGGGTCTTAAAAGCTCAAAATTCATAGAGTATAAAACTCTATGAAAATAGTAGGAAAAACCTAGTAAAATTAGGCGTTTGACGATAATTTTGACCAGAAATATTATTTTTATTTGACTAAAAAATGAGGTAGAAAGTAAGGTGAATACTGGCTTTGTCATAAAAGCTCTTGACTAGAAATTTGACTATAAAACTATAAAAAATCTCCTTTAAAAAGAAGAAAAACTATGGTATATTTAAGTTATAAATTAAATAGAGATACCGAAATTAAGCTTTCATAGAGTTTTATACTCTATGAAGCCTAAATTTCGATAAATAAGGAGTTTTGACTATGAAAAAGAAATATTTTATAACGGGATTTATGATAATTTTAGGAATACTTGTTCTATTAAGGTTAAGCATAAATGATAATAAAGACTTAGCAGTTTATATTGAAAATGAACTCAATTCATCAATTCCCGCTAATAACGAAAATCTTTATGTAAATAAAATAGATTGTGATAACAATGTAAATGCTTATTGGGATAATGATAACTGGGGTTTATTTATTAGTAACTTATCTAAAAAAACTAAGTGTAACTTATACTTTATCTATGATACCCAAAAGCCTTATTGGCAAATTGAAGAAGTTGAAAGAACTAGTGTTTTATCTACGGATATCTTTACTATAAAAATTTCTGGTAATGATTCTTTAAGTAAAGTTACCTCAAGCCTTGATACGAGTAGTTTATCATTTTATGTTAATGACACTTTACAATCACCAATTAAAGTTGAACTTACTAAATTAGAAGAATTAAATAAAAAAATCACCTACTCTATCAAAGTCCATATGGTTGGTGGCGAAGGCAATCTAAAGTTAAAAATCAATAGTAACACTTTAACAGATAATGAAACCAATCAAAACGACGAAATCACATTAGACACAGGCATTACAGTAAGTAAAAATCCAGCTAAAATCTTGCATTACTATGCTTTTAAAAATAAAGATTACTCGCTCAGCATAGAACCATTATTAAATTACTATTCTAATATTAACAGTTTACACGAAATAACTATAAACGATGTCATTAACGATAACTATGATTTGGTTTTTATCGATTACTATGCATGGGAAGTTCCAACTATCGCAAACGATATTTTTAATAATAATATAAAACTCGTAACTTGTGGAAACGACAGCACCGATGGTTTAGACATAATAAAAAGTTATTTTAGGGGTAGCAAATTGGAATCATCTACTAAAGTAATTGATAATAAACTAACTTATTACATGCCTAATATTATAGGTGGTGATGGTGATGGGGAAACGCTAATAAACTTTAATGAAAATGTTACAACAATCTTTAAAAATAACTCTAATGGAAATAACTATGACACAATGGGATACTTAATTCAAAACAATAATATTTGGTTTCATTCCCAAAATATGTATATAAACAAATATATTATTCAAATTATTCAATTCACATTGGGTCAACTATAATATTATTAGTTAAACTCTCATTTTTCATAGAGCTTATAACTCTATGAAAGCAGAAAATCGACATCTATTTTTAATTTATATGTTAACTATATCATAGTTTTAAGGCTTTTAAAAGAGTCTTTTTTTATCTATTATAGTCATTTTTGTAGTCAAATAATTTTGGCTTAAAGTCTATAAATTCAAGGTTCTGTAAGAAAATTTGTAGTCAAGCATTCACATTTTTTTATGGTCAAAATTTCTGGTCAAAATTTTATAAACATAGGTAAACACGGACTTCGTATGCCATTTTTCATAGAGTTATAAGCTCTATGAAGCCTAAAATTCGTTAATAAGGAGTTTTGACTATGAAAAAGAAATATTTTATAACGGGATTTATGATAATTTTAGGAATACTTGTTCTATTAAGGTTAAGCATAAATGATAATAAAGACTTAGCAGTTTATATTGAAAATGAACTCAATTCATCAATTCCCGCTAATAACGAAAATCTTTATGTAAATAAAATAGATTGTGATAACAATGTAAATGCTTATTGGGATAATGATAACTGGGGTTTATTTATTAGTAACTTATCTAAAAAAACTAAGTGTAACTTATACTTTATCTATGATACCCAAAAGCCTTATTGGCAAATTGAAGAAGTTGAAAGAACTAGTGTTTTATCTACGGATATCTTTACTATAAAAATTTCTGGTAATGATTCTTTAAGTAAAGTTACCTCAAGTCTTGATGCAAGTAGTTTATCATTTTATGTTAATGACACTTATGAAAGTCCAGTTAAAGTTGAACTTACTAAATTAGAAGAATTAAATAAAAAAATCACCTACTCCATCAAAGTCCATATGGTTGGTGGCGAAGGCAATCTAAAGTTAAAAATAAATAATAATACTTTAACAGATAATGAAACCAATCAAAATGATGAAACCACATTAGATACAGGCATTACAGTAAGTAAAAATCCAGCTAAAATCATGCACTTTTATGACTCTGGTTTTACAAGTGCATCCTATTATCTTAACTTTTATAAAAATCTCCTAGATAATTATTATAAAAATGTAACTCATAACAGTAATCCTTCATTAGACGAACTAGCTTTAGAAAATTACGACTTGATTTTCTTTAATAATGATTGCTGGACAGTTCCAAAAACAGCAAATTATATTTTTAGTTTAGGCATAAATGTTTATAGCATTGGCAATGACAGTACTTCGGAACTGGATATCATAAAATCAGCTACAACAGATAGCCATGTAGGAAACCACACAAAAATTATTAGCAATGCCTTAACTTATTACTTACCTGATGTTATTGCTGGAGGAAACGATAATTTAAATTTAATTAAATTTGTTGATGAAGCAACGGTACTTTATAAAAATAATACAAACAACACTGAATATGACTCACTTGGTTATATAAAGAAGAACGATAAAACTTGGCTCCACTCACAATACATTTCCGACAAATATATTATTTCCATTATCCAATTTACTCTTGGCGAACTTAAATGATTTTAAGAAAAAATACTTGCTTGCTCAATAAAACTAGCGTATTATATCCTATATCTTATAAACATAATAAGTCATAATAGTTTTTTTCATTATTATATATAGAGCTAAAACTAGTAAAAAGTATGTTAAATTAACTAGGCATACTTTTTTATCATCTTAAAACATAAATAAAACTTACTAATTTAAAATTAACTCTTTATCCTTATAACCCAATTTGACCCCAAGCAATCACTTTAGGGTGGGTGGGTGGGAAGTAATACTAAACAAAAATAAAAAAAGATTAACTCATAATCAAGCTAACCTAATTTTTAATCTTAATAATCTTATGTCTATTATCCCATAACTTAAGTAACTTATTTATACCAACACTACCTAATATAAAAACTGTAACATTAATAAAATAAGTATATCGAGGCTGAATTTCTATTAACATATACACTAAAGTATTTGTAATAAATAAAATATAAAAATAAAATAAATTACTATTTAAAATATCTTTTTTCTTTAAATACACTCCTACTACTAAACCTAATATCATAAAACCATAAATAACTTTATTAACCCCTGATACTGAATCTTCTAAAGTTTTATAAGCTACTTCTAGTCCTAGTACTTTAATCTTCTTATCATTATAAATACCACTACTTGATTCTAAAGAACCATTTAAAACAAAATTATTAGTCTTACATAAAAGAAGTTTACCAATTTTATATGGATTATTAATTCTATCTTTAATAACTTCTAACTCTTTAGTTTCATCACCTAAATAGATTTCATCATTAGTATCATATCTACCACAAGTATCGGGATTAGTCCCTAAAACAAATTTCCATAAGGGATTATTATTTTTAAGACCATCTTCATTAATATTACTCTTAACTAAATATGTAGAAACCCCCATATTTACTAAAGAATAGAAACAAACAAAAATACTACATCTTACTACTGTAATTAACCATTTTTTACTTTTAAGAATATCTTTTTTAGTTAATTTTAAAATTCTATATAAAAGATAACTAAAAATGATAACAATACCTTCGGGTCTTAAAACATTAGAAAGTCCTAAAAGAATACCGGCAATAATATAGTTTGATAATTTATCTTCTTTATTATTTTTTAGAAGAAAATAAATACTTAAATAACCAAGCAAAGCACTTAAATGATGATTAGAAATAACTGTTGCTGAATATATGGAAAAGGGAAATACTGCGTATAAAGCGGCGGTTATTCTAGCGGGAGTTTCTCCTACTAACGCTTTAACGGTCTTATAAATAAAATAAGTTAAACCAATTTCATAGAAAATATTTAAAAGTTTTAAGAAAATCTCACTATTAACTATTTTTAACATTAAGGCTTCATATAAAACAAACCCTGTCTGATAAGGCCACATTGCAAAGTAACCACTCTTACTAAAACTATAATCTCCGAAGTTAAACTTTCTTGCGGCCTCTAACAAAACAGCAAAATCACTAGTCTGAGGAACATTAAATACAATAATACCTGCAATTCTAACTAAAGTTGCTATTAAAAGTAAATAAAGAACAAAGTGTTTTCCTTTATACTTTCTAATAATAAAAATAATACTAACTATTAAAAGCAGTCCTAAAAGTAAATTATTACTAATAAGAAAGACTAAACTTAAAAATATAGGAATAATAAGACTAACATTCATAAAAAGTTTATCTAATCTAAAATCATTTTTAAATATATTTTTAAAACTATTTTTAAAACTACTTAATTTATTTTTTAACATATAAACCTACCTTTCTAATCCAGTATAAAATAAATACTTCATTTTCGCAACATTTCTATTGGCAAGAATAAGATTTTGCGTTAAAATGTTTATAGGAATTGCCTAGTAGCCAAGTGGTAAGGCATCAGATTCTGACTCTGACATTTCGTGGGTTCGAGCCCTACCTAGGCAGCCATTATGTTTATTAAGACCTTAATAGGTCTTTTTATTGTAATTTTTTGTTTTATTTTGAAAATTTAATTTATTTATAATTTAAGTACTATATAATAAAGGGCTAGTAAAATTAATATAAAAAATGAATTTAGAAATACCTAAAACCCCTTTGAAAATAAAGGAAACTATATTATAATAGACAAAGAAAAGAGGAATATTATGACAAATAAAGAATTAGCAGACATTTTACTTCCTAATGTCTTACATGATTATAAATATTATGAGGAAAAATATCCTGAAAGAAATTTAAGTGCCGGAGCTTATGTAACTCGTTTTGCTCCATCCCCTACTGGTTTCGTTCACATGGGAAGTTTATATACTTCTTTTGCGGCTTTACAGCTAGCTAAACAAACTAAAGGGGTATGTTTCTTAAGAATTGAAGATACTGATGGGAAAAGAACAGTTGAAAACGGTGTTCAAGGTATTATTGAGGATTTTAAAAACTTAGGGATTACCTTTGATGAAGGTCAAGGTTTTGGGGGTGAATACGGTCCTTACTTACAATCCGAAAGAAAAGATATTTATCAAGCCTATGCTAAAAAATTAATTGAAGAAGGTCTAGCTTACCCATGCTTCTGTACCCCAGAACATTTAGAGGAAATCAGAAGTTATCAAGAACATAAAAAGTTGCGTTTAGGCTATTACAAAAAATATGCTAAATGTCGTGATTTAACAATGGCCGAAATTAAAGAACATTTAGATAATGGCGATAAATATATTATTCGTTTCCGTAGTCAAGGCGATTTTGAAAATAAAATTATTTTGCATGATGCCATCAAAGGCGATATTGAAATGCCAGAAAATGATATTGATGATGTTATTATTAAAAGTGATGGGCTACCTACTTACCATTTTGCCCATGTTGTTGATGATCATTTAATGCATACAACCCATGTTACTCGTGGCGATGAATGGGTAGCTAGTTATCCAAAACATCATGAATTATTTAAACTTTTAGGTTTTAAAGAACCAGTTTACGCTCATATTGCCCCAATTACTATTAAAGAAGGAACAACAGTTCGTAAATTAAGTAAAAGAAAAGATAAAGAAGCTGCTATTAGTTACTATCAAAAATTAGGTATTCCAACGGAAGTTATTAGATTATACTTAGCTACTATTGAAAATTATGACTTTGAAGAATGGTATAATGCTAATCCAGATAAAGGTATTGATGACTTTACTTTTGAATTTAGTAAAATGCCTATTGGTGGTACTCTATTTGATATGGAAAAACTACAAAGTATTGCTAAAATTTACTTTAGTCGTTTAAAAAACTATGAATTATATGATATGGCTTTAAAATATACTAAAGAATATGATGAAGAATTTTATAACATTTTAGTAAATAATAAAGATTATGCTCTTAATGTCTTTAATATTGAAAGAGATATCGAAAGACCTCGTAAAGATATTGCGGCTTTAAGTGATGTTAAAACGGAATTTAGTTACATGTTTAATGATTTATTTTATAAAGATACTAACTCTTATGCTGAATGTAGGGTATGTGATAAAAACATTGTCTTAGATTATATAAATAATGTTTACAATGAAGCTGATACTCAAGAAGAATGGTTTAATAATTTAAAAGAATTTGCAGTAAATAATAATTACACAACAGATAAGAAAGCTTACAAAGCTGAACCAGATAAGTTTAACGGTATGGTAGCCGACTTCTGTGCCCTACTTCGTATCATTATTTGTAAGAAAAATCAATCCCCAAATATTTACTATTTAATTAAATATCTTGGTAAGATTGAATTAATTAAGAGAATTAATAAGTTCTATGAAGAAAGATAGTCCCATCAAAGACTATCTTTTTTAAATAAAAAAATCATTTGGTAAAATAAACACTACACTTAGTTTTAGTAACATCATTAGTTATAGTAAGACTCCAACTACTAGTATCAAAAGTAGCAGTTGCTCCATTCGTACAACTAACACTTTTTAAAGTAAGACTTGTATCTTTACTTGGAAAACCACCACTAACATAAGTATCATTAATAAAAGCAATTTTCTTTATTGGTTCATAAGTAAACTCAGCAACTGTCGTTCTTATAACTTCTTCCTCAGCGTGTGCTGTAAACTTTGAAAAAGCAAAATAAACCACCGTTGATAAACATAAACATAATGATACCGTGCCAATTCCATACTTCAAATATAAAACTCTATTTTTTTTACGCTCTATTTTTTTTAAAACTTTATTATAATCTTTACTCATAATAAAACCCTTTCTACTATACCTAAATTATAGCAAAGAATTTCAAAAGATAAAAGATAAACCCTTAAATTCTTGCAAGCAAAAAAAGATAAATGCTTATAACCTAGTATAAAGCACTTACCTTTTCCTTGTATTTGTTCAAGATTTCTTCATCAGGAACCATAACATATAACTTACTCATTGGATAAGAGAAAGTATATTCAGTAGCAGAAGTTCCATTTAAACTAACCGATTCTATTTCATAACTAGATGGTTTACTAATCTCCTTCTTTATAAAATCCGTAATTTCTTTTTTAGTCAAATTAGTAATCATTGCATCATCTAAAACATCTAAAAATTTTGTATAACTAGTTATTATCTTTGGACTCATAGCCTTTTTAATCAAAGCTTCTAAGACTATCATCTGATTTTCGCCTCTAGTAATATCACCATCAGCAAAAGAATGTCTTTCCCTAACAAATGATAAAGCTGCATCACCATCTAAATGATTAAGACCCTTCTTAAATTTATAAGTCTTGGTCATTGTCGAATCATAAATACCGGTTTCAAAAGCATACTTACTATTAACATCAATGCCCCCAAGTAAATCAACAATTTTAATCAAAGAAGTAAAATTAAGTCTTACATAATAATCAATCTTAACTCCCGTAAAATTTTCTACCGTCTTCATAGCCGTATCAATTCCATATAAAGAAGCATGAGTTAGTTTATCCTTACTATTCTTACCATATAAAGAAACATAATAATCTCTCGGAATATGAGCCATAACAATTTTTTTAGTAACAGGATTAACAGTTAAAACAATATTAACATCACTTCTTGTCTTTGTGGCAATCTTATTATAAGTATCAACCCCACTAATATAAACACTAAAAGTATTCTTCGTTATATCAATATTATTTTCTTTTACATTGGTCTTAACTGTAATTTCATAATTATAAATACTCTTCGTACTACTTGCGTAAGCCGTATCATTTTCTCTTAAAACAGTATCTGTGGCATTATCAATCAAAATAGCAGGAATTTTTTCCATTAAAAGAGCCGAAGTCAAACTAGACACATCATCAAAAGTAATAGTCTTATCGATTTTTTCTTGTATCTCCTTAACTGCCCTCGTATAACCTTCATCAGTATTTTTTAAAACCCCAATCTCTTTTAAATCAGAAATAGTTGTCTCTAAATTATTTAAAACAACAACTTTATAAGCTTCAATTTCGGTTTTCGTATGAATTTTATCTAAAAAACTATTCGTCTTATTTAAATAAACACAACCAATTATCTCAATTACAAACAAAACTATCCCTAAAAATAAAGCCCATATATGTTTATGCTTAATATTTCTAATTAAAAATAAAGCTAATCCAACTAAAACTACACCAATCAAACTAAAATACAACAAATTTAAAACATTAGTAAAATAAAGTAATATTAAAAAAATAATACTTACTACTAACAACAAAACATTAAAATATTGATAAAACTTCTTTTTCTTTTTTTTCTTCATTCATCTCACCCTTTTAAAAATTATATTTTTTCTAAGTTTTATTTATCTAAAATCATTTAACCCTAAAATCCCATTTAATCTTTAAAATATATTTAATCTTTAAAATATATTTAATCTTAAAACTATATTCATTTACAATCCTAAAATATTCTAAAGAATAAATATCATTAGGTAATCTTGTATAATCTTTTAAATAATTTTATAAAGCTTTTCGCTTCGAATAAAATTATAACACATTTATATTAAGATACCAATTTTATCATAACCACTTGACATCTTTTTTACTTTTTTACAATTATAAATTTTTTCGTATTTTCTTCTTCTACTCTCTATCATAATAAAGCCAATTATTTACCAAAAGGAAAGCTAATTATTTACCAAAAGAAAATATTGTTAAATTAAACCAATTAGGATATAATAAAATAGAAAATAAGGAGACCTCTTATGAATAAATTTATTCAAAAATTAAAAAACAGTAACAAAGTTTATTTAAGTATTTTAATAATAACTCTAATCGCATATATAATAGGTTATGCAATCTTTGTAAAAAACATCGCCGTCCTGACGGGTATTGAAACCTTAGTCCGGATGATACTTATTATTCTCTTTGGAATCTGGTTTTTAGTATGGCTAATCATGGGGCTGGTCTATGTCATTAATAAAAAGTATTCTAGTTTCATTATCATGATTATATTTACTCTTTTGTTTAATGGTATTTTCTTTGTAGCTGGTTATTATATTGATACTATTTATAAAGAAATAGATAATATCAGTAAAGATACCATAAATTATACAACCTACTTAATCAGTCTTAAAGATAAAGATTTCGATAGTGATAGTAAAATTGGTATCATTAGTGATACTTCTAATATTGAGGGAAATGTTTTAGCTAAAGAATTGATAGCTAAAGATAACTTATCTAATAAATTATATCAATATGAAGATTTTTATATCATGTTAGATGATTTATATAGTGGTAAGATTGATGCTTGTTTTGTTTCAAGTAACTACACTATTCTCTTTGCTTCGGAAGAAAAATATCAAAATATTAAAGATGAAACTAAAGTGGTTTTACAATATAGCAAAGAAATGAAAAATCAAGATAATATCAGCTATACTAATAAAAAGTTGACGGAACCATTTACTGTTTTAGTAATGGGAGTTGATAGTGAAGCCAATGGTCTTAATGCTAATGGGGCTTTCAACGGGGATACTTTAATGATGGTAACTTTTAATCCTAAAACTTTATCAGCTTCAATGTTTAGCGTGCCAAGAGATCTTTATGTTCCTATTAAATGTCGTAATAATGCCTTAGCTAAAATAAATTCTTCGGCGGCTTATGGTACTAGTTGTGTTATTAATACCATGAAACAACTTACGGATATTGATATTGATTATTATGTCAAAATGAATTTTAAAGGGGTTGTCGATTTAGTTGAAGCTCTAGGGGGCGTTACAGTTAATGTTGAAGAGCCTTGGAGTTGGTATAATGCTGGGGTTAATTATGGTGGCAAGGTTTGTGAGCAAAACTCTAACCGTGAATTTGGCGATAAAGTTGTCTGTATGGATCCGGGAGTTCAAACTTTAAATGGTGAGCAGGCTCTAGCCTATGCCCGTAATCGTCATCAATACATTGGTTCTGACTTAGACCGGATTAGACACCAACAAGATGTCGTGGAAGCTATCGTTGAAAAAGCTAAAACCCTTCGCAGTTTTGATGATTTTAAAAATGTTTTGAATGCCGTTCAAAAAAATATGGATACCAACATGACTACTGACCAAATTTTATCTTTATATGATGTTGGTAAATCACTCCTTGTAAATACTATTAATGGTAATGAAGTAAAGTTTTCTATTTACAAAACCACTTTAGAAACTTATAGTCTACCTGTTTATCTTGGTTATTCTACTACATCAGCCCTAGGTTATTATAAAGATAGTCTAGAAGATATCAAAAAAATGATGAAAACTAATTTAGAACTAATTGAAAAGGTTCCTAATAAAACATTTAGTATTGATTATAACGAAGATTACACATTAAAATTTTATGGCAAAAAAATCTATGGCGCCAAATCAGTTGCTACGATGCCAAGTTTAATTGGTTCTTCAGATCTTTATGCTAGTAACTGGGCTGCAAGTAATGGGGTTAACTTAACAAAAGTAGAAGTTTATGAAGGTGATGAACATTTCAACTATTTATATGCTGATGGAATTGTTGCTGACCAGTCAATTCATGTTAATTCGGTAATTGAGGCGGGTACTAATTTAACTATTTATGTTAATAAAAGATCAAGTAATATTGATAATTCTAATACTAATAACAATAACAGTAATAGCGAAAATAATGCTAATGATACACCTACTCGTGGTGAAAATGATACAGTAATTGATAATGAGGAGTAAAACAATTCTCATTTCAGAGTGTTGACAAACTACCTATTTTGAAAAAAATTGATTTTTTAATAAATCAAAGTTGGTTAAATTGTCTAAAAAGAGCAAATATTAGGTACTTAATCCCTAAAAAATGCTCTTTTTTATACTTTAATGTGAGAAATATAAAAGGCTGTGACAAAGCTGATTTGAAAAATCGACTTTGTCAACAGCCTGTAATGAGGAGTAAAACACTTCTCATTTTTTATGTCTTAAAAAGCTTTAAATATTCTAGATACTTAATTGTTTTTATCTAAATTACTACTCTTTATAAAACTATTTATCCTTATATAAGACTACTTATTCTTATGTTTAAATAATTTATCTTCTCAATTTTAAAACCTAATAAAAGACATTTAAAAAGAAAGAAATCATTAGAAATTCTTTCTATTTTTTATTATTCTTTATATCTTTGTTATTTTCAACTGGTCCATAGGCTACAACGCTGTATTTATTATCTTCTTTAGTTAAAATAACATCGACCTTTTTATCATAACCTAAATCACTTGCATAGGTAACATCAGCCGTTACTTCATAGGCAGAAACACTTTCTTCCCCCATTTTATAAGTAGTAGTTTTAAGTTCATTCATTACAACATCACTAACTTCTGGTAATAATTGTTTACGGTCATTATAAGCATTATCTTCAATATAATCATAAAAATTATCTACTACTTTATTAATAAACATCTCTTTTTTAGTAGTGTTAAAATACTGTGAACTAGTTACCTCATATTTATTAATCTTATTGTTTAAAGATAACAAGTCAATTACAAAGACTTTGGCTAGCTGATTTATATAAGCATTTTCATCTACTTCTTCAGCTTCTAATATTTCTTTTAACTTAGCAAATTCGTCTTTATAATAGGAAGAAGCATTATCATTTATATAATACCCATAAGTTGGAATATTATTTTCCACCTTACTAACATTTACTGGCTCTTCTTTTCTTTGGAGAGTACCATAAAAATAAAAGATTATTCCAAAGATTAAAAACAATGAAATAAGAGCCAAAAACATCTTAAAAATATCACTTTTCTTCATACTTTTTAGCATATTTATCACCTATTCTTCTAATATACGAACATTATACCATAAATTTTAATTTTTTACTTGAAATCTTGCAGTTTTTTTGGTATTATTAAGTAGTCAGTTGAAGGAAACAAAGCAGATAAATGCAGGTGTGGTTCAACGGCTAGAATGCGACCTTGCCAAGGTTGAGACGGGAGTTCGATTCTCCTCACTTGCTCCAAAATTGACATGTAAAGCACTGATTATTCGGTGTTTTTTTATTGAATAAATCTATCTTAAACAGTCCAAACTAATAGTATTTTTAAAAATAATAACTAAAAATGACTATAGTGCAGATATTAAAAAATATAAATTATTAAAACGGTTTTATAAATCCAAAAAATGATTATAACTTTTGATATGAATTAAAGTTTCTTATATTCAAGGAAACGATATCCATTTCAACATATAGTTATAATCATTTTTTCTTTAAAGTTCTTAAAACGCTTCTATTATTTAAATTATTCTGAACAACTTGCATTTGTCTAGCATTTATCTGCTGGCAATAATCGCTCACAATCTTTAATTTTTCAGCAAATTCTTTTCGTGCCTCTGCCAATGTAACTGTATCTGATGTTATATCGCATGTACTATTTATTTTATTTGCTAAATCTATCCCATTATATATAATAATTGGTGATTTTACCATACCTGAAAAATCACAATTAGCATTTTTTATCATTACACTATCACTAGCTTGCATTGTGCCATCAAATTCAATACTTTGTGAGTCGATAAAAATTTCAGGAGCCTGTAGTTTGGAATTTTTTATTCTTAACTTTTTTGCTTTAATATTTATAGCAGCTGGAGCTTCAGCATTTATTTCTGAATTAATAATTTCCACTACTCCAGCGTCTATCATCATTCCAAATAAAGGATTACCGTATTCTTTTAACTCATAACTATTCATAAAATTTTCATTTATAAAAGAAATTTTTTTTACATTATTAGCAGTTAAAAAACATTTTCCATAATAATAAACATTACAATGATCTTTGAACTTATTATTTTCAAAAGTAATCTCATCACCCCATAATATCCCAACATTTTTATTAAATGAGCAATTCTTAAATATAACTTGTGCACAATCAGATGTCATTTTTATGGCTTTGTTAAATGAAATATTATCAAAAATATAATATACAAGCTTATTAAAGTTAAATTTTTCAGCTATTTCTTCTCTGGCAATTGTCATACCATTAAGTCGTAAACTATAACATGGGTCAACGCCTCTAAATTCTTCAAGAGATTTTTGATTAACATAACATATTATTCTATTTTCTTCTTCTACAATTCGCCCAATATTGCAAATGAATTTTTTTAAATACTTTTGTCTTAATTCATTATATTTTCTTAATCTTATACCTTCTTTAATTTGTTCTAGTAATGTTTTTATCATCCATAAACTCCTTTCTTAAGTTGCAAATATTCTATCATAAAGAATATTTTTTTACAAATTTCTTAAATAAAAATCCTAATAATTATGATTAAAAACTTTACTCTAAAATTTCAAAAACAACCTTTAATCTTCTAAAGGCTGTTTTTCTTCTTTTAATGGATGCATAATCACAAAACAATTATTTTCAGTCTGAATATCTTTTATAATCTTTAAAGCTGTTTCTACATTTAAATTTTTAATGATATCATATGTATTAGTAATTATTTTACCATACATAATTATATTATCTTGAATAACTGTATTGGTATACTCGATATCATCCAAGCCATAAATAAAATCAGCGATATTACAACGAATTCTTCTTTCTAAACGCTTCTTAGTAATATCCATATTACTATAAGTTTCTTGTAAAATTTTCGTTATTTCATTGGGATACATCGTCTCAGCACTAATAACAATCTCTAAATACTCCCCTACTATTGTGGCCATTGTTCCTAACTTAGTTACCAAATTACTTTCTAGTAACTTCTCTTTTAATTCACTAGTAGTCCCAAAATTAGCATTTAAAATAATTCTTACATACAATAATTTTTCTAAATCAGATAAATTACCCAAACTATCTTTTTTAATTTTATAAGCCAATTTTAACTTAGGTAAAGCGATATTTCCTGCAATATCGATTCCTCTAACGGCTACTCGCTCTGGCTCTTTTTGCTTAATTTTTTCTGGTTCTAAATACTTAGGAAATTCTTTTTTACTCTGATTTTCTTTAATTACAACACTTAAATATTCTGGATCAAAATTACCCGTAATCGTTAAAAACATATTACTTGGGTGATAAAAAGTATTATAAACTAAATTTATTTCATCTAAACTAATATTTTTTACATCATCGATATCCCCAGTAACATAATTACGATGATTATCATTAGAAAACACGGTACCATTTAAAGTATAATACAACACTTGATATGGGTTATTCTTGCCCATCTTAACTTCGGATAAAATAATCTTTCGTTCTTTTTCAATCAACTCTTTAGTAAAGTAAGGTCTTTGGACATAATCAAGTAAATGAGTAATATTTTCTTTTATCTTATTTGATGCTGTTACCTCATAGGAAGTATAATCGAAAGTCGTAAAAGCATTAATAGAAGAGCCCAGTTTATTAAAATATTCATGTGCAGTCTTATTTGGTCCTTCATTAAACTTAACATGCTCTAAAAAGTGTGCAATTCCTTTTGATACTTCATAAGTTTTATTTTTTATTTTAAAATTTGTATCCACACTACCATACTTAACTGATAAAGTTGCATAATAACTATTAACATTTTCATTCGGCCACATATAGACCTCTAATCCATTATCTAGTTTTTCATAATAAATAGTTTCATTATATTTATTTATCTTGATTTTCTTTAGCATTAGTACCTCCCAATAAATAGATAGAATTTAATTTAATTTTCTTAGCTAATTCTACAATTTCTTCCTTTGTAACATTTTCAATTTCTTTAATACGGACATTTAAAAGTGGTGAACCAATTAAATTATGAAATGCATAGTTATCTAAAATACTCGTCTGGGTATCATAACTCATTTTAATTTGATTAATTAAATTTTCCTTAGCAAATGTAATTTCTTCCTCGGTAAAGTTTCCTTGTTGCATTTCTTTTAAAGCTTTTTTAACTATTCTAACACAAGCGTCTTTATTTTCCGCATCAATTCCTGCATATACAATAAACAAGTTATCAATCTTCTGATAAAGACTATATGTACTATAACACAAACCATTTTCTTCTCTTAAATACTGATTTAACTTATTATTTAAAGAACCACTGCCAAATATTGAATTGAAATAATGAATAACATAATTTTTCTCTTTATCAGTTAACATATCTGTCTTATAAAGCATAATAAATGATGATTGCTCATAAGGTCCCATCTCACATTTATAAGTAACCTTACGATTTAAAGGATAATTTATAAAATAATCTGTAACTTCTGGGGCCACATAGTTGTTTTTATAAACCCCGCTTATCTTCATATCAACATATTCCATATCTAAGTTCCCAATGATATAAATATCACAACTAAATTCCTTCAAAAATCTTTGATAATAACTATATAAATCTTCGGGTGTTATCCGTCTTAAAATATCTATATCGCCATTCATATCAAATCCTGCTGGATTATCTTCTCCTAAAGTCTTAAAAGCTTGCTTAAAAGCATAATTAGTAGGACTATCTTTACTACTCATTATGGTACTTTTAACCATATTTACGATAACATCAAATATTTTCTTATCAGGAACAGTATTTTTAAAATTTGGATTAAAAATAAATTCAAAAGGAAAAGAAAGTACTTGATCTAAGAAGTCTTTTTCACAATAAGTGGGTTCTAAAAAATCCATAATAAATGAGGCAAAGATATTTTTTCCCACTCTAGCATTAGTCTCATAAAAATTTGTATCATATAAATCTTCTAAAGCCTCAATAACATTACGGCGCTTCGGATATTTTTGCGATGTATATGCTAAATAAGTTCCTAAAAGATTTAAAATAGTAATCTCTTCTTTATTTATCTTATTTTTAAATATTATTTCCATATGACAGGTCTTAAACTTATCTGTTTTTATTGTATAAAGTGTATAAGTATCGTGCTTATAATTTTTGTATTCCATATTCTTCGTTTAATTAATTAAACTACTGCCTACTTTAATTAATTATTCTCCTTCTTTCTTATTATTAACATTTTTTAAAATTTTAAACAAAAAAGTCCTAACTAGTTAGGGCTTCCTTTTTAATAGTACTTTCTTTGGCAATAGGATTATACCATTTTGAAACTCCCTTATAAATTAAAGTTAATTTACTACCATTTAAGCGATATAAATCGCATGTACTACTTTTCTCATCAAAGTTTTTAGTTGCATACATTAAATCATCATTGATATAAATAAATGAGTTAACATCATCAGCAATCTTACTATTGATAATTCCATTATATATAATTAATTTACCTTGATTATTTTCATAATCTTTTAAATAATAGATACTATTTTCAGTTTCTGATATTGTAATATATTCTTCGGATACATTAGTATTAATAACACTAGATTTACCACCACTAATATATTTTAAAGTATTGGTATCATTTTCTTTTTCTAAATATATTAGACCAATATCACTAGTCATATCTTTAATTGAATTAACTAAAGACTTAGTTATTAGTTTATAACTGGTTGCTTTCTTATTACTAACTTTACTGTAATAAAGGTTCGTATCTTCACTAAAGTAAATACCATCGCCACTTAGTAATTCTACTACTAAAGTATCATTTACATTTTCTTTAACTAAAGAGGCTTCTGTATCTGCGGCTTTATAGTATAGACCATTTTCTTTATTAGTTTCAATATCTTTTTTAAATTCTTCTAAAGATGTATAGTTAGATAAATCAAAATTATTATTCCAATTCATCTTCGTATAAATTAGTTTACGATCACTTATATCATCTAAATAAACTTTATTAACACTACTAGCCAGCAAAGTCTTTGTTTGGTTATTTTGATAATAAACATCATAAGCTAAAACCGTATAGTTTTTAGCATAATCACGCATTTCATTACGCATAGCTATTTCTTTTTGTAACTTTTTATTTTCTTCTAATTCTTCTTTAGTGGCATTATCAGTATCGAGCGCTACAAACTTTTTATCACTACTAGCTTTACTATCTTTAATATTATTGTAAATATTAATAGTATCCGTTGTTTTAGTCGTATAAATAAATTTTGTAAAGTTAGGATTATAACTTAAAAGTTCTTCAATATTAGTTAAAACTCGATCATTACTAAAGTCAGTAAAGTTATATAGATAATAGTTTAAAGACTCATCTTGATTTAAATTAGAATAAAGCATTTTCTTACCATCTTTACTTAAAATAATATCTTCATAAGATTTTGCAACTGTATCTATAGTCTGAGTTGCTATATCCTTAACTAATAAAGAATTATCTTTTTCATAAATAACATAGTCTAAAGATACATCTAATAATTTAGTAACATTACTATCGACTAAATAAGAAGAAGCGTTTTTTCGGTTATAAATATATAAGTCCTTGTTATTTTCAATATAATAAACATACTTATCATCACTACTAAACCCATAACTTGAAGCCTTATTAGTAAGCATTTTTTTGTTTTCGGTACTTGTCGTATCTAAAAGATATAAAGTATTTTTATCTGTATACAAAATATAACGAACATCACTATTAGCATAAACAATATCCGTCTCATCAATATTTGTAATATCATTAACATCATTATTTCTGGTAATTACCATCAAACGATTATTAGCTCCCTTAAAAACAATTGGGTAATCGGGAGTAACATTAGTACGGAAAAGACTACCAATCAATAATAAAAATATAGCCAAAAACATAGTACTAAAAACAATTAAGTAAGACTTAGTCGATTTAACAATGTGATTATTTTTTATTTCTTCTTCAGTTATTGTCAATTTTTTTTCTTTCTCTTTCTTTTGCAAGCACACATCACCTCTACATATATTATCTTATTAATCATGAAAAAAGTCAATTTAACTTTGCATTTAAAAGTAACTTTACTCTTTAAAATTAAATAGTATAAGTTTTAAATTTTTTTATTTATCTAATTTTTCACATGAAGTTAGAAAGAAACGGTCCGTCATTCCTGAAATATAATCTATTACTACTCTTTCTTTAGAAGTGTTTTTCTTATAATCGTCATTCATATATTTATAAAAATAAATATAAATATCACTAGTTTCTTTTTCTTCTTGTAAATCTTTTAAAGCACTGTTAAATAGTTTTTCCATCATTTGTTGCCATTTTTCTAAAGTATCTTTACTATTAGCTTGACTATAGATGTGTTCATAATTAAATTTCTTTAATTTTTTTAGATTTTGAAAAGCTGCACTACTCATCTTGATATAATCTTTACCATAACTATTAGTTATAATATCATTAATAAAATAATTAACTATTTCTTTATTGGTATAACCAGTTACTTCCATAATGTCTTTAGGCAAAACATCTTTAGTAATAGTGTGTAGTCTTAAAGCATCCTCAATATCACGGCCTAAATAAGAAATGATATCACTAATTCTTACAACACAACCTTCTAAAGTACAAGGAATAAGCGAAGTATTAGCCTCTTCTTCGTAATAGGTATTATTATATTCATTTAAAACATCTTGAAAAGTTTTCTTTTTAGGTTTATAGCATTCTAACTCTAGCTCTCCATTATGACACATAATAGCATCAATTACCTGCATGGTTAAGTTAAGACCAGTACCTCTATTTTCAATAAACTCTAACTTACGAACACTTTGAATATTATGATTAAAGTAGCCTTCACCAACACTTAGGGAAATTTCATTTAAGATAGCCTCTCCCGCATGGCCAAAAGGGGTATGACCAATATCATGGCCAAGACTGGCTGCCTCAATCAAATCTTCATTAAGTCCTAGGGCTCTTCCAATGGTTCTGGCAATTTTACTTACTAGTTGAACATGTGTACTTCTTTTAGTTACATTATCATTTTCGGTATTAGTAAACACTTGAGTTTTATTAATATAACGAGTATAGGCTAGTGAATAGATAATTCTATCCGTATCATGAAAATATGGCGGTCTAATATCATCTTTTTCTTCATAAAAACGAATAGCCTCTTTATTTTTACAAGCTAGGGGTCCTAAAAAAGAATCATGGTCCATATTTTCTTTTATATCTTTAAATAGTTTCTCATTCATAACAGTGTTTAATAATTAATCGTAAATATTTTAATAATCAATTATTTCCTTTCTAAGTGCTATTTTAACAAAATTTATATTTAAAAGCTAGAATAATATCTAAAAATACAAACTCAGTATTCTGATAACTTTTTAAAATGATTTTATAATTTATGATAGAGCATATAAATAATTTGTAAATAAAAATTAAGATATTCTATTATAAATACATTAAATTTTTAGATTACTTATTAATTAAAGTTAGGTCTTTTAATTATTATTTTGTACATTAAGTTAATTTATGCTTTAACAATTAACTTCTTTATGTTAGAATCTTTAACTAACAGCAAAAGAATAGATTTTATTCTAAAGCTTATTTTAATTTTTTTAATTAACAGGAGGTTTTTAAATGAAAGATAATATTAAAAAATTAAAAACAGAATTTTATAAAATACAATGTAAAAATTGGATAGAAAACACTGAAAAAGGAACCAGTGCTGCTGGCAAAATTTTAGAAAACTTATTATTAAAAGAAGATGACAATTTAATAATTGCTGATTATTACGGCATTGAGTTGAAAACAAAATTAAATTACAGCGAACCACATATAGGGTTATTTTCTATGGCTCCTGATAATAGGCCTTTAGCTATCAAAGAAATTTTAGTCAAATACGGGTGGCCTAGTAAGAATGATAGAAAATACAAAGTATTTTTCGGACGATTTAATGGCGGCGATTTTAACAAAGTTGGTTTGTTTAATGATTTCAAATTAGAAGTTGATAGAAATTTGCAAGTTATACATCTAGTTATTAAAAACCATTTAACTAACTATATTAATAAAAATATTTCTTGGTCTTTTGAACAATTGGAAAATAGATTAAATATGAAATTAAAATATTTAGCCTTAATTCCTGTAAGCAAAAAAATATATTCTGGTAAAACTTACTTTAAATACCATAATCTTAAATTATATAAATTAAAAAGCTTCAATAAATTTCTCGAATTAATAGAAGATGGCACAATTAGCGTTAATATGAAAATTTCTTTTTATACTTCAAAAGAGAAATATGGTAAAATTCAAGATAAAGGTACGACCTTTGAAATTGAAGAAAAAGACCTTGAAAAATTATTTACCAGAATAGACACAAGTAACATTTAACAAATTAAAATAATCTAGTACTTGCAAACGCTAGATTATTTTAAACTTATAGATTACTATTATTACTAAACATAATAGCTTATTTTGTATCTCTAATCTTTTATAGCACAGTTTGTTAGTGCCACTTTTTTAGGAACCAAGGGGAAATAAAAAAAATACCGTAACAAATACGATATTTAATAAACTAAATGGTCGGGAAGACAGGATTCGAACCTGCGACCCCTAGATCCCAAATCTAGTGCACTACCAAGCTGTGCTACTTCCCGAAACAAATGGTGCGCCCAAAGGGAGTCGAACCCCTAACCTTTAGATCCGTAGTCTAACGCTCTATCCAATTGCGCTATGGGTGCAAAACTTCCAACGCAATATAATTGTATAATTATTCTCGAAAAAAAGCAAGGTTTTTCTTGCTTTTTTGTTCGATTTTTTTCGACTTTTGCTAATTTTCTAACTTTTCTAGAGCCATATCTAAGATTTTTAAGTTTTTATTACTTAAAGTCTCAAACTTTTCTTCTAATATTTCTTCGGGAATATCTAATATTTTTATTAATTCCTTAGCTTCTTTTTTAGTTAAACTATTTAATTTAATTAAAGCTTCCATTAAACTGTTTCTAATTTTCTTTTCATTTAGCCAATAAATTTCTCGATATAATTGATATTTTTTTTCTTTGGGAACCTCCACCTTAACCATTTTAACAATATAAGAATCCGTGCGCGGTTGTATATCAAAAGCAACAGGAGGAACCTCTAATAATATTTCCGTTTCAAAAAAACTATTAGTAACAACACTTAGTTTAGTTATTTCCTTATTTACAACATTTAAAATATATTTATCCCCCATTAACATATACATTTCTTGAAAATTTGTTTTTATCATTTTATATATAAAGGGTTCAATAATACTATAGGGTAAAGAAGTAATAATTTTATCGACTTTGGGAATTTCCACATCTAAGACACTACCCCAAATAATATTTAAATTAGGAATTTCTTCTAAATAAGGCTTTAAGCGTTTATCTAATTCAATTGCATACATCTTTCTTACTTTAGGAGTAATTATTCTAGTTAAAGTCCCTTTACCGGGGCCAATTTCTAAAACAACATCATTTTTATTAAACTTAGGAAAGTTAACATACTTCTTTATAATATCTTCATCAATCAAAAAATGTTGATCTAAATAATTTGCATCATTTTCAAACATAATCCCCACTCCTCCCCATTATTATAAAAGAAAAGAACCATTATTGCAAACAATGATTCTTTAAATAAACTTAAATTTTTATTTTTTAAATTGAGAATTATAAAGATCAGCGTAAAAACCATTTTTCTTCATAAGTTCTTCATGAGTTCCTTGTTCAATGATATTACCTTCATTCATAACAAGAATAAGATTAGCATTCTTAATCGTTGACAGGCGGTGAGCAATGATAAATGAAGTACGACCTTCCATTAACTTATCCATTGCTTTTTGCACTAATTCCTCAGTTCTGGTATCAACATTAGAAGTTGCTTCATCTAAAATTAGGAAGGGGGCATTTTCAATCATACCACGAGCAATAGTAAGTAACTGCTTTTGCCCACCGCTTATGGAATCATTTTCGCCAATAACACAATCTAGCCCGCCTGGTAAAGTTTTAATGAAATGGTCAACGCCAACCGTCTTACAAGCAGCCCAGATTTCTTCATCCGTAACATTTTCTTGATTAAACTTAATATTATCCCGAATAGTACCATCAAATAACCAAGTATCTTGTAAAACCATAACAAATAAGTCATGAATATTTTCTCTAGTTAAGTCTTTAGTAGAAACCCCATCGATTAAAATATCCCCAGAATTAATTTCATAAAACTTCATAAGCAAATTAACCATAGTTGTTTTTCCTGCTCCTGTTGGTCCAACAATAGCAATCTTCTCTCCCGGATGGGCACTAGCTGAAAAGTCTTTAATAATCAAACGACTATCATCATAACCAAATTTAACATTTTTAAATTCGATATTTCCTTTAACTTTAGTTTTATCTAAAACTTTAGTCTTATTACTTTCATCAGTCATTTCTTTTTCATCTAAGAATTCAAAGACGCGCTCTGAGGCTGCCGCTGTTGTTTGAAGAGATGTCATTGCTTGAGCAATCTGTGAAAGTGGATTAGTAAATAAACGAACATAAATCATAAAAGCAACTATAACGCCAAAAGTAATATAGCCTTTCATCGTAAGTAAAGCCCCAACAATACAAACCATGACATAACCAAAATTGCCAATAAATCCCATCATTGGTTGCATAAGTCCCGATAAGAATTGACTTTTTTTGTTACACTCACGCAAACGACCATTTAACTCATCAAAAGTCTTAGTAACTTCCCCTTTAGCATTATAGCACTCTACAACATTATGCCCACTATAGATTTCTTCAATATGACCATTGATATTCCCTAATTCTTCTTGACGAGCGATAAAGTATTTTTGGGATTTCTTTAAAATAGAAATCATAAATGTAAAACCAAATAAGGTTGATAAAATAGCCGTAATAGCCATTACCCAATTGGTTGTAAACATCATAATAATTGAACCAATAAACAAAGTAACGGAACTAATTAAAGTAGCCAAACTTTGATTTAAATTTTGCGCAATGGTATCAACATCATTAGTAACTCGACTTAAGATATCCCCTATTTCATGAGAATCAAAGAATCTTAAGGGTAATTTATTAATTTTAACCGAAATTCTAGTTCTTAAATCTTTAGCAAAACCATTAGATACCGTTGTCATCGAATAACTTTGAATATAACCAAATATCGCACTTAATAGATATAAACATACTAAAGTTATAATAATTTTTTTAGCCGCATCTAAATCCATAGTTGGTTTAATTAAATTATAAATAGATTCGGGTAAATTATCCATTACTTTTAGGGTATCATTATTTACTTTACTAGCATCAATATCAATAACACTTCTTAAAAAAGTAATCTCATCTTCTGAACTAATCTTAGTCCCATTTACCGAAATATCATCTATTAAAACATTTAAAACACTACTTGGTAAATCCAGAATAGCCCTCATCATTTCTTTATTATCAGCACTATCGTTATTATTAGTAGTAACCTCACCTGTCGTAATATTACTACCATTAGTACCTTCTTGCATTTTGTTTAAGAAGTTTTGAAAAGTGGTTTTATCTTCAGAACTTATATCTTCACTAGTTAAAATAAGTCTTGTCTTTTCACTCATTGCCTCACTATTAAAGTTTTTGCTAATTTCTTTAACAACTTCTTGCAAAGTCTCAGTATTAGGCTTTATGCCATTTGTTATAACATCCGTTAAACTGGATAATTTATTTGGTGCTGTAAGCGATAAAATAGCGGATAAAAAGGCAAGAATTATAGCTAAACCCATTAGAATTTTCCATGGTTTTAAATTAACTAATAATCTTTTTATTGAACCTACAAAATCTTTTGATTTTTCGTTATTAGCGTGCATAGGTCTAGGCATTTTCTAACTCCTCCTTTGATAATTGTGATAAGGCTATTTCTTTATAGACCTCACAATTTTTTAATAATTCTTGATGGGTACCTATACCAACACAAGTGCCTTTATCTAAAACAACAATTTTATCAGCATTGATAATAGTCCCAATTCTTTGAGCAACTATCATACTAGTGGCATCTTTCGTATATTTTTTTAATTCCCTTCTTAGGGTAGCATCAGTTTTATAGTCTAGGGCTGAGAAAGAATCATCAAAAATATAAATTTCTGGATCTCTAGCAATACTTCTAGCAATAGCTAAACGCTGTTTTTGACCCCCAGAAACATTGGTCCCGCCACGAGCAATATGGGCATCAACGCCTCCGTCCATTTTAGATACAAATTCATAAGCTTGAGCAATATTTATTGCATCCTTTATTTTTTCTGCACTAGGTTTCTTATCATTTTTAGTTCCGTAAGCGACATTACTTTTTACTGTTCCCGTAAACATAACAGCTTTTTGAGGAATATAACCTAGTTTATTGTGCAATTCTTCTAAAGTATAATCTTTGACATTAACCCCATCTACTAAAACTTCCCCATCAGTAGCATCATAAAATCTAGGAACTAAGTTAATTAAACTACTCTTCCCCGAACCAGTCGAACCAATAAAAGCAATGGTCTCACCCTTATTAACTTTAAAGGAAATATTACGCAGCAAGTACTCATCAGCATCAGGATATTTGAAGGATACATTTTTAAATTCAACAGTTCCTACTTCGGTTGTTTTAATATCCCCCTTACCATCTTCGATACTAATAGTACAGTCTAATACTTCATTAATACGACGCGCAGAAATTGCTGCACGAGGCCACATCATAAATATCATTGCCAGCATTAAGAATGACATAATAACCTGCATACCGTAACTAGAAAAAATTACCATATCACTAAATAAACTAATCTTTACACTAATAACCGCATTATTAATTAGAAAAGTTCCAATCGCATAAATTCCTAGTGTTAACCCATTCATTACTAACATCATAATGGGATTTAAAATAGCAAAACATTTTTGGTTAAACAATTGCATATTTGTTAAGTCATTATTTACTTTAGCAAATCGCTCTTCCTGATATTTTTCGGCATTAAAGGCTCTTATAACTCTAATACCTGTAATTGATTCTCTAGTAACATTATTAATTTTATCAATTAATTTTTGAACCTTCTCAAATCTTGGTAAAACAATTAACATTAAACCAATAACAACGCATAGTAAAATTACGACACAACCTGCCGTTAGCATACTCCATTCAATTGATTTATTTAAGATTTTGGTAATGGCCCACACCGCCATAATTGGGGCTTTAATAAGTAATTGTAAGCCAATTGATATAAGCATTTCTAGTTGCGTAATATCATTAGTGGTACGGGTAATTAAACTACTAGTTTGAAATTGTTTAACTTCAGCGGTACTTAGATTTAAAACCTTATTATAAACCTTACTTCTTAAAGTATAAGAAAAGTTTGCCGATAAGTTACTAGCTAAAAAGCCGACAATACAAGCCGATACTAAAGAGCCAAAAGCACATAATAACATGCAGCCACCTTGTTTTAATATATCAGCCATAAGTGCTCCATCAGTTTGAACTAGTCTTGTAATAGCCGACATATAATCAGGCAATTTTAAATCTAACCATACTTGAAATACAACTAAAACAATGCTTAGAATTATCATACCTATATCTTTTTTAGTAAAATTTTTAAATAATTTAAACATTTTTCTTCCTCTCTTCTTTTATTAAATTTCCCGCCAATTTTTTTAATAATCTAATTAATTCTTCTTTTTCTTCTAAAGTAAAATCTTGCTCTAAAATACTTTCTAAATTCATCAATTCAAGCGATACCTTTTTAGTATTACTTAAAAAGACTCTCGTAAGTTTAATTTCATTTTTTCTGGGATCCTCGCTAGCTACTTTTCTTATGAGAATACCATTTTTTTCCATCGTTGTAAGAATACCACTTACTGTTGAACGCCTTAAATTAAAAGTATCACAAATATCTTGTTGAAATACTGATCTTTCTTGATTTTTAAGTAAGTATTTCATAATCATAACTTGCATAGGACTTATTCTATGTCTTGCTTGTTTATCAAACTTACTTAAAATATATCGTCCTATTAATTTTTCCGTATTAAATATATGATACCCTATTGAATTATTTTCTTGCATAATTTTACCACCATTGTTAGGAAACTAACAAAATAATTCTAGCATTACTAAAAAGATTAGTCAAATATAATTCCTAATCTTCACTAAGTTTTCACACTTTTTTAATTATTTGTTATTAAAATCTTTTTCTATTTTTCGCTAATTAGCTCGCTTAAAGGCACTATTTTTAAACCTTTAGACTTAATATATTCTACTAAACAATCTAAATAAGTACCATTTTTAAGATAAATAATACTTCCACTATCTAGTTTTTCCTTTACTTCAATAATATTAGTATTATCTAAAGATAAACCAGCTTTAACTAAATACTTTTTCTTACTCCGACAAAATTTTAAATTAGAATTATTATTATCTAACACGCAAATATTCGTATTAATCTTATTTTTCTTTAAATATTTATCTACTTCTTTATAATTATTAAAATCATTATTAATCTGTTCAAAATAACTATCTTTAGAAAAATTATCTTTTGTAACTAAATTTGAAGCTTTAATCTTGTTTTTTACTAAATAATCTTTAATTTCTTTACTACTACTTTCATCAATAATAAAACTTACCGCCTGTTTTTTACTATTACCTTTAATAATAATTTTATCTAGGTTATCATTAAGAGAAATGTCGGGTTTTATTGGTTGATTAACTAAATATAAACTATTAAAAACATCTTGTTCTTTCATTTTAGCTAAGCTTTTAAGTTCATCAACAACACTACCATACATCCCCGGAATTATATAATCATCTTTAATTACCGCATTAACAAAATCTTCTTTTTTCTCTAAACTTACACTTTTTATTTCTTTTAAAATGGGATCTTCATTCCGAACTAAGTTAGCTGTTTTATTAGTCGTATAAAAACTTAAAAGAATTAAAATACTTAAAAGAAGATATTTTCCATACTTTTTCAAAATAATCACCTAGTAAAATCATATTCATAAATATAAAAAAATATAGACGATCTTCACATCTATATTCATTATAATACATTAGACTATTTATTTTTAGGTTTAAATTCTAGTGTTGTTTCATGTTTTTCGACTTTAATTGGTGTTTTACTAAGTGCAGCAAATCCATCATCTAAAGTTTGGCGTAATTCTTGCTTAGCTTCATCTTTTGAGATATTTTTACGGCGTGCATAATTGGCAATTAATGTATCGCTTTGACTGGCAAATGCAGAGCCTAGTTCTCTATATTCTGACATGAATTTACCATCAAAATAACTCTTTCCTTCGATTAAATCTCTAATTCTATAATATACATCAGCTATAGTTCCAACTTGAGCGTATCTATAGATAGATTCATCAGAATTGCCATACATACAACCGAATTTTAATTCATTGTAATTTTCATCGATGGCTTTATCAACCATTGAAGCACAATCATGTAATCCAATGCTCATTTTTTGAGGCACAATATTATTGCTACCAGGAACTTCTACTTCACATCTAACTTGACTGGCCTCATAACGAGCAAACTCATTATCTGGACTAGCAAGTTTGCTATATTGTTCACATAATGCTTTAAAAAAAGCACAACAATTATCTATTCCTAATTGATTAACTGTTTCAAAGTCAAAATTGATTCCACTCATATTTATTTTTGTTAAATTTTCAACAGCATACATATAGTTTTCTATTTCTCTTGGAGATATTTCTCCTTTATGTGCTAATGTATAAATGCATAATCTTTCCTCATATGCTAATTTTTTTACTAAAGCTTCAGTTATTTTTTTCATATTTTCCCCTTACCTTTTCTATGATCATTATTCCATAATCTTTTTATAAATCTAGTTTCCTAGACTTTAATTAATTTTGGATTTCAAAAAATCCATTCCCCTTTTTAAATCTTCTACTAAAAGAGCATATGCCGTTTTATTTTTACGAAGTTCTTTTATAAATTCAACTTCTTCTTTTGTCATGGCAAAATGTTCTTTTTCTCCATTATTATCAACAGTTGCTAAAGTGTCATTACCAATTAAATAATCGGCATCGACATTAAAAATTTGACATAAGGCAACGATACTTTCAATAGTTGGATTTCTAAGTTCTCTTTCATAAAGACAAATAACGGATTTTTTAACCCCGATTAATTCACCTAACTGACTTTGAGTAAGACCCTTTTCTTTTCTTAATGCTTTTAATCTATCACCTTTAACCATAAACCCACCTGCTTTCTTTCTTTGGATGATGTTTAGTTTAACATTTTTTTACTATTTGTCAAGTAAAAGTTTGCATATGTTAAAGTTCTATGTTTAACTTATGATAATGTCTTAATAGTTATCTTTTGAAAATGTCTCATTTTCATTTATAATATGTCACCGAGGTGACATTATGAGAAAGATCAAGTTAAGAATGAACGAATTAGAAAAATATAACATAATAAAAAATTTAGTTGATAACAACGGTAATAAAAACAATGCTGCTATCAAACTAAATTTATCACAAAGGCAAATTGATCGCCTTATTAATAAATATAAAGAGAAAGGTAAATCTAGCTTCGTTCACGGCAACCGTGGACGCATCCCCAGCAAGGCACTAGATAAATCAATCTCTGAAAACATTATACTACTTTTTAAAAATAAATACTATGATTGTAATTTTAATCATTTTAAAGATTTATTAAAAGATAGAGAAAATATTATTGTTTCTTATAATTTTATTTATAAAACGCTTACTTCTGCTGGAATATATTCTCCCAAAATCAGAAGAAGAACTAAAAGAAATTTGAAGAAGGCTGAACTTCTTAAAAAGAAAGAAAATCAAAATAAATCCGATAAGGAGATTCAAACAATGGTATCTCATCAATTAAAAATTGAAGAAGCGCATCCAAGACAGGAAAAGCCTAAATACTTTGGCGAAGTAATTGAGGTGGACGGTTCTATACATAAATGGTTTAGCTCTGAGAAGGCTTGTCTACATTTAGCTATAGACTTGTGTACAGGTACTACCGTTGGTGGAATATTCCAACCCCAAGAAACTTTAAGAGGCTATTATATTATCTTCAAGCAAATACTTGAAAATTATGGTATTCCAGTATTAATTAAAACGGATAATCGAACTGTCTTTAATTACAATTCTTTATCTAAAGAGAAAAAAACAAGCAATAAATATGTCTTAACTCAGTTTGGCTATGCGTGCAAAATTTTAGGCACTGATTTAAAGACAACAAGTGTTTTCCAAGCTAAAGGTACCATTGAAAGAGCTAATGGAACTTTTCAAGGAAGATTAGTTCAAGAATTAAGAATAGCTGGAATCGATAATATTGATGATGCAAATGAATATTTAGTTAACACATTTATTCCAAATTTTAATAAACATTTTGCTCTAGATTGTAAGAAATATCCAAATGCCTTTGAAGTATCCCCTTCAAATGAGAAAATCAATTATACTTTAGCTATTTTAAGTACTAGAAAAATTGATAATGGAAGTTCAATTAAATTTAAAAACAAATACTATCAACCATACAACTGTTACTTGAGTTTACAATGTTTCTTACCAGGAACAGAATGTTTAGTTATTGAGGCGTTTGACGGCTCTCTTTGGGCTACAATAGACGACTGTGTATATTCTTTAATGGAAGTTAAAAAACATAAAAGTGTTTCTTCAGAGTTAGATGATGATGTCAAACAAGAGCATCCTAAAAAAATTTATATACCACCTATGACACATCCTTGGAAGGCTTTATTATTTAAAAAACAACAGAAAAAAGCACATACAACACACGTATATGCTTAAACGCAAATAAATAATTTTATTTAAGACATTTTCAAAAGTTATTGACATTAAAAGTTTGCATATGTTAAAGTTCTAATTATCTATATTATAGGCTTTCAATTTAAGGTTTGAGTTTTTTTCTACTGCATCACACCATAATGTTAGTGTTTTTGGAAATAATAGCAGACTTAGTACCAACTTTTCTGCTAATAAACCAGAATATTCCATAATTATTGCTTCTTAATTACCATAAGTTTAACACAACACCGTTTTATTACAAACTAACATTTTTTTCATAACCACTATAGCGATATACCTTATCAATCTTATCAATAATACTACCAAAACCCTTTTCGCGTAATTTATCTATATAATATTTACCATTAAGACTCTTTAAAAGGGCAACATAATCAGCAAGCATTTCACGATATTGATTATCCTCATCTTTAAGAAAATATGTAAGACCATGAACGCTATAAAAAGAATTATTAATATCATTGTCAAAAGCTAATTCGCCAACAGCCCCATTATAATAAGCATCAATAAAATTATAATACATCAAAAATTCAGCCTGTTTTTCATCAAATAACCTGGCTTCAAACTGCTTATATTCAACTTGTAAGCAGTGGTTAGTTAACTTGCTTACAGCCGTACTAATATCCATATTTGTTATAATACTATCAAGAGCCTTTTTTACCTCAGTGCTTACCTCACTACCAAAATTTTCATCGGTATAATCTCTAACAGTTGTACTATCAGTTAGTATTTTTTGAAATTTGGACCTTAAAAGTGCTTCATATGCCTCTAAAGAACCATAATTTTTAATTATGAACTCTCCAAACTTTCTTTTTAATTCTGCATCATTTTTACTTGCCAAAGATGCCGATTCACTATTAAGTTCATTATAAATAGCCTTCATTTTTAAATTATCATAACTTTCTTCTCTTCCTAATTCTATTTCTTCTTGAATAGCCGAAGGAGCAAGAGAATCATCAATTATATAATGATGAAGAGCATGTGCCAGTTCATGATTAAACACAGCTAAACAACTAGGGCTTTCAATACTAATTGTTTCGCCGCCAGCCAAGAAAAATGAACCTTTATTCTTATTGTGTTCAAAATGAAAATGAGGATATTCTTGCTTAATCGATATTAAACAATCCATATCATCGGTAGCAACAGTTTTATCTACAGTTAAACAGTTTAAAAACGATTTTACCGCTAAATCTAGAATTTCTTTACTGCTACTAGTCCCCGTTGCATAGACTTGATAAAATTCTTTAACTTTATCTTGAAACTCCAAAGGTATCTTGTAAGTCTTAATAACATCCTCTTCTTGATTGTAACTTTTTATTTTTTCCATGGCTAAATTAGTAGAATCAACAAAAGAATCATAAATATTTCTTATTAAATCTAGTCTATTTTCCTTTGTACATATTAATAAAATAGCTTTCTTTACTTCTAAAGGGGCTTTTTCTAAATCATATTTATCAAACTTAAAAGGTATATTATTTTCAAGCAAAACTTCTAATAAAGTTTTATCTTCCTTTACTTTAGCAAGTAAAATATCTTGGGGCTCTTTAAAACTGTTTTCTAAAATATCAAGGCCCATATTATAAGTAACATACTTAGTTACTGGTAATATTTTATGTTCTATCATTATATCTAATATAGTTTTATCATCAATAATTTTTTCATTATATAAATTAATTGAAACCATATTAAGAAAACTATAATATCCATGTTCTATAACTGTTTTAATTACTCCTAAATTATCAACTGCTGGAGTACACCTACCAAAAAGTAATATAATAGGATTTTCCAAAATATGTTCTAAAACATTTTTATTAGAATCTGGCCACGGTGAAAGTAAAACATCAGTTGGAATCAAAAAACCAGAATCAAGAGTCATTCCTTCCTTAATTTTAGGGATAATAATTTCCTTACTTACTTTATCTTCACGCTTTGGTCTTACTTCACCTTTTTTACTACATAGCATATAGTCATAAGCATTATAATATCCACTTATAGGTCTACTATACACTTTAATATCAAGATATGATAAAACCTCAGGACTTAACTTATCAATAGCGCCTTTTAAATCATCTATTTCTAATAATTTTTGGCTTAATTCTTCCCTAGTCATACATTATCACCTTATTTAGTTTCTGATATTCTTCTATATCTTCAATTCTTTTCTTATTATTAATCGCCTTACTTATTATTTCTGTCATTACTTTATAATCATCTATTTGATACCAGTAATCTGGTAACTTATATCTTTTTTTATATTCTACTTCTAAAATTGTATATATATTTACTTCCATATCCTAAATTCGCCTCTATTATATAATACCATTTATTTTTAAAACTTCAAAGAAAAAACTCCTCCCTTAAGAGAAGTTTCTTTTCTTATAATAAATACTTTTTAAAGTAATACCTAATAAAGATAAGGCAATACTACTACTAATAATAGTTATTATAAATATATATTTACCACTAATACTATCGGTATCTTTACCCTTATATTTCTTAATAAAACTATTTTATAAAGTACTAGTCTTATTTATAACATCATTAACACTAGTAGAAGCATTTTCTTCGGATACACTACTACTTGTTATATAAGGAATATTATATACTTCATAATCTTTCTTTAATAGACATTAGTTTGCCAGTTTCTAATTTCAATGCCTCTCAAAGTCAATTAAATACTGACTTTTTTAATTTTTGTGTTTGCGTACAATCGCGGAGTATTGCATAATAACATTAAGAATGGTGATAATATATGCGCTTAAAAACTTCCAAATCTAAGAATCTTTCCGAATAATGAAAAGTGATTTTCTTACTAGACCTGTAAATTTATCGAGAAAAGATAGAATCAAAGCTCATTTTATGACTTGTTTTATATCACTTTTAGTCTATCGAATCTTAGAAAAAAAATTAAATTATAAATATACAATTAATGAAATATTAGGAACATTAAAAGGTATTAATGTTTATGAATCAAAAGGAGATGGTTATATTTTGGTTTATAAACGCACTGATTTAACTGATGATTTACACGATTTATGTAATATTAGAACCGACTATGAAATAAATTCTCATCAATATTTCAAAAAAATTTTTAATACTTTTAAATAGTGTCATGGTACGCATATTTTTAGACTTCAAAAAATCTCTCAAAGCCCTATAAATACTGTGATTGGGAGATTTTAACTTTTAGAAACTGTCAAAGTCAGGAGTATAGCATTTGCCTATTTTAGTGTCAATAATTTATATTTTAGCAAATATCACATTCTTTAAAACTTTTAACTTTTCTTAATATTTATCTCTACTATTTCACTATATTTACTAGTTCTGACTTGATTATGCCAAGCTCCAACTCCTGAGGAAACAATTAACCTCTTATCTTTATAATAGCCGTACTTTAAGAAATAACCTAAAGGCCAAATCTGACCAGCATGAGTATGTCCTGATAACTGAACCATTATTCTAGGATCCATATTTTTTATAACATTAGGCTGATGGTCTAATAATATTGCAGGTCTATCTAAATTATAAGTTAAACTATTTAAATCGACTCTTTTCTTATCTTTTAAATCTCGTCTACCAATCAAATAGAAGTTATTATTTATTAAGACACTTTCATCTTCTAATACCCGAAAGCCACTTTCTATCAAATAACTTCTTCTCTTATTATTTAATAAATCATGATTTCCTTCCACATAATAAAGTCCATACTTAGTTTTAATAGCACCTAACCTTTTAATAACTTCCTTAGTTTTACTATCTTTACTAAATTCATCTATTAAATCACCATCAATTACAAAGACATCATAATCTTTAGCACTTACTTCGTTAACTAACTTTTCTAACTTACTACTTGATAGTGTTGATAAATGCACATCACTGACATAGGCCATTTTAATATCTTCCGAAATATCACTATTTTCTAAATTATAAGTCGTAAAATGTAAATTTTCGACATTAATAACTCCTAATATTACTATAATAATTGGTATTACAAAACATAAATAAAAGCTTTTATCCAAAAATTTATTTTTAAATACTTTATGGATAACATAATATAAAGCATTAAACATCAAAACATAAATAATATAAGTTGAAATAACACTTCTAAATAGTAAACAAACTAAAACGACAAAAATAACCCCTATTCTTTCATTTCGCTTTTTTAACTTTTTTTGCATATGATAGTATTCTTCAATATTTTTAATGGCTAAATAGGAAGTTACTATCCATAAAAAAAGAAGTATTAAAGCGTGTATTACCGACATAATCTCCCACCTTTTTATACTTCCAAATATTAATATCTATCTCTACTTCTTAAGAATGGAGGAATATCAACATCACCGTCATCCTCATCTTCATCTTTATTATTATAAGAATCCATTCTTGTATAGTCAGCATCGCCATCATCAGAATCGCTATCCATATTATCATCAAAACCAGTGGCAATAACGGTAACAATTACTTCATCATTTAAGTTTTCATTGATAACGGCTCCAAAGATGGTATTAATATCCGTATTAGCAGCGTTTCTAACCACTTCGGCAGCATCTTCTGCTTCAAATAAGGTTAGTGAATTACCACCAGTAATATTGATAATGGCATCCGTTGCTCCATCGATGGTAGTTTCTAATAATGGACTGGATACGGCTTGTTTAGCAGCTTCCACAGCTCTATTTTCCCCAACACCAATACCAATACCAATAATGGCATTACCACGCTTTGACATAATAGTCTTAACATCGGCAAAGTCTAAGTTTACTAAACCAGATACAGCAATTAAATCGGAAATGGATTGAACTCCTCGTCTTAAGACATTATCAACTTCTTTAAATGCTTCCATCATTGGCGTGGTTCTATCAATAATATCTCTTAATCTATCATTAGGAATAACAATAATTGTATCCACATGATGTCTTAATTCTTCAATTCCAATTTCGGCATGATCCATTCTTTTCTTACCTTCAAAACGGAACGGTTTAGTAACAATGCCAACAGTTAAGGCTCCTAAATCTTGAGCAATTTCCGCAACAATTGGAGCTGCTCCGGTACCTGTGCCGCCACCCATACCACAAGTAACAAAGACCATATCAGCCCCACTTAAGGCTTCTTCAATTTCTTTTTTACTTTCTAAGGCTGCTTCTCTACCAACATCTGGATTAGCGCCAGCTCCTAGTCCGTTAGTAATACTCTTACCAATTTGTAATTTAGTTTCTGCTTTACTTACATTTAAAACTTGTAAATCCGTATTGGCAACAATAAATTCTACACCTTGAACACCCGATTCAATCATTCTATTAACGGCATTACAACCGCCACCACCAACACCTATAACTTTAATTTTTGCAATTTGATCCATTTTCATCTCGTACATAAACACTCTCCGTTCTCGTTATTCAAAGAAATAATCAAAGACTTTCCCAATAATACTATTACTACTAGTTCTAGCTTCGCTTTCTTCTTTACTAAATTCTTCTTGTTCTTCTAAACTCAATATGGAATAATCGTAATTTTTTAACTTAGCATTATAATCATACCACTTAATTAATCCCAAAGTACTAGCATACCTTGTATCTCTAATTCCAATTGTATTAATATAGCAGGTGCGCGCATTCTTACCAAATACTTCTAAAACATTTAAGTCAAAATCGCCTATATTTGCTATTCCACCTGTACATATTATATAACTTATTTGTCTTTTTGTTAAGGTGTTAATTTGCTTTTTAGCCATTCTAAGTATCTCTTGTATCCTTGATTCGATAATTTCACTTAAATTAACCTGATTAACAATCAATTTATCTCCATTATTATCTTTAATTTCAACCTTATCTAAGTTACTAGCATTCTTACTATTTCCTAACCCTACTCTTTTATAAACATCTTTTGCCGATTCTAAAGAAATCTTATAAACATAACTAATATCTTTTAAAACATTAAAACCACCAACTTTAATTTTTTCTGTATTAACAAGAACTCCTTTATTATATATAGAAACACTAGTACTTAAGTAACCAATATCAATAATAACTCCACAATTCGTATCCATATCATCCGTCTTTAAAGCAAAATAATTTCCCACAACATCATAACTAATATCAACAACACTTATTCCTAGATTATCTAATATTTTTAAATACTTATAAACATCTTCTTTAGTTGAACTAGTAATAATACTTTTAACTTCTAAAGATTTACTAAAGGTATTAACAGGCAAATCAGTCCTACTAGAATCATCTAAAGTATAATATAAAGGCGTAATATTAACTAATTCCATATTATCTTGAATAACATTTTTACCAGATAAATTAACTACTTTTAACATATCCTCAGTAGTAATTAAATTATCTTCATTTTTAATATCAATCTTAGCTCTATTAATCGTAAAAGCGGCACTATCAGAAGGAATCGTAAGCAATGTTTTCTTTATTTCCATGCCTAATTTTTCTTTGGTATCACTTAGAATTTTTTTAATTTGTTCTTCTAAAACGCCATAGTCCATAGTCATATCTTTTTTTAAAGCCTCATTACTAACAATACTACTCGTTAAAACATACAAATTTCTATCTTTAATTTCTGCTACTATAAATTTAATACTAGCATTTCCAATATCTAAACAAGACATTATCTTTCGCATAAGTACCTCTACCTTTTTTCTAAATTAATTATACTAAAGTTTATTTTTATTTGCAAGATTCCCAATAAAAAAGACTATTAAGAAACCTTAATAATCTAAAACATTATTATACCGGCAATAAAGAAAGCAATCCCCACAATCAGCATCAACACAGAACCACCATCTTTATCAAAAATAGCATCAGCGGGATTTTCAGGATTATATCTAACTTTTACTATACTGCCAATGGGGTGTTTAGCTCTTGTCGTCCCTGAATAAGATGTCGGATTAATAAGATAGCTAACACCATCTACTATATACTCTGCAATAATTCCATATGAATCAGGACCATCACTATTTCTGCTAACTGCATAGTCGACTACTTTTCCATCTATTAAAGTGAAAGTTTTTTTCTTTTTACTTCTTGATATGATGTTAATAATCGCCCAAACAACTAAAGCAAACCCTATAACAATAAATACTAAACTAAATATTATATTTTTTCCGCCCATTTTCACGGTTACTTCTAACATTGATAACATTTTTTCTACCATAAAATCACTCCATTATTTCCTTTTTCTCTTTTTTACTTTTATATCTCTTTAATTATGTCTTTCGTTTCATTTACAATAATATTTCATAAAAACATTTCCTATAAGAATATCATTTCTTCATTAAAGTTTGAAAAAATTCAACCAAAACATCTCTTTTTAAAATAATTATTCCCACTGAAACCACAATTATTATAATAAGAATAACTATTGGTAAACTAATTTTACCTTTTTGCTTTGTTGTAGCACCTGCTGTATCACTGGTATCATCATTTACACTCGGTGTTGGAACATTACTATTTGCAACAGTTCCAACACTTATCGAATTATCTAAACTAATATTATTAATGGGATTATTTAAGGCTTGTTGTAGTGAATTATCACTACTTGGATTAATTGTTGATAAGTTAACATCACCCGCTAAAGCATTGTCCATATTATTACCAGTACTTTGCCCATTTATACTTCCGCTCATTTGGTTACCTGAATTTAAATAATTTATATTCTGATTATCAATAACCCCATTTACATTAGGGGTGCTAATAGTTTGATTATTAACACCGCTAGGCACTACACTTATCTCTTGAACATTCTGACTATTAGTATTCAAACCACCGTTATTTTCTATATTATTATTGAAGTTGTTAACTTCAAAAGAAGGACTATTTTCTAAATTATTCATCTGATTATTAGTAGAATCTTCATTATTTGTAAGATCTTGATTAGTGATAAGACCGCCATTATCAAAAGTAGCTGAACCAATACCATTTACTGGATTATTAAAAGTCATCTGATTACTTACAATATTTTCTTCATCATTAGAAGACACAACTCCCGAAATAGTTTGATTGGCAAAAGTATTATTTGGGTTATTAAAATTATCATTAGCATTTACAATATTATTTACATTACTACTCTCATTAAAATTGCTAAATAAATCTTGATTATTTTCTAAATTTTGATTATTAACAAAAGTCTGATCATTTGTAAAGTTTGAATTATCAAATAGAGGTTGATCATTTACAATTGTAAATTGATTATCAATTACTTGATTATTTGGAACTTCTTGATTATTAAAAGTATCTTGACTATTAAAAGCACTTTGAGTATCAATTTCTATAGAAGCACCACTATCGGTTGGAAAATCAGTTGTTTGAGTTCCTGTTGTAGCATTATTTTCTACATTAAATTGTGTATTTTCTGGTAAAGAAGCATTAAAATCATTTGTTTCTAATGATATTTCTGCATTACTAGCTTCACTTGTTGTTGGATTATTTGTTAAATTCCCATCATCATTAAGACTTCCAGAATTGTTGTCAAAATTTGAAACTGCTTCTGTGGTAACAAATGGATTAAAAGAAACACCACCATTATTAGATGAATCTGTATCTTCTTCTGTCATCAAGGCTGCATTAGTAGGAACTTGACTAGTAGAATTTATTGCAGCCCCTTGGTTATTAAAGCTCATATCATTGTTTGGTTCTGATTTTAAATCTGGAGAACTCGCCGTTATTTCTGAAGGTACTTTAACTTCTTCTAAATTTTTTGAAGTATCAATATCCGAAGTAGATTCCAATGTTCCAACATTGTTTGTTAAATTAGCCATAGCACTCATCGCAAGCGCTGTAAGTTCATCTGTATTAATGGCAACTTTAGAGTTGTCATTCAAACCTGCCTCAGTTTGAATATCTCCTTGAGCTACATTTAATGGTAAAACAGCTTCATTTGTTTCTTTACTAAAGGCCTCTTCATTTATTGGTTGAAAGCTTAAATTTTCTGAATTTAAATTATCAGCAGCATGTTGGGAAGTTTCCTGAGTTGATATTTCTTTATTATCAACCGAAGTAACAGAATTGTTATAGTCATTACTAACTGGTTTTACTTCCTCTTGAGTACTAGAACCATTATCACTCCATGTCCCAAAGATATCATCTACATTAATATCACTAACAGGAACTCCACCATTACTACTAGCATCATTAATAGTCGTATTATTTACATTGTTACTAGTCATATTATTGCCATCTCCATTTTGAATGAAAGAAGAACCATCAAAATCAATTACCCCATTATTATTCTCGTTACTCATAATTGCACTCTCCATATCATACTAAAAATTATAACACAAAAAGTTTACAAGCAAAATAAAAAAGTACCAATAAATGATACTTTTTAAAATTAAGCTTCTTTTTTAGTAGTCTTTTTTGCAGTAGTAGTTTTCTTAGCAGCAGTCTTTTTAGCTGGTTTTTCTTCTACTTCTTTAGCATCAGCTTTTTTAGTAGTTGTCTTTTTAGCAGCTTTTTTAGGAGCTTCTTCAGTCTTAACTTCTACTTTTTTTTCGGCTTTAACAGCTGCTGGTTTATATTCCTTACCTGCTAATGCCTCTTTAGCAATATTTACTAAGTTAGTAAATGCTTCATTATCACTAATAGCAAGTTCAGCAAGCATTTTACGGTTTACTTCGATATTAGCTTTAGCAAGACCACTAATGAATTTTGAATATGAAATATCATTCATACGGCAAGCTGCATTAATTCTTGTAATCCATAATTTTCTAAAGTTTCTCTTATTTTGTTTTCTATCACGGAAAGCATAATTACCACTGTGGAATACTTGTTCTTGAGCAGTTTTATATAATCTGTGCTTAGAACCAAAGTAACCCTTCGCTTCTTTTAATACTTTTCTTCTTCTTGTTTTGGAAACACTTCCACCTTTAACTCTTGTCATCTTCTACACCACCTTACTAGATTCTATCCATTAATTTCTTTGCGAAAGTATCATTTAATACTCCCTTATTTCTTCTTTGTCTAACAGCCTTACTTGAATCTTTTGCTGTTTTATGGTTACCATTACTCTTTTTATATGTAACTGTACCATTTTTCTTAGCGTTTAAAACTTTGCTACTTGCTTTATGAGTTTTTTGTTTGCATTTTGCCATAATAACATTTCCTTCCCTTACTACTTATTTACTTTTGGTGCCAATAGCATAAACATGTTTCTGCCTTCTAATTTTGGCTTTTCTTCGATAACGGCTACTTCTTCCAGTTCTTTTGCGAATCTTTCAAGTACCTCGGCTCCTAATTCAGTATGAGCCATTTGGCGTCCTTTAAATCTAATTGACGCTTTAATTTTATGACCTTTAACTAGATAATCATACGCATTTTTTTTGCGAGTATTAAAGTCCCCAATATCAATAGTTACTGATAATTGATACTCTTTTAACTCTTTATTATTTTCTCTTTGTCTTTTTTGTTGTTCTTTTAACTTCTTTTGTTTTTCATAACGATACTTGTTGTAGTCCATAATCTTAGCAACCGCTGGATTACCATTTGCATTAAGAAGAACTAAATCTAGTCCCGCATAAGATGCTAAAGTTAGGGCATCCCCACGCTTTTTAACTCCCATTTGTTCCCCATTTGGACCAATAACCATCATTTCCGAAACCCTAATTTTATCATTAATAGGCATTTCATTCTTATCTTTTGCTATATAAACACACCTCCACTATTATTATATTTAAAAAGGCAGATACCTAGTATCCACCTATCACCTAAAAGTTTTATCTTTATTGGCCTTAAACCCACTTTATCAATCTAAAGTCAGGTGAATTTGTGGATACAAATTGCTTTCCTTTTTAATAACAATTAAGATTATAACACATTTTATTACGAATGCAAGTAAAATATGCAGTTTTATCAAGAAATTCGAATGAAATTCTAAATGAACCATAATAATTAATGCTGGAGTATTTAGTCTTTCACTTACCACACTTGATATTTTAGTTAAAAATCATATAATAGGCATTGCTGTTTTACCCATATATATGAAAGGAGATTTTTAAAATGGGAAAACATTTAAATTTGAGTCAAAGAATAATTATAGAAAGTAATCTTAAT